>NZ_JBMKHJ010000018.1:0-85607 GCF_049237265.1 Enterobacter cloacae complex sp. IR5384 | reverse complement strand
CTGATGATCTGTTCGTCGGAAAAACGCTTCTTCATGGGGATGTCCTCATGTGGCTTATGAAGACATTACTAACATCGGGGTGTACTAATCAACGGGGAGCAGGTCAGCGTTAGTGCAGCTTAAGTCTGGAGGCATCAGAGGGATGGTTGAGAGCCAGATTGAGCCGGATAGCGACCATCCGAAGTGTTGGTGCAAATGGGATGATGGCAACTACTCGGTGCATCACGAACACGAACTTCGCGCGGCTACTGTTGATGAGCCTCGCGTCTATAAGAAATTAGCGTAAGGAGATGGATGTGAAACTGATTGATATTTTAGTGCAGGAATTACCTAAGCTTGGCGGTTGGCCTGAAGGGGCTGTTGAGTGCGTTCGTTTTGTTGATGAGGCGACAATTGATTTCTATGACGAACATGGTAATTGGCCTGATGACTGTTCTTTAACTTACGGACCAATTGCAAAAGCCATATGCATAACACCAACAGAGCCTTGCCAACGTGAAAGTGTGACACTAGTAGAATACGAAGCCGCATTTGCAGCCGGCAAGACAGAATGGGATGGGCAGGGATTGCCTCCGGTTGGTTGTCGCATAGAGGCAAATTACGGCGGTGAATGGGTTGAGGCTACAGTTGCTTACACCGAGCGACCTGAAGCGCACGGTGATGCAGTAGCATGGAAGGAAGCGCTTGTATTTGACTGCAAGACAACTCGGCCTTTCTGGGCTGATGAATTACGCCCTATCCGCTCAGAAGCTGATATGAAGAAGCAGGATGCGATATTTGCCATTGCTGAATTATGCCGACGGTCAGCCAGCAACGGACACTCAGCAGAGCTAATCTACGACGCTATCAAGTCAGGAAAAATCGTAATCGACTAGACCGCCGCAATGGCGGTTTTTTATTGGAGATAGATAATGATTGCCCACATTCTGGTTCGCTATCACAGGCGCTCGGCAATGCATGAGGATGAGGTGGTGTCAGTACATTTTAAGAAGAGTGATGCGCTGGCAATAGCTACCGCCAAAAATGATATCCATCCATCAAAACAACCATACATCTACCGCGTCATAAGCAAAACAATGAAATGACGGAGTAACCATGGAATCACACAGCCTCACACTCGATGAGGCCTGTGCATTTCTCAAGATATCCAGACCTACCGCCACTAACTGGATTCGCACAGGCCGCCTTCAGGCAACACGCAAAGACCCTTCAAAACCTAAATCCCCATACCTCACTACACGGCAAGCCTGCATTGCGGCTCTTCAGTCTCCGCTGCATACTGTCGGCGTGAGCGCGGGTGATGGCATTAAAGAGGAAACGAAATGTCACTCTTCCGCAGAGGTGAAATATGGTACGCATCGTACTCGCTACCGGGCGGGAAGCGAATTAAGGAAAGCCTTGGGACTTCCGACAAGCGGCTCGCTACTGAACTACATGACAAACGCAAAGCTGAACTGTGGCGAGTAGACCGGCTTGGCGATTTCCCTGATGTAACGTTTGATGATGCCTGCATGCGGTGGCTTGAGGAAAAAGCCGAGAAGAAGTCACTGAATGACGACCGCAGCCGCATGGCGTTCTGGTTGGCGCATTTCGAAGGGATTCGATTAAAGGATGTTACGGAGCAAAGGATTTACTCAGCTGTAAATAAGATGAGCAACCGCAAGCTGCTTGAGATATGGAAGATTCAGGCAGCCGCGGCGCAGAAGAATGGTAAGCCAGCACCGGTATATTCAGCCTCCCCCGTCACGACTTCCACCAAGGCCAAGCATCTGGCACTGATGAAGGCCATTCTGCGTGCGGCAGAACGTGACTGGAAGTGGCTGGAGAAGGCTCCAGTTATTAAGGTTCCTGCAGTAAGGAATAAGCGGGTGCGATGGCTGGAGCATGAAGAGGCGAAGAGGCTTATTGAGGAGTGTCCTGAGCCGCTGAAGTCGGTTGTTAAGTTCGCACTGGCAACCGGACTTCGTCGCTCGAACATCATCAATATGGAATGGCAACAGATAGACATGCAGCGTCGGGTTGCCTGGGTGAATCCTGAAGACAGTAAATCAAACAGAGCTATTGGCGTAGCGCTGAATGATACAGCCTGTAAGGTTCTGCGCGATCAGATTGGCAATCATCATAAATGGGTGTTCGTCCATATGAAAGCCGGTGTTCGACCTGATGGCTCTAAGACTCCATCAGTGAGGAAGATGCGGGTTGATGACCAGAGTGCATGGAATGCAGCTTGTCGTCGTGCAGGTATTGAGGATTTCCGTTTTCATGACCTGAGACACACATGGGCAAGCTGGTTAATTCAGTCCGGTGTTCCTTTATCTGTATTACAGGAAATGGGCGGCTGGGAAAGCATCGAAATGGTCCGTCGATATGCCCACTTAGCACCTAACCATTTAACTGAGCATGCGAAGCAAATTGACTCGATTTTTGGGCTTGATGTCCCAAATATGTCCCACAACGGAAATGAGGAGGAAGTGAAAGAGGCGTAAGTTCATGATTCATAATGGCACGCCCTGTAGGATTCGAACCTACGACCTACGGCTTAGAAGGCCGTTGCTCTATCCAACTGAGCTAAGGGCGCACTGAGAAGAGTGAACTTCGCGGTGGTGAAACGCGAAGAATTATACGGTCAATGGCAGGTGAGTCAATGCCTTTTCCGTTTTCACCCCCGATTAGGGCTAGCTGATTGTAAATATGGCTGTTTTTTCAACATCCCCGGCCTTTCTTTCGTAGAATTTAGCGCTGCGAAAAGGCTTAGCTGCATTTAAGTAACGCCTGCTGTTTTCCTGAGCGTCAGCTCGTCACACTAGTGTGAGGTATCCCGGCCGCCTGGAGGCTGACAGACAACAGGACAATGGAGTGACAGCGCAAAACCTGATCGATACGTCCCCCAGCTTGCAGCACCTCTCTCACGATATCGCGGGCATCAAACTTGAGCCTATCATCGCCCTCTCCTCGCAGCGCCAGGTTGGGGTGGAAGTGCTGAGCGTTCTGTCAGCAAGAGAGCAAAGCGAAGCATTTTTCAACGATCGGTCTGCGGAGTGGTCACTTACGCTGCTTGAAGCGCAACTTGTCGCGCTAAAAAATACCCCGCACTGTCATAATCTTTACGTCAATCTGCCGATAACCGTATTAACGCAGCCGGACGCCTTTCAGCGGCTTCTCCGGCTGCCTGCCGCACCGCTGAATATAGAAATTGTCGACCCGGCACGCTTTCTGGCGCTGTCTGACACAAAACGGCAGGACGTTCACCAGCGCCTGCTGCAGCTCAGAAGACAAGGCCACGGTATCTGGCTGGATGATATTGATGAAGCGATCGTCCAACCGTTTTTGTCCTGCCGGCTGCCGTTAACCGGCATAAAAATCGACAAGGAAGCATTCTGGCGTTTACGCGCCACCCCTGCGCTCGGGCAACTGGTGACACGTTGCTTTCAGCTTGCCGACAACGTGCTTATTGAAGGTATTGAGACTGAAAAGGATCATAGCCGGGCACGACAGGCAGGAGCAGGACTCGGCCAGGGGTACTACTGGCCGTCCTGGACATGGCCGGAGGAATAAAAAGCCATTTCCAGGAGGGAAGCCATGCGAATGACAGTGCGCCGTTACCGGCGGCGGCGTACAGGAAGTGATGCACTGGGATTTACGCACTCGCCTTTTGCTCCCCCCTTTTTCGACCGGCTCGAATTTTTGAGCCAGTCCATCCACCAACATCGCAAAACCGACGCGCCCTTTATTATTCTGGTCACGGAAGATCATTTCCTGCGCACCGGTTTTCTGAACAGCCAGTTTCCCCTGAGCAGCTGTAGCGACTACCCGACGCTGGACGAAGCCTTTCAGGCGCTCAACCAGTGGCCTGCAGCCCGTCTGGTGGTAGATATTGAAAGCCGCACCACGGCGCTTATGGAAAAGCTGGATCAGCTGAGAAGACACAGCCTGTATCCGCCCTTTCTCACGCCGTATCTGTTGGTCAGGGCGGATAATTACGACACCCGTCTGTTCTGTAAAGCGGCGGGGCCGTTTCATGTCCTTGAACGCCAGTCAACGGCGGCGGCACTCCAGCACAGCCTGATGGACATCAGCCCTCCACAGGGCTCCAGTAAAGAGTGGTTCTCTCGCGGCGAGTGGCCCATTTTACAGGAGCTGTCGCGGGGGAAGTCACTACGTCAGATCGCCCTGCTGCAGAATCGCCCCTACAGCCGCATTATCTATCGCCTGAGCTGCATTCTGGTGAAGCTCGGGCTTAGCCATCGCCAGGAACTGCTGCATCTTCTCAATAATCTCTCCGACTGCCCGTTTTACTCTTAACCTAACCCCTTATTTCCTAAAGATCTTTAGGAAGTTACTTACTGAAAATGTTAATTTTATGTTAACTGTTAACATAAATCTCGAAATTACAACTATTCCTAATTTCTGACTCTGAACCACGTGAAATATTAAAGAATAAGTAAAGCGCAGCACTTTCATCCATGCGTTAAGGGATTGATGGTTCCGTTAACAGGATGATAATGATGTAAAAACAAGCAATTTGGTTGCACGCCCCTGGCGCTTAAAGCGAAGGCCGCAGAAGATTTTGCTCTTCCGGCATAGTATTTTTCTGATATCGGGGAGAGGTATCAGGATGAGGATGAGACGCGCTATCTGTGCAAATTCACGCCACTTCAGCAGCAGGTGAGACGTTTTACTGCCCCGCCATTTCATTAACAACTTTGCAACATATAGTGGTATCTGTTATTTTTTGTTATTACATAAAGATGAAAAGATGCGGTAAATGGAATAACAGGACATTTCCGCTAAATTTAAAAAAATAGCCATTCAGATCCAGAAGATAATACAAATCAATAATCATGAATTAATCTGCAGGCTTTTCGGAGAAAACTTACACGGTATAATAAGACGCGTACCAATTATGAATAAGAAAAACCTTTTTGCCGCCACCAGCCAAATGAGATGACCGCGCTGAGGCAATGACATTACCACTACGTTAACAAGGATGCTTTCGCTCTTTCCAGGGAAATACCACCCTATAAGGATCTGCAAATTTATCCTTCCGGCATTTCGAGAGTTTGAACCAAACTCAGCATAACGCTTTTAACAATCTGAGGCATAAAAAATGAAACCGGCATCCGTTATCATTATGGACGAACATCCTATCGTCAGAATGTCGATAGAAGTCCTGCTACAGAAAAATAAAAATATCACAGTCAAACTGAAGTCTGGCGACAGCCATGAAGTTCTCGACTGTATCCGCAATCACGCCATCGATCTGGTGATCCTGGACATTGAACTTACGGGCACCGATGGCTTCGCTTTATTGAAAAGAATCAGAAACTTAAACAAAGACATAAAGGTCCTGTTCCTCTCTTCCAAATCGGAGTCCTTTTACGCAGGCCGTGCCATCCGCGCCGGGGCAAATGGGTTTGTCAGTAAACGAAAAGATTTAGGTGAGATCTACAACGCCGTGGAAATGATTCTGATGGGCTATTCTTTTTTCCCGTCGGAAACGTTGAACTTTATTAATCACCTGGGCTCAGGGAAAGGGATGGCATCCGATATGCCATTATCGAACCGTGAGGTCACCGTACTGCGGTATCTGGCGAATGGCTTATCGAATAAGGAAATTGCCGAACAGCTGCTATTAAGCAACAAAACCATTAGCGCGCACAAATCCAATATTTATTCCAAGCTCGGTGTGCAAAGCATTGTGGAATTAATTGATTACGCCAAGGCACACGAGCTGCTATAACCTGAATTCACTCCCTGCAGTTTATCTGAGTTGCAGGGAGTGCGGTCAGCGCTAATTATAATTAATCATAAATGTGGCATCCGCATCGGCGCGTCCGGGTCGGGGGTTATCCGCTGTGGCAATATAATTAGCATAAAATGACAACACGGCATTACCCTGCGCATCTACTGCCACCGGCTGGCTGGCCTGCTGTAACGCAAGACGTGTTTTATCCGCATCCCTGATCTCCACCGCGACGTTATTCGCCGTACTGGCGTCATTCAACGCCAGCAATCCGCTGTCACTCCCGTCAGTTTTCCCGGAAAACGTAATTGATGCCGAGCCTGGCGGACAGCCAGTCAGCTTCAGCGTAAAGGGCATGGGCTGCGTGCGGCTCCCCGTGGTGCTGAGCTGCTTCGTCGGCCAGGTGCCCAGCGTGACGGTCTTGTCGCTGTCGCTGCCCTCTGCCACGCAGGTAAAATCAACGATATTGCCGTACATCTGAATATTGATCTCGCCCAGCGCTGTGGCTGACCACGCGTTTGCCTGACACATCGTCAGGGCCAGCGCAGCGAAAGGCCATTTCCAGTTCCCCATCTCTTCCCCTTAATCGTAATCCACGCGCAGATAGCCGCGAGAGGTGAACCGGCCTTCTGCTGGCTTATTCCCCGTAATGCTCACCGGCCAGACCCGGATCCCCACCTGCGCCTGCGCGCTGTCATCCAGACGGAACGGAATTTTGCTGTTCAGGTTGTTAGGCGTCAGAGGCGTACCGCTATCGTTCGCCACGACAAACCCTAAATCCGGGTTATCGGAAACCAGCGCATTGCCCGAGATTTTTTCCGCCTCGATGCGCATCGTCAGATACGCATTGGCCTCCACATTGGTGCACTTAATGGCAATGGTTTTGCTTTGTGGTGAGACGTTCTGAGGACGATTGCCGGCCCCCGCCTGGCTGAACAACGACGCGCCAATATCACCAAAATCAAACTCCACCACCTGCCCGGCGTTAATCGCACAGCTTTGTGGTACCTGAATGGTGCCGCTGTAGCTGATGGTATAGACCGGCGTATTCAGCGGATCGGATGACGTGGTGGTGACATAGACGGTGAACATGGTCTGCTGGGGGATCACCACCATGTTGATAAACCGCCGTGTGACCCGCAGACGAAAGACCAGCTTCGAATCGGTGACAGGAAACGCTTTGTTGTTCGGAACGTTAGGGTGCTGCCCCATCTGAATGTAGTCTGACGGTGGATAGAAGGTGCCCGCGTAGTCATCGTGGATCTGCATTGCGCCATCAAGGTAGTCATTCAGCTTCACATACTTATAGCCATCAATTACCGTCGTTATCGGCAGGCTGGTGACATAACTACGCATCGTGGACTTTCCGGTTGTTCCTTTAGGGCAAATGGCGTTCACGCCCACCAGCCCGGATTTTTGCGCAAGGGTCACAATCTGCCCCGGTTTGTTATTGGAGCTGTTAAAGACGTTTGAAAGATCGTATGAGATATCCTTCGGCACGCCCGTGGCGTTCTGGCAAACCGTCGCCCACGCGGGCATCATGCTGCAGAGCAGCGCTAAGCTAAACACATTGCGTAAACTGCGCATCTTTGGGTTCCTGTTAACGGTCACAGCTTGCCCCCGCCATGGTAATGGCCTGGTTTTGGCTTTCAGGCGATAAACGATAGTGCGCACGACACTGGGACTGCATCCCATTGCCCCACTGAATAAGCAGCTCCCCTTCCAGCGGCAGCCCGCTCAGGTAAATCTGCCCGTCATCGCCCACCATACTGGTGACCCCGCTCTGGGTTTCACGAACCACGGCACCAAACGGCACAGGCTGGTTGCCGCGGGTCACGGTCAGCAGGGCACGTACGCCGATACGGGTATCGAAGCTGGCACGCACCAGCGCACCTTTGGTCGGTACTACGCTGCTGACGTTATTTTCGATGTCGGTGTTGTTACTCATGGAGTTGGTATCCAGCGCCACGCGGTTATAGCGGTAGACGGTGGCATACGGCATGACCGCGTAGCCTCGCCAGTCGGTTTTCACCCCGGTCTGGTTTTCCACGCTGACGCCCGAGGCTCCCGGCGCTTTGATCAGGACGTTAGTGTCGCCCAGCGGCTGGCTGAAGGTGACGCCGTCGGCATGGCCCACCACCCCACCGGAGAGCTGCCAGTTGAGATCGTGCTGATCACGCGCGTAGTTGTAGCCCACCCCCAGCGTGCCGTAGGTCGCCTGCCAGTTTGCGCTGGCGCTACCGCTTGAGCCGTTGGTGCTGGTGTGCCCCTGCGTAACGCTGTAGTTCAGGTTGCGATCTTCCAGCAGGGTGCCGCTGACCCCGGTTTGCCAGCTGGTATCACCGTCGCTGTTGCGGCTGGCTGAGGCCGTGGCGTAAGCGCGATCGATGGCGCTGTCCCGGCGATATCCCTGACGGGTAAAGAGGCTGAACGGCACCGAGACGTTAAAGGACGCGATCCGGTCCGTGCCCTCTATCCCGACGGACTTGTTCCACGACCATGACAGGGAGTAGTTGATCCCTTTTACCCCCCCGGCATAGCCGAGCTGATACCACAGGTTCGACTGGCTGGTGCCCCAGTAGGTCTGCTCGCTGCCGGAGACATAGACTGAGCCGTAATCACCCAGCGACTGAGAGATATTGAGCTGGAAGCGCCCTTTTTTATTCCACGTCAGGTTGTGATAGCTCTGCACGTCCGGCACGCCGTCATCATCCTTGCTGTCGGCATACTGATAGCCTTCCATCGAACGCCAGGCCACATCATCCAGGGTGTAAAACCCTTTCGTGGAGTAGCGATAGCCCAGCAGCTGGAAGTTGGTGCCGAATCCGTTGAGTGATTTTGCATACAGGAAACGCAGGGACTGGCCTTCATGGCGGCTGTCGTCCGCCAGCTGGCTGCGGGCATGGGTGATATCGACCGACACCGCCCCCCAGTCACCGAGGTTTTTCCCGGCGCCAATGGCCACCGCGGTATAGCGCGACGCCAGCTGCGTACCGCCGTAGAGCGTGTAACCATTGGCCAGACCGGTAATCAGCGTGCCCTGGGTGAAGAACGGCGTGTCCTGATCGCTGTTACCGCTGCGGTAATCCCCGGCCACGAGGTCATACTTCCAGCGACCTTCACGCTGCAACAGCGGCACGGTGGAGTACGGCACGGTATAGCGTTGCTGGCTGCCGTCCTTCTCTTCTACGGTCACTTCCAGATCGCCGCTTGAAGAGGTAGGGTTCAGATCGGTAATGGCAAACGCGCCAGGCTGGACATAGCTCTGGTAGATAACATAGCCGTTCTGGCGAACAACCACTTTGGCCGGGGTACGGGCGATACCGCGCACGGTTGGCGCGTAGCCCTGCAGGCTGTCCGGGTACATGCTGTCGGACGAGAAAAGCCGCCCCCCGCGGAAACCGACGCTGTCAAAGACATCATTGCCGGTACTGCTGTCGCCCAGCACCAGCTCGCTTTTGAGCGGAATGACGGTGCGCTGCGCCCAGGTGCCAATGTTCTGCCAGTTACTGTGCCGCTGACCATTGTTTTGCGTATAACGCCAGGCGCCGTTATTGCGTAAACGCCAGGCGCCATAGTTCAGCCCGCTCTGCAGGTTCAGATAGTAGCTGTCATCCTCGCTTCCCCGGTTGCCGGTAAAGCTGTAGTTCAACAGCGCGGCGGGGATCCCTTCATCCCACTGTTCAGGCGGGATATAGCCACGGGCGCTGTTCTGCATCGCCACCTGCGGCAGGCTGATATTCAGACGCTGCGAGGCGAAGTTAAATGCGACCAGGCTGCCGGGGATCGCTGTCGCCAGCGGGACACAGGTGTCGTCCTGCACCTTTACCAGCTCGGGAAACGCGGCGAGGTTAACGCCAAACCGTTCCAGCATTTTACGTGTGATGCACGGCGCCAGTCCGCCCGCCACCGGTGGCGTATCGTCGGCCTGCTCAAAGCGCACGTCCTGGGTCGCGATAAACTCATCGTTACGCCAGATATCCACGCGATACACGCCGGGTGCCTGCTGGTGACCTTGTTCAAAACGCGATAAATCCGCCACGCTGGCGGTATCATCGGACAAAAAGGCCGGGTTAAAGTAGCTTTCGCTCCAGCCCGACTGCGGCCAGAGCGTTGCCATCAGCGCCAGTGCAACCGGGCAGTAACGCCATTGATGATTATTCATCGCCCTGACTCTGCTCACAGGTTGACGCTACGCGCCGGAGTAATGGCACCGTAGTCATTGACGCTCTGCCAGGAGAGCGTACCGCCCGCACCAGCCGGCAGCGCCTGCTGTGCCGAATTTTTTGGCGCAATCATGATGTTATCCAGCTTCTGACCGCCCAGCTTCAGATTGACCAGCGTGATGTAATACGGTGAGGCGTTGCTGATCTTCAGATGCGAGCCAACGCGCTCAAAGCGCAGCTGAGAGAGCGCCTCTTCCGGCTGCATTGCCAGGTTATTCGGACGCACAAACAGCTTGATACGCGACAGGATGGCCAGTTGCAGCACGTTGTTGTTTTCGGTTTTGGCTTTGTTCACTGACGGGATCGCTTTCACGTTCATGTAAAACAGCGATTCACGATCGGCAGGCAAAGCAGGCCCGGCGTAAATAATGCGCAGCGTGTTTTCGCTGTCCGGCTCGCTGACAAACAGGGGTGGCGTGACGGCAAAGGTTTTTTCTTTTTGCCCGTTTGCGTTTTCGATCCACGCGTTAATTAAATAGCGTTCTTGCTTGTTACTGTTGGTGATCGCCAGTGAAGTTTGTTTAGCATCTGCCGGATAAATAACGCGCGTGGCTCCAAGTGCAATACCGCCGGACGCATTCGCGCTTGCAGAAACCATCATTAAAATAAACGATAAAATCAGTCCTGGTTTAATTAGGGTATTCATCAAAACCGTACCTTTAATAATGTGTTCGCAGGTGTTATGGATAAATCAACGTAAACCAGACATCCGACTGAATATTGCCTGGCACAAGGTGTTCGGAAATAGCCCGATATCGGGCGCTAAAATGAAACGCAAGCTCGCGGGTATCAATGGGCAGCCAGCTGACCGCCGTGGCGTTGGGGATAATCTGACGCTGCTGTTCGTCAAAGAGTGCCAGCCCCACCCCACTGCTGATGGGTGTTTCACCGGGGCGCGATGTCGCCAGAAAAACCTGCGGGTCTTCCGCGGGCGTGATGCCCTGGAACTGGATCCCGACGGTGCGTGAGACATCCACGCTGCAATCCAGCAGCCGCACGGTAAAAGGCACATTAACGGTGGAAAAACTGCCCACCCCGGAAAACGAGTTGGTCCGGTATTGTCCCATATCGATGCGCATATTCTGGCTGTCTGGCGCCACGGCGCAGCCACCGTTCACCAGTTCACCCCGGAGGTGTACTTTGCCGCCGTCAATCACCACCGTATGGGCGAATGCCTGGGAAGCCATCGCAAGGGTTAACAGCAGTAGTGTTCCTGTCCTTGTCATCCTTCGTTCCTGGCCTGATCGTATGACGGGCCTCATCCCTGAGGCCAAAACATCCCTGTACGGAGGAATTATTCGTATTTCATAACGAAAGTGGCGTCAGCGTTTGCCTGGCCTGGTTCAGTGGTCGCAGCAGTGGCTTTATAACGCGCGCTGAAGTTCAGGGTGTTGGTGCCCTGAATCAGGTTCTGCGCAGCAGAGAAGGTGGCACCGTCTGGGGTCAGAACGCTGGATTTGCTGTCGAGGATCTCGATACCAACACCTTTCGCGGTGTTGTCGTTGCTACCGGAAGTCACTGCCAGCAGGGTTTTGTCAGTTGCGTCGATCTGACCGGTGAACGCCACAGCAGCCGTTTTCGCCACCAGCGGATCGCAATCGTTCAGTTCGATGGTGAATGGAATATTGGTGGTGGTATCACCCACTTTGGTGAATTTCGCGGTACGGTACTGACCGAGATTAACAGTCTGCTCGGAAGAATCGGTATTTACTGAACATGCAGCATTAACCAGTTCACCTTTAAAATGCACGGTACCGCCATTTACGGAAACTGGCGTAACCGGATCGGCAGCGTGAGCGGCACCCGCGACCAGGGCCAGTGAAGCAATAACAGTAGAAGCAATGTTGCTGAGTTTCATGTCTATTCCTTTAAAATGTAAATAACCCTTCCCGCGAATTTTCGGGAATAAGAAATACGTTCAATTGAAAAATTGAAAGCTTATTTCGGAGAAGACAAAGTAGCTCAGGAAACTATTTTTAAATATGTCAAAACGCTGCCATTTTACCAGGTCACATCCTAATCCCGCCTAAGAAATTGACCATCACCCGAGAAGGGTCTTTACGCCCGCCGGAGGAAAACTCGCAAAGGGTGACTGACAGCGGCGCTCGCTTCTGACAAAATACAGGCCATCCCCCCTTTCAAACGTTACAGACGGAATCTTCTCTCTGATGGCAGCAAAGATTATTGACGGTAAAACGATTGCGCAGCAGGTGCGCTCTGAGGTCGCGGAAAAAGTGAAGGCGCGTAAAGCGGCTGGTTTTCGCGCACCAGGGCTTGCCGTTGTGCTGGTTGGTAGCAACCCGGCATCGCAGATTTATGTCGGCAGCAAACGCAAAGCGTGTGAAGAGGTGGGGTTCGTCTCCCGCTCTTACGATTTGCCGGAAACCACCACCGAAGCAGAACTGCTGGAACTTATTGACACCCTGAATGCCGATAAAGAGATCGACGGTATTCTGGTCCAGCTGCCGCTGCCGGCAGGCATCGACAACGTGAAGGTACTGGAGCGTATCGCGCCGGATAAAGACGTGGACGGTTTCCACCCGTATAACGTTGGCCGTCTGTGCCAGCGCGCGCCGCGCCTGCGTCCCTGCACCCCGCGCGGCATCGTGACGCTGCTTGAGCGTTATAACATCGACACCTACGGTCTGAACGCCGTAGTGATTGGCGCCTCCAACATCGTGGGCCGTCCGATGAGCATGGAGCTGCTGCTGGCCGGTTGCACCACCACCGTGACCCACCGCTTCACCAAAAACCTGCGTCATCACGTCGAGAATGCCGATCTGCTGATCGTCGCGGTCGGTAAGCCGGGCTTCATTCCCGGGGAATGGATTAAGGAAGGGGCGATTGTCGTGGACGTCGGGATTAACCGTCTGGAAAACGGCAAAGTGGTTGGCGACGTGGTTTATGAAGATGCCGCAGCGCGTGCCTCTTACATCACCCCGGTACCGGGCGGCGTAGGCCCGATGACCGTAGCAACCCTGATTCAGAATACCTTGCAGGCATGCGAGGAGTATCACGACGTAGAGGACGCGTAACATGGCGACATTTTCATTAGGTAAACATCCACACGTTGAGCTGTGCGATCTGCTGAAGCTGGAAGGCTGGAGCGAGAGCGGTGCGCAGGCCAAGATTGTCATTGCCGACGGGCTGGTTTTCGTCGACGGCGTGGTAGAAACGCGTAAGCGCTGCAAGATTGTTGCCGGTCAGACCGTCAGCTTTGACGGCCAGAGCGTGACCGTTACGGCCTGAGCCGTCTGATGCCCTCACCCTAACCCTCTCCCGGCCGGGAGAGGGGATAACAATCCCCGCACACCTATCACGGTTAATTATCGATCAACTTCAAATAATCACTATTTCATCTGTTGAAAAGTGAAAATTGTGTTGCGCGTTTTTCACGCTTTGCCCACGATAAGTAGAACGTTCTACTAAAACGTTCTACTTACAATAACAGCGCCAAAAAAAGCGCTTCTCGGGGGAAATCAGCATGAGTCTGATATCAGGGTTTGTTAAATCGCTGTCTAAGTTATCGATGATTGGTCGCGCCTTAATGCTGCCAATTTCACTGCTTCCCGCTGCGGGCCTGCTGCTGGCCTTTGGCGATAAGTTTCACCTGCCGCTGATGATGAACGCGGGTGGGGTTATCTTTGATAACCTGCCCATGCTGTTTGCCATTGGCTCCGCAGTGGGTCTGGCATCGGAATCCGGCATTGCCGCACTGTCTGCCGCCGTCTCGGTGTTTGTTACCAATATCACCATCAGTACCGTGCTGAGCATTACGCCGGAAATGGCCTCTCAGGGCGGCAAATACGCTATGGTGGTCGGCATCCCGACGCTGCAGATGGGCGTCTTTGGCGGGCTTATCTGCGGTATTCTGGCGGCGTGGTGCTATAACCGTTTCCACACCATGCAGCTGCCGGAGTTCCTTGGCTTCTTCTCCGGCAAACGCTTTGTGGCGATTGCCACGGCGTTTCTCTCGTTCCTGCTCGGTCTGCTGCTGCCCTACGTCTGGCAACACATTCAGGCAGGCATCGACGCGCTCTCCGTGGTGGTGAACGGCGATAATCAGGCCGCCTCAACCTTTATCTTCGGTCTGGTCGAACGCGCCCTCATCCCGCTCGGTCTGCACCATATCTGGTATCCCTCTTTCTGGTATTCATTTGGTGATTACACCACTCAGGCGGGCCAGGTGATCCACGGCGACCAGACCATCTGGTTCAAGATGCTGGAAGAAGGGGTGAAATCCTTCAGCAGCGACACCTACCAGAACGCCGGTAAGTTCATGCAGGGTGAATTCCCGCTGATGCTGTTTGCCCTGCCTGCGGCGTGTCTGGCGATGTATCATGAAGCGCATACCAAAAATAAAAAAATCGCGGCCGGTATTCTGTTCTCTGCGGCACTCACCTGCTTCCTGACGGGGATCACCGAGCCGGTGGAGTTCACTTTCATCTTCGTCGCGCCGATCCTCTACGTCTTTAACGCCATTATGGCGGGCCTGGCGTACATGACCATGTATCTGCTGCACGCCCATATCGCCAAGTCGTTCTCGGCAGGCTTTATCGATTATCTGTCGTTCGGGATCCTGCCGTCATTCAACGGCTATCAGACCAACTTCCTCAATGCCATTATCATTGGTATTCCGATGGGCCTGATTTATTACTTCACCTTCCGTTTCGTGATCCGTCGCTTTGACGTGAAAACGCCGGGCCGTACCGAAGTGACCGCCAGCGCGGATGATAAATCCGATTCTGAACTCGCCACCGAAATCATTACCCTGCTGGGCGGTGCGCACAACATCGACTCCGTTGGCTCCTGTATCACCCGTCTGCGCCTGGAAGTGGCAAAAAGTGATGCGGTGGACAAAGATGGCCTGAACGGACTCGGCGCACGCGGCGTGGTCTTCGTGGGTGATAACGGAATTCAGGTGATTTTCGGTGCGAGAGCACAGTTTATCGCCCAGACCATGTCCACCATGATTGGCAAATAATAAGATGCCGGAACGACACGTCTCCTGTAGGCTGAGAGACGTGTCGTATCTGGCTGATAATCGGTAAATTTCAGGGAGCGGTTTTGAAGAAAGTCAGCATCATTGATGTCGCAAAGCACGCGGGTGTGTCGGTCTCTACCGTATCGCTGGTGCTGCGCCAGAAAGGGAAAATCTCCGAAGCAACGATCGAGAAGGTCAATGCCGCCATCACGACGCTGGGCTATGTTCATAACGTTGCCGCTGCTAACCTTCGCGCCAACACCTCCAACCTGATCGGCCTGATCCTGCGTGATTTTAGCGACAGCTTTTCCATCAAAGTCATGGCGAGTATCGTCCAGGAGCTGGAGAAGCAGGGCTATATGGTTTTTCTCGGCCAGCCGCTGAACGATCGGGAGCATTTAGAGCGCACCCTGCTCTCCTTTAAGCAACAGGGCGTGGCGGGCGTGATCTATCTCGCGTCGGATACGCGCTCCTCAACCCTGCCGGAGCAGATCCGCCAGTGCCCGCTGCCGCTGGTGGTGGTCTCGCAGTCTCTGCTGGATGAAAAATGCAACCTGGTGATGCGCGATAACCGCCAGGCGGCAAACCTGGCCGCGCGCTATCTTATCGAGCGCGGGCACCGCAACATCGCCTACATTGGCGGACGGGAAGGCTGCCTTATTCGCGAGCAGCGCCTGCTCGGATTTCGCAGCGCAATGACCCAGAACGGGCTGGTGTGGCGCGATGAAAGCTCCCCGGCCTGCAGCGATGACACTCAAGCCGCCGCAATGGCGACCCGCCAGCTGCTTGAGAAAAACAACACCATTACCGCCCTGCTCTGCCATTCACCGGATGCGATGATCGGCTGCATTAGCGGCATTCATCAGGTGGGCCGCACCGTGGGAAAAGATGTATTTCTGACGCAGCAGGTCGCGCTGGTGGGCTTTGAAGATATGCTGCACGTCAACCTGACCTCGCCGTCGTTTACCTATGTCTCCTCTGCCAGTGACGAGACAGGCCGCCAGGCGGCGGGTCTTATCATCCGTAAGCTGAAAGAGCCAGAGCTGCAGACGCAGCGCATTACCCTCTCCGGCCAGCTTATCGCGCGGGAATCGGCGTAAAAATCGGAATTTAGCACAGGTCAGTTTCAGCGAAATCGCTGCTATATTCCCATGATTTGTCACGGAAAATTACGATGCCTACCGTTATCACTCACGCTGCTGTTCCGCTTTGCCTGGGCTTAGGCCTGGGAACCCGGGTTATTCCTCCCCGCCTGCTTTTCGCCGGTGTCGTGCTCGCGATGCTGCCCGATGCCGACGTGCTGGCGTTTAAGTTCGGCGTTGCTTACGGCAATGTTTTCGGCCATCGCGGCTTTACCCATTCACTGCTGTTTGCCTTCGTGGTGCCGATACTCTGCGTACTGGTCGGGCGACGATGGTTCAGGGCAAGTTTGACGCACTGCTGGCTGTTTTTAACCGTGTCGCTGCTGTCGCACAGCCTGCTCGATTCCGTCACCACCGGCGGCAAGGGCGTCGGCTGGCTGTGGCCGTGGTCAGATGAACGCTTCTTTGCGCCGTGGCAGGTGATTAAGGTCGCCCCGTTTGCCCTGTCGCGCTATACCACGCCGTACGGGCATCAGGTGATTATCTCTGAACTGCTGTGGGTGTGGCTGCCGGGAGTGGTGCTGATGGGGTTGTTGTGGTGGCGACGGAGGTAAAAAAGCCGGGTGGCGGCTACGCCTTACCCGGCCTACGGTCGTGCTTTTGTAGGCCCGGTAAGCGAAGCGCCACCGGGCGTTGCGGACTTACTTACGGCGCCAGGTGGTCCCCTGTGGGCCATCTTCCAGGATGATCCCCATCTCGGTCAGGCGATTGCGCGCCGCATCCGCTGCCGCCCAGTCTTTCGCCTTACGGGCTTCGAGACGCGCGTTAATCAGCGCTTCAATCTCTGCCACTTCGCCGTCATCCGCCTGCGCACCGCTTTGCAGGAAAGCATCCGGCTCCTGCTCCAGCAGGCCAAGCACGGAAGAGAGTTTACGCAGGTGAGCAGCCAGAGCATTCGCCGCCGCCATATCTTCTGACTTCAGGCGGTTGACTTCACGCGCCATATCGAACAGCACCGAGTAGGCTTCCGGGGTGTTGAAATCATCGTTCATCACCTCAACAAAGCGGGCCTCAAACGCCTCGCCGCCCGCGGCCTCCACGGACTTGTCGGTACCGCGCAACGCAGTGTACAGACGCTCCAGCGCAGAGCGTGCCTGTTTCAGGTTCTCTTCACTGTAGTTCAGCTGGCTGCGGTAGTGGCCCGACATCAAAAAGTAACGCACGGTTTCCGCATCGTAATACTTCAGCACGTCACGCACGGTGAAGAAGTTGCCCAGCGATTTAGACATCTTCTCGCGGTCAACCATCACCATCCCGGAGTGCATCCAGTAGTTCACATACTCGCCGCCGTGCGCACAGGTGGACTGCGCGATTTCGTTTTCGTGGTGCGGGAACATGAGGTCTGAACCGCCACCGTGAATGTCAAAATGTTTGCCCAGCTGTTTGCAGTTCATCGCCGAGCACTCAATGTGCCAGCCCGGACGCCCTTCTCCCCATGGAGATGGCCAGCTTGGTTCGCCCTCTTTGGACATCTTCCACAGCACGAAGTCCATTGGGTTACGCTTCACGTCAACCACGTCAACGCGGGCGCCAGCCTGCAGTTGGTCAAGATCCTGACGGGAAAGCGAGCCGTAGGTAGGATCGGTTGGCACTGAGAACATCACGTCGCCATTGTCCGCAACGTATGCGTGGCCGCGTTCGATCAGCTTTTCCGTGATCTCGATAATTTCGTGAATATGGTGGGTCGCACGCGGCTCGCTGTCCGGGCGCAAAATGTTTAACGCGTCAAAATCCTTGTGCATCTCAACGATCATACGATCCACCAGCGCGACAAAGCTTTCGCCATTTTCATTAGCGCGCTTGATGATTTTGTCGTCAATATCGGTGATGTTACGCACGTACTTCAGGTTATACCCGAGGAAACGCAGGTAACGCGACACGACATCGAATGCGACAAAGGTACGACCATGGCCGATATGACAGAGATCGTAAACCGTAATACCACACACGTACATGCCGACTTCCCCGGCATGGATAGGTTTAAATTCCTCTTTCTGGCGCGTCATTGTATTAAAGATTTTTAACATCGAAGATTCCATGTAAACACGTGTGTGGACGAAAACCGGGTATTCTACCCGTAATTCAAACCCGAAGCAGCACACAATGCAAGGTGATCGCATCCTGTGGTTATGCTATAACAGGCCCCTATATCTGACCCGAACGCGGGTCGACGTACCACAATAACGGAACAGGATGCAAAAATGGTTACTTTCCACACTAATCATGGCGATATCGTAATCAAAACCTTTGATGACAAAGCGCCTGAAACAGTTAAAAACTTCCTGGACTACTGCCGCGAAGGTTTCTACAACAACACCATTTTCCACCGTGTGATCAACGGCTTTATGATCCAGGGCGGCGGTTTTGAACCGGGTATGAAGCAGAAAGAAACAAAAGAAGCGATCAAAAACGAAGCCAATAACGGCCTGAAAAACACCCGCGGCACGCTGGCGATGGCGCGTACTCAGGCACCTCACTCTGCCACCGCGCAGTTCTTCATCAACGTGGCTGACAACGACTTCCTGAACTTCTCCGGCGAAAGCCTGCAGGGTTGGGGCTACTGCGTATTCGCAGAAGTGGTTGAAGGCATGGACGTGGTCGACAAGATCAAAGCCGTTTCCACCGGCCGCAGCGGCATGCATCAGGACGTTCCAAAAGAAGACGTTGTGATTACCAGCGTGACCGTCAGCGAGTAATTCGTGGCGACACTCTTTATTGCAGATTTGCACCTGCAAACAGAAGAACCGGCGATCACCGCCGGTTTTCTGCGTTTTTTAGCGGGTGAAGCCAGACACGCCGACGCGCTTTACATCCTTGGCGACCTGTTTGAAGCCTGGATCGGCGACGACGACCCCAACCCGCTGCACCGTGAAATGGCTGCCGCCATTCACGCGCTGGTCACCTCCGGCGTTCCCTGCTACTTCATTCACGGCAACCGCGATTTTCTGGTCGGCCCTCGCTACGCCCGCGAAAGCGGCATGACGCTGCTGCCAGAAGAACAGGTGCTTGACCTCTATGGACGAAAAGTCCTGATCATGCACGGTGACACGCTCTGTACGGACGATACCGGCTATCAGGCGTTTCGCGCGAAGGTCCACACCCCGTGGATCCAAAAGGTGTTCCTTGCCCTGCCGCTGTTTATCCGGAACCGTATCGCCGCCAGAATGCGCGCGGGCAGTAAAGCCGCCAACAGCAGCAAGTCGATGACCATCATGGACGTCAACCCGCAGGCAGTGGTCAACATGATGGAGAAACACCACGTCCAGTGGTTGATCCACGGTCATACCCACCGTCCCGACGTGCATACGTTGGTCGCCAACGGCGAACCGGCTCACCGTGTGGTACTGGGCGCGTGGCACAGCGAAGGATCGATGGTGAAAGTCACGCCTGAAGGTGTGGAACTGATCGCTTTCCCGTTTTAATTTCTCCCGCAAAATTCATTCTATTTTTTTGAACGATATCGGCAAATTGTTTCGATTTTAATCAGCCCGTGGTCGGCCTATCATTTATCACATCAGGGCAACACGCCCTATCCCAAACAAAACACTTAAGGATTACGACCATGAAATCCATCAAAACTTTCGTTGCAGTTGCCGCTCTGTCTCTGATCTCTTTCGGTTCTTTCGCACAAAGCATTAGCGCGACAGCCTCAACCCTGGATCGTGCAGAAGCGAAAATTGCCGCTCAGGCTGCTGAACAGGGCGCGTCTTACAAAATCACCAGCGCACAGTTCAATAACCGCGTGCACATGACTGCAGAACTGACTAAATAAGATCGCCGTTTGCCGTGCCGCCAGTAGATCCGCGACAGCGACAAGACGATGAGAAAGGAAAGAGAATGAAAAAAATCAGCATCGTAAGTGCCCTGCTGCTGGCCGCTGGACTGTCCGCTGGCGCGATAGCAGCAGAGAATGGCTTCTGTGTACCGGAAGCCGGCTCGAATATCGACACCAGCATGGTGAATCATATTGATGTCAGCCACGCATTCGACAAAGAGAACCTGACCGCAGGGGATCTTCAGTAACCTCTCAAAACAGACCGCCTGAATGCGGTCTGTTTTGTTATTCCCGCGCACCACAACGGCTCGGTTTTTAACCGCGCAACCGTTTTCCTTGCCCGTATTACATGCTATTCTCTGTGCCCTCGAAAGCAGTGTGTTTCGCACCACAGGAGTTTTAAGACGCATGTCTTCCCGCAATAATCCGGCGCGTGTCGCCATCGTGATGGGGTCCAAAAGCGACTGGGCTACCATGCAGTTCGCCGCCGAAATCTTTGAAATCCTGAATGTTCCTCACCACGTTGAAGTGGTTTCCGCACACCGCACGCCGGATAAACTGTTCAGCTTTGCCGAAAGCGCGCAAAAGAATGGTTACGAGGTGATCATTGCCGGTGCGGGTGGTGCAGCTCATCTGCCGGGCATGATTGCCGCCAAAACGCTGGTGCCGGTACTGGGTGTTCCGGTGCAGAGCGCCGCACTGAGCGGTGTCGACAGCCTTTACTCCATCGTGCAGATGCCGCGTGGTATTCCTGTGGGTACGCTGGCCATCGGCAAAGCGGGCGCGGCAAACGCGGCTCTGCTGGCAGCGCAGATCCTGGCGACGCACGATAAAGCCTTACTTCAGCGTCTGGCGGACTGGCGTAAAGCCCAGACCGACGAAGTGCTGGACAACCCGGACCCGCGGGGTGCGGCATGAAGCAGGTTTGCGTCCTCGGTAACGGTCAGTTAGGCCGCATGCTGCGCCAGGCCGGTGAACCGCTGGGTATTGCCGTCTGGCCGGTCGGTCTGGATGCCGAACCCGAAGCCGTGCCGTTCCACCAGAGCGTCATTACCGCTGAGATTGAACGCTGGCCGGAAACCGCGCTGACCCGTGAACTGGCGCGCCATAACGCTTTTGTGAACCGCGACGTGTTCCCAATCATTGCTGACCGTCTGACGCAAAAACAGCTGTTCGACAAGCTCGGACTGGCGACCGCGCCGTGGCAGTTGCTGTCTGATAAAAGCGAGTGGAACGATGTCTTCGCTATGCTGGGCGAACTGGCGATTGTAAAGCGTCGCGTCGGCGGTTATGACGGCCGCGGACAGTGGCGTTTGCGCGCGCACGAAACCGCCGAACTGCCGGAAGAGTGCTACGGAGAGTGCATCGTTGAGCAGGGCATCAATTTCAGCGGTGAAGTGTCGCTGGTTGGCGCTCGCGGCCACGACGGGCGTACCGTATTTTATCCTCTGACCCATAACCTGCATCAGGACGGGATCTTACGCACCAGCGTCGCCTTCCCGCAGGCCAATGCTGAACAGCAGGCCCAGGCGGAAGAGATGCTCTCGGCCATTATGCATGAACTGGGTTATGTGGGCGTGATGGCGATGGAGTGTTTTGTAACGCCGTCTGGTCTGCTGATCAACGAACTGGCACCGCGCGTTCACAACAGCGGTCACTGGACGCAAAACGGCGCATCAATCAGCCAGTTTGAGCTGCACCTGCGCGCCATTACTGACCTGCCGCTACCGCAGCCGGTGGTTAATAGCCCTTCAGTGATGATCAACCTGATCGGTACCGATCTGAACTACGACTGGCTGAAGCTGCCGCTGGTGCACCTGCACTGGTACGACAAAGAGGTTCGTCCGGGGCGTAAAGTGGGTCACCTGAACCTGAACGACAGCGACGCAGGCCGCCTGAGCGCTACCCTGGAAGCGATGATCCCTCTCCTGCCGCCGGAATACGCAAGCGGGATTGTCTGGGCGCAATCAAAGCTCAAATAAGCGATAATTGCCGGGGAGTTGATCTTCCCCTTCCCCGGCCTCTCCTCACGCGCGTAAAATCCCCCTCCATTGCTGTTTTGATTTCTGGAATAACCATGAACGATGGAACGGATTATCGCGCGATACTCGCGTCCGATACCCCTTTGATTGACGTTCGCGCGCCGATCGAATTTGCGCAGGGTGCGATGCCTGCGGCAATCAACCTGCCTTTAATGAACGACGACGAACGCGCCGCCGTAGGGACCTGCTACAAACGCCAGGGGCCCGACGCTGCGCTGGCGCTCGGCCATAGTCTGGTGAACGGCGACACGCGGGAGGCCCGGATCAACGCCTGGCGCGAAGCCTGTCTTGCCCGTCCTGAGGGCTTTATCTGCTGCGCGCGCGGCGGACAGCGCTCGCATATCACGCAGGCCTGGCTGAAAGAGGCGGGCGTGGATTACCCGCTGATCCGCGGCGGCTATAAAGCCCTGCGTCAGACGGCGATTCAGGCCACCATTGAGCAGTCACAAAAACCGATGGTGCTTATCGGCGGCTGTACCGGAAACGGTAAAACGTTGCTGGTGAAGCAGCACGCGCAGGGGATCGATCTGGAAGGGCTGGCGCACCATCGCGGCTCGTCGTTTGGCCGCACGCTGACGCCACAGCATTCCCAGGCAAGCTTTGAAAATCATCTGGCCGTCGAGCTGTTGAAAAAAGATGCCGCACGTTGGGTGCTGGAGGATGAGGGCAGGATGATTGGCTCTAACCATCTGCCGGAATGCCTGCGCGACCGGATGGCCGAAGCCCCTATCGTGGTGGTAGAGGATCCGTTTGACATTCGTCTTGAGCGCCTGCGCGAAGAGTATTTCGACCATATGTGGGCCGATTTTTCTGCCGCCTACGGCGAAGAGGCAGGCTGGAAGGAGTATAGCGAGTACCTGCACCACGGTCTGTTCGCCATTCGCCGCCGTCTGGGGCTGCAGCGTTATGCGGAATTCACCGCGCTGTTAGATTCCGCACTGCTGGAACAACAACGCTCTGGCAGCACTGACGCACACTTTAGCTGGCTTGCGCCGCTGCTCAGAGATTATTACGACCCGATGTACGGCTATCAGCTGGAGAAGAAAGCGGAGAAGATTGTGTATCGCGGGACGTATGGCGAGGTCGCTGACTGGCTTGATCGCTGAAAGAAAGCCGGGTGGCGGCTACGCCTTACCCGGCCTACGTGTGCAATTCCCTCTCCCTTTCAGGGAGAGGGTTAGGGTGAGGGTTAGAAGTCGTAACGCAGACGCACCAGGTTCATATCGCCCAGGTTGTCGGTGCTGGAGGTGAACACGTGTTCGTAATCCACACGGAAACCGTAGTCCAGCTGGAAGCTGATACCCACACCGTTGTCGATGCGCTGGTAGTTACGGCCGTTCACGTACTCGATACGGTCACCCATGAAGTATGGCTGGATGGATTTAACCGCATACTGATTGATTGGGAATTTGTACCCTGCGAAGTATTCGATACCCCATGCGTCACCGGCAAAGTAGTCGTTAACAGACACTTTTTTGGTGGTCAGGAAGTTCTGGTACCAGCCGCCGCCAGCAGAGAAGGTCCAGTTATCCGGTGTCCAGCTGAGCGCGGTACCGAGGATGTTCTGGTCATAGGTTTTGCTGTCGCCGTTGTCCGGGTTACGCATATCCGCACGGGTGTAGTTCCATGCCGCGCCCCAGGTCAGATCGGTGGTCAGGTGGTAATCGATACCCAGGGAACCGCCGCCTTTACGCTTGTAGCGCAGACCGTTGCCCGGCAGGTATTCGCTGTCTTCAAACAGGTAAGAGGCGTAGATATCAGCATCGCCAACGGTTTTCTTATATTTCAGCATATTGCGTGAACGATAAGAGCCATCGTAGTCGCCGTTGATACCGTTACCTGGTGCCTGACCGATCATGTCGTAGTCCCAGATATCGGTTTTCACGCCCACCACATCATAGTACACGCTGTTCTGTTGACCGAAGGTCAGTGTACCCCAGGTGTCGCTCTTCAGGCCGGTGTAGAGCATACGGCGCGTGGTGTCGTGGGCACCCTCGGCATAGTGATGATCCCAGTTGAACTGGGCAGGGATATTCACACCCAGTTCGTAGTAGCTGATCCAGCTGATGTCGTCGAACAGATAGTAATCTGCCGCAAAACGGAAACGGGTGCCGCCGTCGAAACCGTTACGTTTGTAGCTGTTTTTACCGTCGTCGCCCGTCATGTTCTGGAACTGAGGACGAATACTGCCGCCAACGGTAAAGTTCAGACGGCTCAGCGGGTTACCCGCCTGAGGATCTTGCTTAAGAACCGTGATTTCCGCCTGAGATGCGAAGGAGGTTAATGCCACTGCTGCGCCAATAGCTGTCGCCAGCGCGGTTGTTTTTATAGTCATTATTTTTCCTTAATAGACACGCTGCTAAATATTTAGCGTGTGAATATTAACTGGAAATAATCGGGCTGTGTGGGCGGGTTTTTAATGTTTTGTGCTACTAAATGAGTGGGTATTATCGATTTGTGCTGTTAACGGGCTGCGTACCAGCATTTAAACCGGTACGAAACCATCACGTCTGTGAACTAACTGACAAACTGGCGGAAAAGTGCTTTGCCTTTTAACAGCCGCGTTCCGAGCCAGCCGCCGCAAAGTGAAAGCAAAAGCGCACCGCACACCGGCAGCGTCAGCCACAGGCGCCAGTCTGGCTCCCACGGGAAGTCGAAGACTTTCGACTGCAGCACTGCCAGCGCCGCCTCTGCGCCAATGGCGGCCACCAGGCCTGCCACCAGCCCCAGCAGGGCGAACTCGCTCCACAGCGTAGCCCTCAGCAGACGCTTGCCGGCTCCCAGCGTACGGTAGACCACCAGCTCCTGATGACGCTGACGCATGCCAACCTGCACCTGTGCCAGCAGCAACAGCACGCCGCAAATCGTCACCAGCACCACCATCACCTCCAGCGCGCGGCTGACCTGCTCCAGCACCTGACCGACCTGTTTCAGTATCGCGCCGATGTCCAGCAGGCTGACCGTCGGGAATTCCCGGTTAAGCTGCGTCAACATGCCGTTGCCGTTTTCCCAGCGGAAGCTGGTGAGCCAGCTCTGCGGCTGTCCATCCAGTGCCCCGACAGGGAAGATAAAGAAGAAGTTTGGCCGCAGGCTTTCCCAGTCCACTTTGCGCAGGCTGGTCACTCTGGCGCTGAAATCCTGCGTGTCGCCGGTAAAGGTCACGCTATCTCCCAGCTTCACATTCAGACGCTTTGCCAGCCCCTCTTCCATCGACACTTCCCCGGCCTTTGGCGGCCAGCTTCCGGCGGTGATCGGGTTGTGATCCGGGCGCTTCTCCTGCCAGGTCAGATTAAGCTCACGGTTGAGCGACTCATCTTTATTTCCCTCCGTCGACTGACCGTTGATCTGCGTCAGGCGCGCACGCACGATCGGATAGAACGACTCGGGAATAATGTGATGCTCAGAGAGAAAACCCTTCAGTGGTGTCACCTGTTCTGGAGCAATATTGATCAGAAAATAGTTCGGACTTTCCGGCGGAAGCTGCTGTTGCCAGCGATCCAGCAGATCGCCGCGCAGCACCAGCAAAAGCGCCAGCAGCATAAACGAGAGCGAAAACGCCGAAAGCTGGCTCAGCGTTGACCACGGCTGATGCAGCAGACGGTTCACCGCCAGCCGCACGGGAAGGGATTTAATCGTCATCCTTTTCAGAACAGTGAGCAATACCCAGCCCAGCACGCCACACAGCAGCGCCAGAACCACCGCCCCAACCAACACGGCCCACAGCAGGGTACTCCCGCCCATCAGCCAGGCAAGGAGCCCGATCACCACGGCTATCATCACCGGCAGGTAGTATTTAAGCGGCCAGACGCTGGCCACCACATCGCGGCGCAGCACGCGCAGCGGCTGGGTGGCGAGCAGGAGCCGGTACGGGCGCAACCCCACCAGCAATGAAATCACGGTCATCGCGCCAATCGCCCACAGCCATGGCCAGAGGCTTGCTGGCGGCAGCGCGGCAGGCAGTACCGGTTTCAGGAGCATCATCAGCAGCTTTTCAAACAGCAGACCTGTCGCCCCACCGGTGACGGCCGACAGCGCCAGCACCATCAGCCACTGGCCGACAATCAGCCTCCGCAATTGCGCCCTGCCCGCGCCAAGGGTTTTGAGGATCGCCACCAGATCGTAACGGCTGCGGCAGTAGTGTCCCATCGCCACGGCAACCGCCGCGACGGCCAGCAGCAGGGTTAACAGTGCCGAGAGCAGCAGAAACTGCTGAGAGCGTTCAAGAGACTTGCCGAGCGCGCCCTCATCCTGCTCAAGCCCGTACCAGCGGTGCTCCGGTTTTAACTGCGGCAGAAGCCATTTTTCATACGCCTCCAGCTGCGCAGGCGTGCCGCCAAACTTATAGCGCCAGGTGACGCGGCTCCCCGGCTGGACGGCGTTGGTTTTCGCCACGTCTGCGGTGTTCATCAGCAAGCGTGGGGCGAGCTGGAACGGGTTGAAGCCGGAATCGGGTTCCTGAACCACCTCCCCGGTAATGGTCAGCGTCGCGTCCCCCACGTCGATGCTGTCACCTGTTTTCAGGTTCAGTAGCGCCATCAGTCGCGGTGCCAGCAGCACCGTACCGGGTTTCGGCTTGACGCCTGGCGGGCTGGTCTGCAGTTCACCGTACATCGGGTAGATATCATCCACGGCTTTGACGCTGGCCAGCTGCGGCGTGTCACCGGCGAAGGTCATGGTCTGGAAGCTTATCTGCTCCCCGACCTTGAGCCCCCGCTTGCGCGCTTCGTCGATCCAGCCCGGCGGGACGGCGCGCGAGCTTTGCAGCGCCCTGTCGCCCGCCATAAATTCGCGGCTTTGCTGGCTAAGCCCCTTCTCCATGCGATCGCTGACGCTGCCCAGCGCCAGCACGCAGGCCACCGCCAGGCTTAACGCCAGCCAGACGATCAGCAGCGAAGGCGAGCGCCACTCGCGCCAGAACCAGCGGGCAATCATGCTTCCTCCTGCAATTCACCGTTGACCAGCCGCAGGCGGCGATCGCAGCGGGCAGCCAACTGCGGATCGTGCGTGACCAGAATCAGCGTGGTGCCATGTTCCCGGTTGAGCGAGAACAGCAGATCGGCAATCTTATCGCCGGTTTTACGGTCCAGGTTCCCGGTGGGTTCATCGGCAAACAGCACCTCCGGGCGACCATTAAATGCGCGGGCCAGCGCCACGCGTTGCTGCTCTCCACCGGAAAGCTGCGCCGGAAGATGGTCAAGGCGTTTCCCCAGCCCCAGTTGTTCCAGCAATGCCTTCGCATGATCGCGGCTTTCACGGCTGCTTTCTCCGCGCAGCAGCGCGGGCAACTCAACATTTTCCAGCGCGTTCAGGGTGGGGATCAGCATGAAGGACTGAAACACAAAGCCGATGTGACGGGCACGTAGCGCGGCACGCGCCTCTTCATCAAGCTGATGCAGCGGCTGTCCGACCAGGTTAACCTCGCCGCTGCTGCCGTCGTCCAGTCCGGCCAGAATAGCCAGCAGCGTGGACTTACCGGAACCGGATTCGCCAATCAGCGCAATGGTTTCGGCAGGTTTGACAACGAGTTCAACTCCGGTGAGGATGGAAAGCTCGTGTTCCCCCTGACCGACGGACTTCTTAAGACGATGAACTTCAACAATGTTTTCCGCTGGCATTTGCCCTTCCTGTTTTTGATTCTGATGACTTTCCGCGCGGCGGCAGCGGACACGTTACTGGTTCTCGGCGACAGCCTCAGCGCAGGCTATCGTATGGCGGCCAGTGCGGCCTGGCCGGCTCTGCTCAACGAAAAATGGCAGAGCAAAACGTCTGTTATCAACGCCAGCATCAGCGGTGATACCTCGCAACAGGGCTTGTCGCGTCTGCCGGCTTTGCTCAAACAGCATCAACCGCGATGGGTACTGGTGGAGCTGGGCGGTAACGACGGATTGCGTGGCTTCCAGCCTCAGCAAACGGAACAAACCCTGCGCACCATCCTGAAGGACATTAAAGCGGCGAACGCCCAGCCGCTGCTGATGCAAATTCGCCTGCCCGCCAACTACGGTCGTCGGTATAATGAAGCCTTTAGCGCGATCTACCCTAAGCTTGCCAACGAGTTTGATATTCCGCTGCTGCCATTTTTCATGGAAGAGGTCTATCTCAAACCCAACTGGATGCAGGATGACGGGATCCACCCCAATCGCGATGCACAGCCGTTTATTGCCGACTGGATGGCAACGCGGCTGGCTCCTTTAGTTAACCATGACTCCTGATTAAGCGGAGATCCTGACAGGTAAAGTTATGCAAAAATCGGTCTTAATTACAGGATGTTCCAGCGGAATTGGTCTTGAAAGCGCGCTCGAATTAAAGCGTCAGGGATTTCAGGTGCTGGCGGCCTGCCGTAAACCTGACGATGTGGAACGCCTCAACGGGATGGGGTTCACCAGCGTGTTGCTGGATCTGGACTCACCGGAAAGCGTTGAACGCGCCGCAGATGAGGTGATCGCCCTTACCGGCAACCGTCTGTACGGTCTGTTCAATAATGCCGGTTACGGTCTCTATGGCCCGCTGAATACGATCTCCCGCGAACAGCTTGAACAACAGTTTTCCAGCAACTTTTTCGGTGTGCATCAGCTCACCATGCGCCTGCTTCCGGCGATGCTGCCTCACGGTGAAGGGCGTATCGTGATGACCTCCTCGGTGATGGGGCTGATTTCTACCCCCGGCCGCGGCGCGTATGCCGCCAGCAAATATGCGCTGGAAGCATGGTCGGACGCCCTGCGCATGGAGTTGCGTCACAGCGGGATTAAGGTGAGCCTGATTGAACCCGGCCCCATCCGCACCCGTTTTACGGATAACGTCAACCAGACGCAGGCGGACAAACCGGTCGAAAACCCCGGCATCGCCGCACGTTTTACTCTTGGGCCGGAAGCGGTTGTCGCGAAAGTGCGCCATGCTTTTGAGAGCGATAACCCAAAAATGCGCTATCCGGTAACGCTGGTCACCCATGCCGTAGGCTGGTTAAAACGTCTGCTGCCGGGCCGGATGATGGACAAAATTTTACACGGTTGAGTTGAAGCGACGACGCTCACCCCCATGTAAATAACAAACCGATAAAAGAGAATACCGCATGTCCGTACAGAATATCGTCAATATTACTGAAGCAAACCTGCAACAGGTCCTCGAACAGTCGATGGTTAAACCGGTACTGTTCTACTTCTGGTCTGAACGCAGCCAACACTGTCTGCAGCTGACGCCGGTCCTCGAAAGCCTTGCCGCACAATACAATGGCCAGTTTATTCTCGCCAAACTGGACTGCGATGCAGAACCCATGGTGGCCTCACAGTTTGGCCTGCGCGCCATCCCCACGGTCTATCTTTTCCAGAATGGACAGCCTGTTGATGGCTTCCAGGGACCGCAGCCTGAAGAGGCGATCCGCGCCCTGCTGGATAAAGTGCTGCCGCGTGAGGAGGAGCTAAAAGCGCAGGAAGCCATGGCGCTGATGCAGGAAGGTAAATACGACGAAGCCCTGCCGCTGTTGAAAGACGCCTGGCAGCTCTCTAAGCAGAACAGCCAGATTGGCCTGCTGCTGGCTGAAACGCAGATTGCCCTGCACCGCTCAGAAGATGCTGAAGCCGTGCTAAAAACGATCCCGTTGCAGGATCAGGACACCCGCTATCAGGGCCTGGTGGCGCAAATTGATCTGCTGAAACAGGCGGCGGATACCCCGGAAATCCAGCAACTCCAGCAGCAGGTTGCCGATAACCCGGCCGACGCAGCGCTGGCAAGCCAGCTGGCACTCCAGCTGCATCAGGTGGGTCGAAATGAAGAGGCCCTGGAACTGCTGTTCAGCCACCTGCAAAACGATCTGGCTGCCGCAGACGGTCAGGCGCGGAAAATGTTCCAGGAGATCCTGGCCGCACTGGGTACCGGCGATGCGCTGGCGTCGAAGTACCGTCGTCAGCTGTACGCGCTGCTCTACTAAAAAAAATGCCCGGTGGCGCTCACGCTTACCGGGCCTACACAAACAGGCTTAATCCGCTTTTTTTAGCTGTGTGACCACCAGCTGGTGGCGCTCGTTGTAGAACTTCCTATACGTCAGATAACAGGCAATGATGGTCGACAGGCTCGCCGTGGAGAGCAGCATAAAGGTCACCATGATCTGATATTTGATCGCTTTTACCGGATCAATGCCAGCGAAGATCAGCCCTGACATCATCCCCGGCAGACTCACCAGTCCGACCGTTTTCGCCGAATCCACCGTGGGGATCAGCGACGCGCGGATACTCTCACGAATCAGCCGCGCCGACGCCACTTTAGGCGTGGCCCCCAGGCTTAACTTCTCCTGCAGCTTCTGTTGCTCACTGCTGAAGCGCTGGCCAAGGTTGTTGTAGCACAGCCCTACCGCCACCATGGCGTTCCCGGCGATCATCCCGGAGATGGGGATCACCTGCATCGGCGTAAACTCAATAGAGCCAGATAGCACCAGCACCGCCAGCGTCAGCGCGGTCCCGGTCGTAATGGCAATAAATGACGAGACAAACGCCTTATCGATATATTTGCTGCGCTTCTGAGCATTCCACGCTGCGTTGAAGCAGATAAACAGCACCATCAGCAGCGTAAGCACCGCGTGGTTGACGTTAAAGATGTACTTCAGCACATAGCCAACGATGATGAGCTGAATCACCGCGCGGCAGATGCTCCAGAGAATATCTTTCTCCAGCCCCAGCTTTTCCCGGTAGCTCACAAAAATCGCCACCAGTACCAGCACCATCGAAAACGCCAGCGATGCGTTGGTGATATTATGCTCACCCATGGTTTGCCTCCTGCCATTTCCCACCCTGCGGCTGCAGCGTGATGACATCATCCGCATGGGCAATTTCATTTGCGTCGTGCGTCACCCACAGCACGGCAATATTTTGTTCACTGGCGTAGCGATGGATGATGTCGTTCACGTTGCGCTTGTTGGCCTCATCCAGCGCGCTGGTGATCTCGTCCAGCAGCAGCACCTTAGGTAAAAACTGCAGGTTACGAATCAGCGAAACGCGCTGCTTTTCGCCCCCGGAGAGCTCATTAATGGATTTGGTCAATGTCTCTTGTGCCAGGCCAAAGCGGGCCAGGTCAGCGATAAATTTATTCGGCTCCGGCGTTTGCTGGCGAATCTGCCACGGGAAGATCAGGTTGTCATAGACCGTTTCGCCGAACAGTGAAGGGGTCTGTACACAATAAGAGACCTGCTGGCGATAGCGTTCCGGGGAGAGGGTCGCAATATCGTGGCCCTCAAACAGAACGGTTCCCTCCGTAGGACTTAGCAGTGAAGCCACAATTTTCAATAACGTGCTTTTGCCGCAGCCTGACGGCCCGGTGATTAATTTAAACTCGCCCGGTGAAAGGCAAAATTCGACGTGCTGAAGGATCGTATTTCCCCCAACACGAAATCCGACATCCCTGAGATGTAATATGTTTTTTTGATCGTTCATTCCGCTTCCGTTAACCGCTTCTGGTAAAAATCGTCTGTAGCATAATCCTTTGTCCCTTCCCAGCCTATTTTCAGAGGCGAATTTCAGCCCGATAGCCGATATACTTATGAACAATAAACATGCATTTTTACTCATCAACAGCATGCAAAACAGGAGGTTTTTATGCTTATCGTTGTTCCTGTCCTTATATTCGTTGCGCTGGTTATTGTGGGCGCCGGGGTCAAAATTGTCCCGCAGGGATATCAGTGGACCGTTGAACGCTTCGGCCGCTACACCAATACACTCCAGCCAGGCTTGAGCCTGATTGTTCCCTTCATGGACAGAATTGGTCGCAAGATCAATATGATGGAACAAGTGTTGGATATCCCCTCGCAGGAAGTTATTTCGAAGGATAACGCCAACGTCACCATCGATGCCGTCTGTTTTATTCAGGTAATTGATGCGCCCAAAGCCGCCTATGAGGTGAGCAACCTGGAGCTAGCGATTGTTAATCTGACGATGACCAACATCCGTACGGTACTCGGCTCTATGGAGCTGGACGAAATGCTCTCTCAGCGTGACAGCATCAACACCCGTCTGCTGCACATTGTTGATGAAGCGACAAACCCGTGGGGCATTAAAGTCACCCGCATTGAAATCCGGGACGTTCGCCCACCTGCGGAGCTTATCGCTTCGATGAACGCCCAGATGAAGGCAGAACGAACCAAGCGCGCCTATATTCTGGAAGCCGAAGGGGTGCGTCAGGCGGAGATCCTGAAAGCAGAAGGGGAAAAACAGTCGCAAATTCTGAAAGCGGAAGGGGATCGCCAGTCTGCTTTCTTGCAGGCAGAGGCGCGTGAACGTTCTGCCGAAGCGGAAGCCCGCGCAACCCAGATGGTATCCGAGGCCATTGCCGCCGGTGACATCCAGGCCGTGAACTACTTTGTCGCGCAAAAATATACCGATGCGCTGAAAGAGATCGGCTCGGCAAATAACAGCAAAGTGGTGATGATGCCGCTGGATGCCAGCAGTCTGATGGGCTCCATCGCCGGGATTGCTGAACTTATCAAAGACAGCGGAAATGAGCGCAAAAAATGATTGAGCTGATCGTCGCACATCCTCATGCTTTCTGGCTAAGCCTGGGTGGCTTACTGCTGGCCGCAGAGATGCTTGGTGGCAACGGTTATCTGCTCTGGAGCGGTGTGGCCGCGGTGATTACCGGGCTGCTGGTCTGGCTGCTCCCCCTGGACTGGGCGTGGCAGGGCGCGCTGTTTGCCGTGCTGACGCTGGTGGCCGCCTGGCTGTGGTGGCGCTGGCTGAACCGTCAGGTTAACGAGCAAAAACCGCTGGATACCCATCTCAATCAGCGTGGACAGCAGATCGTCGGCCAGCGCTTTACGCTTGAGACCGCGCTGGTGAACGGCCGCGGACATATGCGCGTGGGCGATAGCTCCTGGCCGGTGGTGGCCGACGATGACCTCAGCGCCGGGACGCGGGTTGAGGTCATCGCGGTGGAAGGGATTACGCTTCGGGTGAAAGCCTGCTAAGCCTGCGCCTTACGATGACAGCAGCCGGCAAGATTATCGATAATCGGGCAGTCGGCGCTGTCATCTCCCGGACAGGATTCCGCCAGCGCCAGCAGCTGCTTGCGCATCGCTTCCAGTTCCGTAATGTGCCGTTCAATCTCCGCCACTTTTTCCAGCGTCCGTTTTTTTACATCTGCGCTGTGGCGTTTTGGATCGTTGAACAGATTCACCAGCTCACCGCACTCTTCAAGGTTAAAACCCACCTGACGCGCCTGACGCAGTAAGGTCAGCTCGTCCAGATGCAGTTGCGTGTAGCTACGGTAGCCATTTTCGCTGCGCAGCGGCGGCGTCACCAGCCCCTTCTCTTCATAAAAGCGGATGGCTTTGCTGGTCAATCCGGTTTTTTTCGCAACATCGCTGATATTCACATTTCCCCCTTGACCTTCCCCTTGATGGAAGGTTTAACCTTCATAACAGTTAGCGAAAAGCGTTACTCCGGTCAACAACTGACCAGTTCATTATACGGGAGTTTTGTTATGTCTCACACAATTGACCTGACACTGGACGGCCTCTCCTGCGGCCACTGTGTCAAACGCGTTAAAGAAAGTCTGGAACAGCGTCCTGATGTCGAAAGCGCTGACGTCACTATCGATCACGCCGCCGTCACCGGCAGCGCCAGTGCGCAAGCGCTGATTGATACCATCAAACAGGCAGGTTATGGGGCGGAGCTGAGCCACCCAAAGGCTAAACCGCTGGCAGAGTCATCATCCCCGTCGGAAGCACTGACAGCGGCCACTCCTGAGCTTCCGGCAGCTGATGATATCGATGACAGCCAACAGCTGCTGATCAACGGCATGAGCTGCGCCAGCTGCGTCTCCCGGGTGCAAAATGCCTTGCAGGCGGTACCCGGAGTCGCGCAGGCACGGGTCAATCTTGCGGAGCGTACTGCGCTGGTCATGGGCAGTGCCTCCGCCGCAGAATTAGTGCTGGCCGTTGAAAAAGCGGGCTATGGCGCAGAGGCCATCGAAGATGATGCCAAACGCCGTGAACGTCAGCAGGAAACGGCCATCGCCACCATGAAACGCTTCCGCTGGCAGGCCATTGTTGCGCTGCTGGTCGGGATCCCGGTGATGGTGTGGGGCATGATCGGTGACAACATGATGGTCACCGACGACAACCGCACGCTGTGGCTGGTCATTGGTATCATTACGCTTGGTGTAATGGTATTTGCAGGCGGACATTTCTACTCCAGCGCCTGGAAGAGCCTGAAAAACCGCACCGCAACCATGGATACGCTGGTGGCACTCGGCACGGGTGCGGCATGGCTCTACTCCATGAGCGTGAACGTCTGGCCACAGTGGTTCCCGATGGAAGCCCGCCATCTCTATTATGAAGCGAGCGCGATGATCATCGGCCTGATTAACCTGGGCCATATGCTGGAAGCCCGTGCCCGTCAGCGCTCCTCAAAGGCGCTGGAGCGGCTGCTGGATTTAACCCCCCCGACCGCCCGCGTGGTCACTGACGACGGAGAAAAAAGCGTTCCTCTGGCCGAGGTTCAGCCCGGTATGACGCTGCGTCTGACCACCGGTGACCGCGTTCCCGTGGACGGAGACATTACGCAGGGCGAAGCCTGGTTTGACGAAGCGATGCTCACCGGGGAACCCATTCCGCAGCAGAAATCACAGGGTGATGGCGTGCATGCCGGTACGGTGGTGCAGGACGGCAGCGTGCTGTTCACCGCCAGTGCAGTGGGAAGCCACACCACGCTGTCCCGTATTATCCGCATGGTGCGCCAGGCACAGAGCAGTAAGCCTGAAATAGGTCAGCTGGCCGATAAAATCTCCGCCATTTTTGTGCCGGTGGTGGTGGGCATTGCGCTGCTGAGCGCGGCTATCTGGTATTTCTTCGGCCCGGCGCCGCAAATTGTCTATACCCTGGTGATCGCCACCACGGTACTGATTATCGCCTGTCCTTGCGCGCTCGGCCTTGCGACGCCGATGTCGATTATCTCCGGCGTGGGACGCGCCGCCGAGTTTGGCGTGCTGGTGCGTGATGCCGACGCCCTGCAACGCGCCAGCACTCTCGACACGCTGGTCTTTGATAAAACCGGTACCCTGACCGAAGGTAAACCGCAGGTTGTATCCGTGCATACCTCAGGCTTCGCGGAGGCTGACGCGCTGCGTCTCGCCGCGGCCCTGGAACAAGGCTCCAGCCACCCGCTGGCGCGAGCCATCATTGAGAAAGCCGGTGAGGCCAGCCTGCCGCAGGTGAACAACTTCCGCACCCTGCGCGGATTAGGCGTCAGCGGTGAGGCCGAAGGACACACACTGCTGCTGGGTAACCAGGCCCTGATGAATGAAAACGGCATAGCAACTTCAGCGCTGGAAAGTGAACTGAATGCCCAGGCATCGCAGGGCGCAACCCCTGTGCTGCTTGCGGTGGACGGTCATATTGCGGCCCTGCTGGCCGTGCGCGATCCGTTACGTCAGGACAGTGTGGATGCCTTACAACGACTGCACCGCGCGGGCTACCGTCTGGTGATGTTAACCGGGGATAACCCAACCACGGCCAACGCCATCGCCAGAGAGGCGGGGATCGATGAAGTCATTGCCGGTGTCCTGCCGGACGGCAAAGCGGACGCCATTAAAACGCTGCAACAGCAGGGGCGCCAGGTCGCGATGGTTGGCGACGGTATTAACGATGCGCCTGCGCTGGCACAGGCAGAGGTGGGGATTGCCATGGGAAGCGGGAGCGACGTTGCCATTGAGACGGCAGCCATCACACTGATGCGACACAGCCTGATGGGTGTTGCCGATGCGCTGGCGATTTCGAAAGCCACGTTGCGCAACATGAAGCAGAACCTGCTGGGTGCGTTTATCTATAACTCGCTCGGTATCCCGATTGCTGCCGGCATTCTGTGGCCCCTGACCGGTACGCTGCTTAACCCGGTGGTCGCAGGTGCAGCGATGGCGCTCTCCTCCATTACCGTGGTGAGTAACGCCAACCGTCTGCTGCGCTTTAAACCGAAAGCGTAATACGTTGTAGGCCGGGGAAGCGCAGCGCCACCCGGCTTTTTTGCCTGATGGCGCTGCGCGTATCAGGCTTACGAAACGTGCCGACGTTCACCTGTTGCGCCGCCCTTCCCCACGCGTTAGCATGAACCTTTCCGTTTATGGAGCGCGTATGAGTCTGTTTCGCCGTATAAAAACATCGTTTCGCGCCCTCTTCCCCCGCCGTTATACCTGGCCCGGAATGGATATTTCGCTCCCCGGCGGTCAGCATCTGCACCTGGTGGGCAGCATACATATGGGCACGCAGGATATGTCCCCGCTACCCTCTGGTCTGTTATCCCTCCTGAAGCAGGCCGATGCGCTGGTGGTTGAGGCGGATATTTCAGGCCACGAGTCTCCCTTTGCCGGTCTGGAGAGCGATCTCACCCTGGCCGACCGTCTGGACGAGGCTCAGCTCGCCGAACTGACGCGCGTGGCGGATGAAACCGGCGTTTCGCTCTCGATGCTGGACACCCTGCCGCTCTGGCAGATTGCCATGATATTACAGGCGACGCAGGCGCAGCGTCTGGGTCTGCGCGGTGATTACGGTATTGATTACCAGCTGCTGAATGCAGCCCGGGCACGCCGTCTGCCGATCATTGAGCTGGAAGGTACCGATAGCCAGATTGCCCTCCTTCGCCAGCTGCCTGATGACGGTCTCATTCTTCTTGATGATACGCTAACGCACTGGCATACCAACGCCCGTCTGCTGCAAACCATGATTGGCTGGTGGCTGGATGCCCCGCCTGCTGAGGGGAAATTAACGCTGCCATCGACGTTCAGTGAATCGCTGTATGATGTGCTGATGAATGCACGCAATGCGGCATGGCGGCAGACGCTGCATGCGTTACCTGCTGGGCATTACGTGGTTGCAGTGGGGGCATTACATTTGTACGGAGAAGGGAATTTGCCGTCGCTGCTGAAATAAAAAAATGGCCAATATTTCTATTGGCCCGTCAAAGAGGAATTTCATCGTTTTTATTATGCCGAAGGAGACCTTCGGTTGAGCCGATTGTCGCTCAAAGTGACCATCACTGCCAATACTATTGCGCAAGATGGTGCTATTTTTTAGACAAACGTCAGGCGTATGCTGTCAGCATGAATTGTCTGTCGTAAGAAGGATAGCTATGACTCCCGCCGTTAAATTACTCGAAAAAAACAAAATTTCTTTCCGGATCCACACTTACGATCACGATCCGAACGAAACCAATTTTGGTGATGAAGTGGTGCGCAAACTGGGGCTGAACGCCGACCAGGTCTATAAAACGCTGCTGGTGGCCGTGAATGGCGATATGAAGCATCTCGCCGTCGCGGTCACGCCCGTGGCTGGTCAACTGGACCTGAAGAAAGTGGCCAAAGCGCTGGGAGCGAAAAAGGTAGATATGGCAGACCCAATGGTTGCGCAACGCACCACGGGTTATCTGGTGGGCGGGATCAGCCCGCTCGGACAGAAAAAACGCCTGCCAACGCTGATTGACGCCCCTTCTCAGGAATTTGAAACCATCTATATTTCCGGCGGCAAGCGCGGGCTGGATATCGAACTGGCCGCAGGCGATCTGGCCAAAATGCTGGATGCGAAGTTTGCGGATATTGCGCGCCGGGATTAAAAGAAAAAGCCGGGTGGCGGCTGCGAGGTAAAAGCAAAACGGTAACAGACGTTACCGTTTTTTGTATTCACGCCCTCTCCCGGTGGGAGAGGGTTGGGGTGAGGGCATCAGGCCGCACAACGTTACTGCCAGCTCACCTCGCCTTTCGGCTCATACGCATTCACGTCGATCGGTGAATTCTGCTCGATAAACTGCTTCAGAACCTCGGCATCAATAAAGCCGGTATTCACATAGCCCGGTTTATTATCGATGTGCGGATAACCGTCGCCGCCGGTGGCGTTAAAGCTTAAGGTTGCCAGACGGTAGGTTTTCGCGGGATCAACCGGCTCACCCTTGATTTTGAGATCGTTGAGCTTGCCGTCTTTGGCCACAAAGCTGACGTTAGCGAACTGCGGATAGGCGCCAGAGTCCGGCTTCATCTGCGCCACGGCGGTAAGGTACTCAATCACCTCTTTCCCGCTCATATCGGCATAAACCACCACGTTGCCAAACGGCTGCACCTTCAGCACATCTTTATAGGTGATATTCCCGCCTTCGATGGAATCACGGATCCCGCCGCCGCTCATCACACCAAAATCAGCGCCGGTGCGCGCGATTTGTGCCGCCAGCACCAGGTGACCCATATTGGTCTGTACGAAACGGACTTTGCTGCGGTCCCCTTCCAGACGCCCGTTCAGCGTACCGATTTTCACGTCCAGCTGCGCTTTGCCTTTATTCTGGAACGGGGTTAACAGGGAGAGCATCTGTGGGTTCTCGGGGATCTCCGGGGTGTAGAGCACGCGCTCACTTTTCGCGTCCGGATAGATCACTTTTTTCTTCAGGTTGACCGGGATGAGCTGATAATGCACCAGTTTCATCTCGCCGTTACGGAACTCAAAGTCGGCACGGCCAACGTATTTACCCCACTCGTGCGCCTGCACAATCCAGATCCCGTTCTGACGGTCTGGTGCACACGGCGTGCCCGGAACATAATCCACCTGCTTTTTATTCTCCGAGGCCATGCACACCGGATCTTGTGAGTGACCACCCACAATCATTGCCAGCGAGCCCGCAGGGAGGCTGCGCGCCATTTCAACGTCGCCCGGTGCGTTAGAACCATGCTCGCCGTTGTCGTAATGTCCCATATGGGTGGTGGCGATGATCACGTCCGGTTTTTCATTTTGCTGCAACTCCTGAATCACCAGCTTCGCTTCGTCTGCCGGTTTACGGAATTCGATATCGGTAAAGAACTCAGGGTTGCCAATTTTTGCCGTATCGTCCGTGGTGAGGCCAATCACCGCGATTTTCAGATCCTGACGCTTAAACAGCGCCCACGGTTTAAACAGGCGTTCACCGGTGCTTTTCTGATAGATATTGGCGGAGAGGAACGGGAATTTGGACCATTTTTCCTGCTGGCGCAGCACGCTCAGCGGGTTATCAAACTCGTGGTTTCCAACGGCCATCGCATCGTAACCGATTAAATTCATGCCGCGAAAATCAGGCTCGGCATCCTGTAAATCGGACTCCGGCACGCCGGTATTGATATCGCCCCCCGATAACAGCAGCACGCTGCCCCCTTCGGCGGCAACCTCTTTACGAATGCCATCCACCAGCGTTTTTTGCGCGGAGAGACCATATTCGCCGTACTCGCTGCGCCAGAAATGGCCGTGGTGATCGTTGGTATGCAGGATCGTAATTTTATACGTTTTGTCTTTTTCATACGCCTGTGCGGGCAGGCTTGCCAGACCCCAGGCGGCGAGCAGCGCCAACGCGACGCCATGCTTCATTAACTTCATCTTCTCTCTCCCTGACCAATAGACAAACGCAAAAATTACAGTGAGTAACAAGAATAGACAAATAAGTTTTCATAATTGCGACTTTCTTCAAATGTCGCTGGCAGGTATGTTAGTTGGATAATAATTACCCCCTGCATTTTTCATCACTAACGACGTGGTATTTATGGCAATCAGTGAATCAACCCAGCCCGTTTCGGGCGCGCCGGCGTCGCCGCCACCCTCGCGCACCTCATTTAAAGTCTTAGGCGCTATTAGCCTCTCCCATCTGCTCAACGACATGATCCAGTCGCTGATCCTGGCGATTTACCCGCTGCTGCAATCCGAGTTTTCATTAACCTTCGTGCAGATCGGGATGATCACCCTGACCTTCCAGCTGGCCTCTTCGCTACTGCAACCGATCGTCGGTTACTGGACGGATAAATATCCGATGCCGTGGTCGCTGCCGATTGGCATGTGCTTCACCCTGAGCGGGCTGGTGCTGCTGGCTATGGCGGGCAGTTTTGAAGCGGTGCTGCTTGCCGCCGCGCTGGTGGGGACCGGCTCGTCGGTCTTCCATCCGGAGTCCTCCCGTGTGGCACGTATGGCCTCCGGCGGGCGCCACGGGCTGGCGCAATCACTCTTCCAGGTGGGCGGTAATTTTGGCAGTTCCCTCGGCCCGCTGCTGGCGGCAGTGATCATCGCCCCCTACGGCAAGGGTAACGTCGCCTGGTTTGTGCTGGCCGCCCTGCTGGCGATCGTTGTGCTCGCCCAGATCAGCCGCTGGTATGCCGCACAGCACCGCGTAAACAAAGGCAAACCAAAAGTGAAGGTTATCAATCCCCTTCCACGCAATAAGGTGATCCTGGCCGTGTCCGTGCTGCTGGTGCTGATTTTCTCGAAATATTTCTATATGGCGAGTATCAGCAGCTATTACACCTTTTACCTGATGCAAAAATTCGGATTATCGGTACAAAACGCGCAGTTCCATCTGTTTGCTTTCCTGTTTGCCGTCGCAGCAGGGACGGTGATTGGCGGGCCAGTCGGGGATAAAATTGGCCGTAAATATGTTATTTGGGGCTCTATTCTTGGTGTTGCCCCCTTTACCCTTATTTTGCCTTACGCCAGCCTTGAATGGACGGGCATTTTAACGGTAATTATTGGTTTTATTCTGGCCTCGGCGTTCTCGGCTATCCTGGTGTATGCGCAGGAGTTGTTACCGGGGCGTATTGGTATGGTTTCCGGGCTCTTCTTTGGTTTCGCCTTCGGCATGGGCGGCCTTGGTGCAGCCGTGTTAGGCATGGTTGCCGACCACACCAGTATCTTCCTGGTTTATAAAATCTGCGCTTTCCTGCCACTTCTGGGGATGTTGACCATATTCCTGCCTGATAATCGTCATAAAGCGTAATTTCATGGCTGCCAAAGTGTAATTTTGGCAGCCTGATGCCCTCATGGCATAAGGCTTTCCTGTTCATCCCTTCTCTGAATTTATCAAAACCTGCCTTTTCTTAGGCATATTGCCGTTTTATTCAAACTTCAACAATTATTCATAAACACAAGGGTAAAAATTGTCATAAACTATTACTCGGTTTTTGGTTTTCACCAAAATGGAACACCCACAACGAAAGGAGACGGAATGCACCACGCCACACCGCTTATCACCACCATTGTTGGTGGACTTGTGCTCGCTTTTATTCTCGGCATGATTGCCAATAAACTGCGTATTTCCCCTCTTGTGGGCTATCTGTTAGCCGGGGTACTGGCGGGACCGTTTACGCCTGGCTTCGTTGCGGATACCAAACTGGCACCTGAACTGGCGGAACTGGGCGTGATTCTGCTGATGTTTGGCGTGGGGCTGCATTTTTCCCTGAAGGACCTGATGGCGGTAAAGTCGATCGCCATACCGGGAGCGATCGCCCAGATAGGGGTAGCGACGCTGCTGGGCATGGCGCTTTCGGCCGTACTGGGCTGGTCGTTAATGACCGGCATCGTATTTGGGCTCTGTCTCTCAACCGCCAGTACCGTGGTGCTGCTGCGCGCGCTTGAAGAGAGGCAGCTGATAGATAGCCAGCGCGGACAAATCGCAATCGGCTGGCTGATTGTTGAAGATCTGGTGATGGTGCTGACGCTGGTCCTGCTGCCTGCCGTCGCCGGAATGATGGAAAAAGACACCCTCGGCTTTGCCTCGCTGGCGCTGGATATGAGCATCACCATCGGAAAAGTGGTGGCGTTTATCGCCATCATGATGCTGGTAGGCCGCCGTCTGGTGCCGTGGATCATGTCGCGCAGCGCGGCCACCGGCTCGCGTGAACTGTTCACCCTTTCCGTCCTTGCGCTGGCGCTGGGGATTGCCTTTGGTGCGGTGGAGCTCTTTGACGTCTCCTTTGCCCTTGGCGCGTTCTTCGCCGGGATGGTGCTGAACGAATCCGAACTGAGCCACCGAGCAGCGCACGACACCCTCCCCCTGCGTGATGCCTTCGCGGTGCTGTTCTTTGTCTCCGTCGGGATGCTGTTTGATCCGATGATTCTGGTTCAGCAGCCGCTGGCCGTACTGGGGACGCTGGCGATTATCATCTTTGGTAAGTCGGTCGCTGCCTTTTTCCTGGTGCGAATGTTCGGCCACTCACCGCGTACCGCTCTTACCATCGCCGCAAGCCTGGCACAGATTGGTGAGTTCGCCTTTATTCTGGCGGGTCTGGGGATGGCGCTGAACCTGCTGCCGCAGGCCGGGCAGAACCTGGTGCTGGCGGGAGCGATCCTCTCGATTATGCTGAACCCCGTGCTGTTCGCGCTGTTGGAAAAATATCTCGATAAAACGGAAACCCTTGAAGAGCAGACGCTCGAAGAGGCCATTGAAGAAGAGAAACAGATCCCGGTGGATATTTGCAACCACGCCCTGCTGCTCGGCTTTGGCCGCGTGGGAAGCCTGCTCGGCGAGAAGCTGATGGCGCAGGGGATCCCGCTGGTGGTGATTGAAACCTCGCGCACCCGCGTCGATGAGCTGCGAGAGCGCGGTATCCGCGCGGTGCTGGGCAATGCGGCGAACGAAGAAATTATGAACCTGGCGCATCTGGACTGCGCCCGCTGGCTGCTGCTGACCATTCCAAACGGCTACGAAGCGGGTGAGATTGTGGCCACTGCACGTGAGAAATGCCCAACGATTGAGATCATTGCCCGCGCCCATTACGACGACGAGGTGGATTACATCACCGAACGGGGTGCGAATCAGGTGGTGATGGGTGAGCGCGAAATTGCGAATACGATGCTGGCGCTGCTGGCGAAGCCGCCGGTTGAAGAAGAGGTGACGGGCTAGCTTGTGCGGCCTGATGCCCTCACCCTGACCCTCTCCCACCGGGAGAGGGAATAAACACTAAAAACGGCAACATGCGTTGCCGTTTTGCTTTTACCTGTCCCAGTACGCCTCTTCGAGGCTGTCTTCCCTTTCCGGCAGGCCACGCGTTAAGCGCGGGGAGTGCTGGTTCAGCACCTGATAACTGACGCGGTTCGCGTATTTACATACCTGCGCCAGCGACGAATAGGTGAGCCAACTGAACTTATGTTTGCTGGAATTCGGCACGTTGGTTTTGTGGTAGGCATTGGCGGTGATGTCATGCAGCAGCGCCGCCAGCGCACCGTCGCCCGCACCGTTGGTGTTCATGATCTTCTCCGGGCCGCCCATGTACGGGGCGATGTGCGAGTAGATCCGCAGCGGATTAACACAGTCTTTATAACGCATGCCACGGCTGAACTCATACTGGTTGAACTCGGCGATGGCGCCAGGCAGCAGCGGATGCTGGGTTTTGCGTTTGCTCTCTTCTTCCGTGAAGCCTGCCATATACAGCCCTACCGGTCCGGCGGTGCAGAGCACCAGATCCACCCAGTCCAGCGCTTTATCGGAGGCCAGCAGCGGATCGCTCTCGCCGGTGAGAGCCTCAGCTTCTTCTTCGTTCATCGCCAGAATCGAGACATGCTCTTTCAGGAAGGCCTGCCACCACTCCGGGTTGTCGGCAATCACAAATTTCGTTCCCAGCGTCAGGACCACCGGCACATCGTACTTTTTCGCGTACTCAATCGCCTTCATGGTGGCTTCCGGCATCGGCTCGCCCGGCTTGCAGCGCACCAGGTAGGAGGTGAGCACCAGCGCCGACGCGCCCGCAATCACCTCTTCGGGAATGCTCTCGGCACGCAGCTTGTTCATGTGGCCAGGGCTGATAGCAAAGGTACGCTCGCCGGATTCACCGATCAGCGTAAAGCAGCGGCCAATGGGGCCGTCGACACCCTGCAGATAGTTAAGATCGGTACGGCTGGAGGTATTGCACAGGTAACGGTAGGCGTAGCCACCAATTTCGATGTTGCTGCACATCACGCCGAGCAGCACTGAGCGGTCGTCTGCCAGAACGGAGTAGTTGTGCATGGTATTGCCGATGGTGCCACCGGCAAACTGATGGGTGATCAGGTTGTCACGCACCAGCTCCTGATAGAGCGCCTCAGCAACGTCGTCTTCGATTACCAGCGAGTGGCCGGCGCTCAGACCGTAACGGGCGACAAACGCATCATCCACTTTCGCTTCAATGTCCACCAGCGTCTGATCGATACCGACGACCCATGCCGCGCTGGTTTCATTTTCAGGCTGGATTTGCTGCAGGAGCGGATCGCGGGCATCAACAGGGAAGTAGTGTTTGGATTTGCGTTTACCGGGAAATTTCATGGTCTGAACTGTGCATAGAATATGGGCCGGGAATGGTAGCACAAACCCGGCCCTGAGTGCGATCAGCGGCTGTTGGTCACCAGCGAGACCATCATGTCGATATGTTCCGGAGCGTCGTTAAGTGCCGGAATGTACTCGTACTTCTCACCACCAGCCTCAAGGAAAAACTCCCGGTTTTGCACCGCGATCTCCTCCAGCGTTTCCAGGCAATCGGCCGAGAAGCCCGGGGACATTACCTGAATATGCTTCACGCCTTTCTCGCCGAGCATTTTGAGGGTTTCATCCGTATACGGTGTCAACCACGGCTCGCGACCAAAGCGCGACTGGAAAGTCATCATCACCTTCTCCGGCGGCAGGCCGAGCGCGGACACCAGCTCACGCGTGGTATCGCGACAGCGCTGCGGATAATCATCCCCTTCGTTAGCGAAACGCTGCGGAATGCCGTGATAGGACAACAGCAGCAGATCCGGCTCGCCGTGTTTTTCAAACGACGCGCGGGCACTGCTGGCAAGCGCTTTGATATAGAGTTCGTTATCGGCGTAGTCGCGTATAAAGGTCACGCCCGGAATGCGGCGGCGGGTCGCCAGAATGCGGGCCAGTTCGTCCCACACCGCAGCAACCGTCGAGCAGGAGTACTGCGGGTAGAGTGCCAGCACCACAATGTGCTCAACCCCCTGCGCGAGCAGCGCGTCGACCGCACTTTCCAGAGACGGTTTGCCATAGCTCATGCCGAGCGCGACAGGCATATCCGGCAGGCGGGCAGCCAGCGCTTTCTCCTGACGACGGCTGTAGACCATCAGCGGCGAGCCCTCTTCCATCCAGACAGACTGATAGAGTTTGGCGACGCGCGGTGAACGAATGGGCAGAATCACGCCACGCAGTAATGGCCACCACAGCAGTCTTGGGGTATCCACAACGCGCGTGTCGCTTAAAAATTGTCGCAGATAGCGTTTTACCGCTTCTGGCGTAGGTGCTTCTGGGGTGCCCAGATTGGCAAGCAGGATGCCGGTTTTCGCCTGACTCATTCACGCCTCTTAACCATTTGAATGGTTGTCAATTGTAGCGGAAATGCGTTTAAACGGAACCCATTGCTGTAATAGGTAAGATGAGAAATATTCTCACCCGGGGACCCGGGTGAGAGCAGTGCGATTAGCCGAGGATTTTTTCCAGCTCTGCACGAACGTCAGCCACGGCTTTGGTGCCGTCAACTTTCGCGTATTTGGTGTTACCCGCCTGCGCTTCTTTGGTGTAGTAGCCGATCAGCGGCGCAGTCATCTGATGGTATTCCACCAGGCGCTTACGCACGGTCTCTTCCTGATCGTCTTTACGGGTGGTCAGCTCTTCGCCGGTTACGTCGTCTTTACCTTCAACCTTAGGTGGGTTGAATTTAATGTGGTAAACGCGGCCAGAAGCAGCGTGCACGCGACGACCAACGATACGGTCAACGATCAGCTCGTCTGGTACGTCGAACTCCAGCACGTAGTCTACGTTGATGCCCGCTTCTTTCATGGCGTCAGCCTGAGGAATGGTGCGTGGGAAGCCGTCCAGCAGGAAACCGTTACGGCAGTCTTCCTGAGCAATGCGCTCTTTGACCAGAGCGATAACCAGCTCGTCGGTCACTAGTTTGCCAGCGTCCATGATGTCTTTCGCTTGTTTACCCAGCTCAGAGCCAGATTTAACAGCGGCGCGCAGCATATCACCGGTGGAGATTTGCGGAATACCGTATTTCTCCATGATGAACTGAGCCTGAGTTCCTTTACCCGCGCCCGGAGCGCCAAGCAGAATAATACGCATTGCGAAAATCCCCTCAAAAGTCGATTCAATTTTTCAAAAGCGCTAAACAATACCACCAGAACGGATGCGGCTCAAGGAAGGCGGGAGGGCTGAAACGGTTAATGGGGGGAGATTATTTGGGGGAGTGCGGTCTGGTGCCCTCACCCCGGCCCTCTCCCACGGGGAGAGGGAGAAGACCAGGGGAGGCGTGGTCAATTACGCCAGCAGCAGCGCATTCACACGTTTAATGAAGAGGTTAGGATCTTCCAGCGTGCCGCGCTCGGCCAGCAGAGACTGATCCAGCAGCAGTTCAACCCACTCGGCAAAGCGGGTTTCGTCCTGGGTATCCGCCGCGCGTTTCACCAGCGGGTGATCCGGGTTCAGCTCGAAGATATATTTCACTTCTGGCATTGCCTGACCCGCCGCGGCGAACAGTTTCGCCATCTGGGTACCCATTTCGTCCGCATCGGTAGTCACAATCGCCGGAGTATCGGTCAGACGGTGGGTGAAGCGCACCTCTTTCACACGATCGCCCAGCAGGGTTTTCACGCGCTCAACGAACGGCTCCAGGGCCTTCTCGGCTTCTTTCGCGCTTTCATCCACTTCATCCGCCAGCTTGTCGATGGATTCATCGGCTTTGGCAACAGACTGGAATGGCTTACCGTCGAACTCGGTCAGGTAGTTCATCATCCACTCGTCGATGCGGTCAGAAAGCAGCAGCACTTCGATACCTTTCTTACGCAGCAGCTCCAGGTGCGGGCTGCTCTTCGCCGCGGCGTAGCTGTCGGCGGTGATGTAGTAGATCTTCTCCTGCCCTTCTTTCATGCGGGAAATGTACTCTTCCAGCGACACGGTCTGCGCGGAGGAGTCAGTGTTCGTAGAGGCAAAGCGCAGCAGTTTGGCGATCGCTTCTACGTTCGCGGTATCTTCCGCCGGGCCTTCTTTCAGCACCAGGCCAAACTGCTTCCAGAAGGTCTGGTATTTTTCCGCGTCGTCTTTCGCCAGTTTTTCCAGCATCTGCAGCGTACGTTTGGTCAGCGCGTTACGCAGGTTGCGGGTCACGGTGCTGTCCTGCAGAATTTCACGGGAGACGTTCAGCGGCAGATCGTTGGAATCTATCAGGCCACGGACAAAGCGCAGGTAGTTCGGCATGAACTGCTCGGCGTCGTCCATGATGAAGACACGCTGAACGTAAAGCTTCAGACCATGCTTGTGATCGCGGTTCCACATATCCCACGGTGCCTGCGACGGGATATACAGCAGGCTGGTGTACTCCTGCTTACCTTCCACACGGTTATGGCTCCAGGTCAGCGGATCGGTAAAGTCGTGGGCGATGTGTTTGTAGAACTCGTTGTATTCGTCGTCCTTGATTTCAGCCTTATTGCGCGTCCACAGTGCCTGCGCCTTGTTGATTTTCTCCCAGGAGACCACGGTTTCACCGTCTTTCTCTTCCTGTTTTTCAATCTCAACCGGCAGGGCAATGTGGTCGGAATATTTGCTGATGATGGAGCGCACGCGCCAGTCGTTCAGGAAATCGTCTTCGCCTTCGCGCAGGTGCAGGGTGATTTCGGTGCCGCGATCCGCTTTGGTGATGTCATCAACGGTGTATTCACCTTCACCTTTAGATTCCCAGAACACCCCGTTTTCCGCGCTGTCGCCCGCCGCACGTGTACGCACGGTCACTTTGTCCGCCACGATAAACGCCGAATAGAAGCCCACGCCGAACTGGCCGATCAGCTGGCTGTCTTTCGCCTGGTCAGAGCCCATTGATTCCAGGAACGCTTTGGTCCCGGATTTGGCGATAGTCCCGAGGTGGTCGATCACCTCGTCGCGGTTCATGCCGATGCCGTTATCGGCGATGGTCAGGGTACGGTTCTCTTTATTGAAAGAGACGCGCACGCGCAGCTCGCCGTCGCCTTCATACAGATCCGGGTTAGACAGCGCGCGGAAACGCAGCTTGTCCGCCGCATCGGAGGCGTTGGAAATCAGCTCACGCAGGAAGATTTCTTTGTTGGAATACAGGGAATGGATCATCAGGTGCAGAAGCTGTTTTACTTCTGACTGGAAACCACGGGTTTCTTGTCCTTTCATCTAAGTCGACCTCAACAATGCCATTTAATGGGGTTGTAAAACGTTGAGGGAGAGATGGGGATAAGCAGGGAAATTTTCAAGCGGAGGCTGCGAATGCCGCCTCCGTTTGGTCAGAAAATAATCTTGTGACGTCCGGCCAGAGAGTGCGACAGCGTGGTGCCGTCAACCATCTCCAGCTCGCCGCCAACCGGCACGCCGTGAGCGATACGGCTGGCGTCAACACCGTACTGCGCGCACAGCTCGGCGATGTAGTTGGCGGTTGCCTCCCCTTCCACCGTGGGGTTGGTGGCGAGGATCACCTCTTTGATGGTCTCGGACTCCAGACGCTGTTCAAGGCGATCAAGACCGATATCATCCGGGCCAATACCGTCCAGCGGGGAGAGATGCCCCATCAGCACGAAATAGCGGCCAGAAAACTGCCCGGTTTGTTCGATGGCATAGATGTCCGCCGGACTCTCCACCACGCAAATCTGACCGTTCTCCTGACGACGCGGATTCGAGCAAATATTACAGACGTCCTGCTCGGTAAAAGTACGGCAATCCGCACAGTGACCAATCTCTGACATGGCGCGGGTCAGAGCCTGCGCCAGGCGCATCCCGCCGCTGCGGTCGCGCTGCAATAGCGTAAACGCCATACGCTGCGCCGACTTCGGGCCTACGCCCGGCAGGCAGCGCAACGCTTCCATTAACTGCGTGAGCAGCGGACTGGTTTGCATCAGAACGGCATCTTGAAGCCCGGCGGCAGTTGCATACCGCTGGATACAGAGGCCATTTTCTCTTTCTGGGTTTCGTCGATACGGCGAGCGGCATCGTTGAACGCGGCTGCAACCAGATCTTCCAGCATCTCTTTGTCGTCTTCGAGCAGGCTTGGATCGATTTCAACGCGGCGGCAGTTATGCGCACCGTTGATGGTCACCTTGACCAGACCGGCACCGGATTCACCCGTGACTTCCAGCTGAGCGATCTCTTCCTGCATCTTCTGCATTTTTTCCTGCATCTGCTGAGCCTGCTTCATCAGGCCACCCAGACCGCCTTTTCCACCAAACATAGGCTTCTCTCTCTTTCACGTTTAACGATGACAACCGTAAGTCAGACTCACGATCAAATGGGGCGAATACTCTCTTCATCCAGATCGGCGTCGAAGAACCGGCGCAGGGTCTGGATGTTGTTATCCGCAATAATCGACTCACGCGCCTGCGCGAGTTTCTCTTCATAAATGGCCTGGCGCCACTCCAGTGGCGTTCGCACCGCCGGATTATCATCTTCAATGATAGTCAATTCAACCGGTGCACCCTGCAATGTGGCCAGCGCCTCCGCCAGCGCTTTTTGTGCGCCGGGGGAGTTCAGATGCCGTTGACCAGGACGCAGATGCAGACGCACCTGATTACCGTCCTGCTCTTTCCAGGCATTCAGCGCGACCTGCTCGACCAGCTTAGGCAAATGCAGTTTACTGACCTCCGCGGCCCAGGCGTCACGCGCGATAGACTCTTCCGCGAGCTTCGCGGAAAGCTCCGGTGTTTTTTCATGCTCCAGCGCTTTCTTCAGCGCTTTTGGCGTGGCAACCTCTTTCTTCACCTCTTCGACGATGGTCGTCGACTTCCAGCGGTAAGCCTCTTCTTTCACCGGGGCTTTTTGCTCGAGCGCGGACGGTGCCGGGCGCGCCTGTACGCGCTCCGTTACCGAGGCCAGTCGTTCAAGCGCGGCGTTGTTAACCGGCCGCGCTCTTCCTGGCGCTGCCGGTTCACTCTTTTTTGGTTTGGTTGCTCCCTGCGCTCGCTGCAACTGGCTGCGGGCGGCAAGCACCGAACTGGTGGCATCCGACAGCGGTACATTTTGCGGCGGCGGCGCTGCCGGCTGTGCTGGCACCTGCTGCGGCGACATCACTGCCGTCGGGGCGGTCGGGGCGAATGACTGCCGGGGCACTTCAGGCTCTGGCAGCGGCATACGCGGGTGGAACGCCAGCGCACGCAGCAGCGTCATTTCAACGCCCATTCTAGGATCCGGCGCAAACGGCAGCTCTTTACGGCCAATCAGCAAGGTCTGGTAATAAAGCTGTACGTCAGCAGGCGGCACGGTTCGCGCAAGTTCACGCATCCGCTGTTCAATGGCCGCCATATCCGCCCCCATTGCTGACGGAGAGAGCTGCAGCATCGCTACACGGTGCAGCAGGCTAAGCATCTCGACCATCAGGGCTTCCCACTCGACGCCACGGGCTGCAGCGGCATTCACCAGCGACATGACGCGCTCACCGTTCGCGGCGATCGTGGCTTCAATCAGGGACAGCGCCTGGTCGTCGTCCAGCGTGCCGAGCATGGTGCTGACCGCCTCCGTCGACAGTTTACCGTCACCGCTGGCAATGGCTTGATCCGTCAGACTGAGCGCATCGCGCAGACTACCGTCCGCTGCACGGGCCAGCAGTTGCAGGGCGCGCGGCTCGTGGACAATGTTCTCTTCGTCAAGAATGTGTTCCAACTGAGTACGGATCTGTTCAACGTCCAGCGCCTTCAGATGGAACTGCAAACAGCGCGACAGAATCGTCACCGGCAGCTTTTGCGGATCGGTGGTCGCCAGCAGGAATTTCACATGCGCAGGCGGCTCTTCCAGCGTTTTCAGCAGGGCGTTGAAGCTGTGACGTGACAGCATGTGCACTTCATCGATCAGATAGACCTTGAAGCGGCCACGCGCCGGGGCGTACTGCACGTTATCCAGCAGGTCACGGGTATCTTCAACTTTGGTGCGCGAGGCGGCGTCGATCTCGATCAGATCGACAAAGCGCCCCTGCTCGATCTCACGGCAGTTGTCACACACGCCACACGGCGTGGCGGTGATCCCGGTTTCGCAGTTCAGACCTTTTGCCAGCAAACGGGCAATAGAGGTTTTACCGACGCCGCGGGTACCGGAGAAGAGATAGGCGTGATGGATACGACCTAGCGACAAGCCGTTCGCCAGGGCCGTCAGCACATGTTCCTGACCGACAACGTCGGCAAAGGTTTGTGGTCGCCATTTACGGGCTAACACCTGATAACTCATGGGCAGGCTCTGCAACGCTGGAAGGTGAATTAATGGAGGGGAATGCTATCACAACCTCACCCATTGAGCGAGGTTGTGAGAAACGGGATTAATGACCCGGGAAAGGCACCAGGCTGTAGCTGGTAATACCCTGTTTTTCCAGGCGCTGTTCGCCGCCCAGATCGAACAGATTGATGATGAAGGCCGCATCGGTCACTTCACCACCCAGGCGACGAATCAGCTTCACGGTCGCTTCGATAGTGCCACCGGTTGCCAGCAGATCGTCCACCACCAGCACTTTGTCGCCAGGCTTAATGGCATCGACGTGGATTTCCAGCTGATCGGTGCCGTATTCCAGCTCATAGCTCTCCGCGATGGTTTCACGCGGCAGTTTGCGCGGCTTACGCACTGGCACAAAACCTACGCCCATTGCCAGCGCCACCGGTGCGCCAAACAGGAAGCCACGGGCTTCGGTACCTACTACTTTGGTGATCCCGGCGTTTTTATAACGCTCTACCAGCAGTTCAATGCTGAGCGCGTACGCTTTCGGGTCTTCCAGCAAGCTGGTGACATCACGGAAAAGAATGCCAGGTTTTGGATAGTCCTGGATGCTTTTGATGCTGTTTTTCAGATATTCAAGCTGCTGTGCAGTTGCGGTCATCGGTTTGTGCCTAAATGAAACAGTGTTACTCACAGCGCGCAAAGAGGCGGTAAAGGTAACAATTGTTTAACCTTTAACCAGGCGCGCCTGTGCTCGAAAACGGTCGAATTTACTGGCTGCGCGCAATAATTGCAACAGCCATTATAAGGCTTCAGTGCTTTTGTTGCTTTTCATCAACCACGGGGATCCGCCACATGAAGATAAGCAGGCAGGTCAGGATAACCAGCAGCAGGATCCGCACCCACATCATTTTCACCAGCCATAATGAAATGGCGAAGGTGATGAGGATGACTGCAATCGCACGCGGCTTTGCGCCAGGCGGCATGGCCCGGTGTTTCTGCCAGTGGCGCAGATAGCCGCCAAACCACGAGCGATACAGCAGCCAGTGATGAAAACGCGGGGATGAGCGGGCAAAACACCAGGCTGCCAGCAGAATAAACGGCGTCGTGGGCAAAAGTGGCAAAACCACGCCCAGAGTGCCTAACACTACCGCGAGCCAGCCAATGATGATTAAAATAGTACGCTGCATAATGCGAATCGTTATCAAACTGAACGGCTACTTTACCACTGGAGCGCGCCTTGAAAATAGCCCTGCTTTTAGAGACGCTGCAAAATCAGCTCGTTGCCCTGCGCACGCAGGCGTCACCGTTGATGCAGCATGCGACGCTCAAACCGCGCTTTGACCGGCAGTTATTTCATACGCGAAGTACGCTGATGAAAGACTATCTTGATGAGGCGCAGACCAACCTCGACGAACTGCGACAGGCCGTGAATGACGGTAAACATGAGCAGGTGGCCTGGCTTGCGGAGCATCTCACCAGTCAGATCACCGCCTTGCACCGGGAGATCGCAGCCTGGCCCCTGCGTACGTGGGATAGCGCGTCGCCCGGCCTCGGTAAATGGCAGCGCAAACGGCTGGAGCACCAGGAGTTTGAACGCCGTCTGTTTGAGATGAAGCGCGAGCGGGAAGCACGTCTGAACAACAGTGAAACGCTGGAAGAGCAGCAATTATTGATGCGCGAAATCGACGCGCTGGATGGACGTCTTGTCCGCTGCCGTCAGGCGCTGGATGAGATCGAACGCGTCATTGAACGCCTGACCCGTTAAAAGGAGCCACACATGTCGCTGGAAAATGCCCCCGATGAGGTCAAACTGGCCGTCGATTTGATTATGCTGCTGGAGAATCATGAGATCCCGGCTGAGACGGTGCTGAAGGCGCTGGAGATAATGCGGCGGGATTTTGAGGGAAAGGTGAAGGCCGGTTGCCCTCACCCTAACCCTCTCCCACAGGGAGAGGGAAAATAGTTCAGGCGGGAGTCGGATCGTCACCCTTAATCTCACGCTTCACTTCCGTATGCTCGTCACCTTTCTCGTTATGCAGGTGAACCTCAAGCTGGTTGAAAGCAATATTGATATTGTTTTCACGGCACAGACGGTCGATGGAGCGGTTCAGTTCATCCACGGTGTAGCTGCGATCGCGAAGCTCACGCACGTATAAACGCAGCTCGTGATCCAGCGTGCTCGCCCCGAAGGTGGTGAAGAAGACGTCTGGCGCCGGCTCGTGCATAACCTTTGGATGCTCTTTTGCGGCCTTCAGCAATACCTCTTTCACCTTATCCAGATCCGAACCGTAGGCTACGCCGAGGCGGATCACCACACGCGTCGTCGTATCAGAGAGCGACCAGTTGATTAGACGCTCGGTCACGAACGCTTTGTTCGGGATGATCACCTCTTTGCGATCGAAGTCGGTAATAGTGGTCGCACGAATGCGGATCTTGCTGACGGTACCGGAGAAGGTCCCGATGGTCACCGTATCGCCAATTCGCACCGGACGTTCGAACAGGATGATCAGGCCGGAAACGAAGTTACCGAAAATCTCCTGCAGGCCAAAACCGAGACCCACAGAGAGCGCTGCCGCCAGCCACTGCAGTTTGTCCCATGACACGCCCAGCGAGCCGAAGACCGTCATCGCCCCGACAATAATAATGACGTAGTTGAGGATGGTGGTAATGGCATAGGACGCCCCCTGACGCAGGTTCAGGCGCGACAGCACCAGCACCTCCAGCAGACCCGGCAGGTTTCGAATCAGCGCCCAGGCCACCATCGACGACACTACCGCAAACAGCAGGCTGCCCATGGTGACGCTCTTCATCACCGCAGCGCCTGCTTCGGTCCCGCTGTACTGCCAGAGGGTGATACTGTCGAGATAGGCAAAGACGGTAATCAAATCAGACCAGATGGCCCAGAACATCACCGCGAACAGGGCAATCATCACCAGCATGGTGATACGCAGCGTCTGTTGGTTAACCTGCTCCAGCGCGATGGTCGGCTCTTCCTGCGGCTCCGCGCCTTCGGCGCCCTCTTTCACCTGATGCTGACGACGCGCAATGGCGCGGCGATAAGCGATACGGCGAGCCGCCACGCTCAGGCCGCGCAGCACGGTCTGGTAGAGCAGGTTCCAGACAATCACCAGATAGACGGTTTCTATCCAGCGGCCGGACAGGCGCAGCGTGGTGTAGAAGTAGCCCGTCGCCGTGAGCACCATCAGCGCCAGCGGAATGATTGCCAGCACCGTGACGGTGGCGAGGCGCAGGTTGTGGGACTCTTTATCACGCCAGCTATCGCGGCACATCGGCCACATCAGGATGGCAATCAACAGCAGGTTCAGCAGAATGACCAGCTGACCCAGAACGTCATCCATCAGATGCAGCGGAGAAAGCTCGGAAACCACCGACCAGAAGTGCAGCGGCAGGAGCGCCAGGCTGATGCGGACAATCTGACGACGCCAGTGGCTGGTCAGTTGCTGCGGCATATTGAAGTGACGCACCGCCACGCCGTCTTTTTCCAGCACCTTCCAGCACAGACCAAACACCAGCCAGAACAGGGCCAGCTTTTTACTGAAAGCCCACAGCAAATCGCTGACGTTGAGCTGCATGGTGAGCAGGATCAGGCCAACCGCCAGGATGATCAGGCACACCGGCAGCGCGCGAATGAGATCGATCAGAATCGCTTTTGGCGTATGCAGCTGGCTGTCATTTCGCAGTTGCCCCACTTCTGAGGCCAGCTTCGCCTGATAGTTCTTCAGCCATCCCAGACGCCAGCGGATCACGCCCGCAATCAGCAGCAGCGGTAATCCCGCCAGGAAGGCAATCATCACCGCGGGCCAGGCTTTCTCCCAGTTCCCGGTGATTTTCATGCTTTTAATCTGCGTTTTCAGCGTTTCGGGGAAGGATTTAACCCAGTCCCAGTCCATCGGTTTGTTGCTGTTAACCCAGAAAATCTGCTGGGTTAAAATCTCCTGCAGACTTTTAGAAACGCTCACCAGCTGCTGCTGGTTGATCTGCAGGTTAATCGCCATCATCAGCTGGTTACCCAGCTGTTTATTGAGCTGGTCAAGCAGCTCGCGGCGCATATCCACCACCTGCAACAGTGCGTCGTGCACTTCCGGGTTCACTTCACTGGAGTGGCCCTCTTCTATTTTGGCGACAAAGGTATCGCTCTGGAAAAGGGCATCGCGCTGCTGGTTGACGTCAAACTGTTCCAGACGTAAATCCGCAATGCGGTTGGTCATGTCCTCCAGCTCGTCGGCAGAGGGCAGCGTCTGCTGTTGCTGATAAAGAATGCGTGACAGCAGAAGGCTGCCTTTCAGCACCGCAATTTGCTCTTTGATGTTACGTTCCGCCTGGAGCGCGCGGTCCAGCCAGTTTTTAACTTTAATGTTCTGTTGAACCAGCGAGTTACCGTTTTCGGTCGCCTGAATCAGGCGCTCGCTCAGCTGATGGTTCGCATCGAGCTCCTGCTTCACCAGCGGATTGGCCTGGATGCGGGCGGTTTCGTCCGGCGATACCGCCTCCTGGGCGGTTTTTTCCGTCAGCGTCAGGCGCTTGCTGTTCACCGCCTCCTGCAATAGCTGAAGCTGATGTTCCAGACGGTTAATGTTGGCGGTCACGTAATCACGCTGTTTTTGTAGCGTGTCCTGCAGCACCGTATTCCCTTCCAGGCTTTTACGCTGCTGTTCAATCTGCGCATTCAGTAACGACTGCTGAACCAGCAGCAGCGTTTGCTGCGTCGGGCGCAGCGTGCCTTCACCCACCGTGGTGCCGTTCAGGCGATTGCGGATTTGCTGCAGTTGCTGAGACGCGGCGTACATCGCGTTTTGTACGCGCTCGGGCTGAGTCTGCAAAGAGACAAGCTGACTGTTGTAGGTGGCGAGATCCGACTGTGCAGTTTGCAGATCGTCGAGCAGTTGTGCGACGCGCGACTCCAGCTGACGCAGCGACAGCGTTGCCAGCGTTTTGCGCGTTTCGTCGTCGTTATCCACGTCGCTCAGGGCATTTAGCGAATCCGTTGCTTTACGCATGTTTTCAGGCGCCTGCGCCACCTTCTGACGAAGCTGGGTGGTTTCCGCTTTAACGCGATCGATTTTATCCAGTGATTCCAGCGTTTCCGTCAGATCCTGCTGAACGAGTTTGTCCTGAGGCGTGAGATCTTTTTGTTTATTCAGGGCGTCGAGCTGCGACTGAACATCAGCACGTGATGGAATGTCATTGCCGTTATCGGCGCGGGCCCAGGAAAGCGGTGCCGTTGCGAAGAAAAACAGCGTCGCGAAGAGTAGTGCAAGAACAGGATGTTGCGAGCGATTGGTGTGCAGCATAGTCGTGAGTGATGTCAGAAGATGACCGAAAATAGTCCGGCGTGCAGAATATCACGCTCGCCTGAAGCAGAATAGCGCGAACGTGAGCCTCTGAGATAAATCCTGGAAATGGCTCAGGCAGTGAGCGAAGGCGCGTCGCTGCGCAGCGTCGGGCAGAGCTGTAGCATTTCCAGTAAAATCGCCACGTAGCTGCGGGCTTCCGCTTTTAAGTCAAAGGATTGCGGGGCGAAAAGCCAGTTTTCCATCAGGCCCGAAATGTAGCTGCGCATCAGAATAGCCGCCCGGCGGGTCAGGAGATTGGCCGGTAGCAGTTTAGCCTGCATGCACTGGTTCAGGTTCTGTTCAATGCGGTCATAGCTTTCCAGGCTGAGGCTGCGTTGCGCCTGCTGCACGACAGCCATCTCTCCCACAAACTCACATTTATGGAAAATAATTTCCATCATTAACCGACGGCGCTCTTCAACTACCGTCGCTTCAAGGATATATACTAATATTTCTCTTAATACTGAGAGTGGATCGTCAGGGAATTTTGCCCGATACTCACTCTCGAGATCGCTAATGCTGGACTCTGAAAGCTCCCAGATTTCACTGAACAGATCTGACTTGTCTTTAAAATGCCAGTAAATCGCTCCCCGCGTAACGCCAGCGGCCTGAGCAATCTGTGCCAGCGAGGTTGACGAAACACCTTGCTGAGAAAATAAGCGGATTGCCACATCCAGAATGTGTTGTCGGGTTTCAAGCGCTTGTTGTTTGGTTTTTCGTGCCATAAGTGGGTGAATTTACAGGCGTCAGATTTACATACATTTGTGAATGTATGTACCATAGCATGACGATAATATAAACGCAGCAATGGGTTTTTGGACTCAGGACCATTGATCAATTTGAAATCGGACACTCGAGGTTTACATATGAACAAAAACAGAGGGTTAACGCCTCTGGCGGTCGTTCTGATGCTCTCAGGCAGCTTAGCGCTTACAGGATGTGACGACAAACAGGCTCAACAAGGAGCGCAGCAGATGCCAGAAGTTGGCGTTGTGACGCTCAAATCCGAACCTCTTCAGATCACCACCGAATTGCCTGGCCGCACAAGTGCTTATCGCATTGCAGAAGTTCGTCCTCAGGTGAGCGGCATTATCCTGAAACGTAACTTTACCGAAGGCGGCGATGTGCAAGCCGGTGAGTCTCTGTATCAGATTGATCCCGCAACGTATCAGGCGTCGTATGAAAGCGCGAAAGGCGACCTGGCGAAAGCGGAAGCGGCGGCCAAAATCTCTCAGCTGACGTTGAATCGTTACAAAAAACTGCTCGGTACGCAGTACATCAGCCAACAGGACTACGACACAGCCCTGGCGGATGCACAGCAGGCTAACGCGGCCGTTGTGGCAGCAAAAGCAGCTGTCGAAACCGCGCGCATCAACCTGGCCTATACCAAAGTGACCTCCCCTATCAGCGGTCGTATTGGTAAGTCCTCCGTGACCGAAGGGGCACTGGTGCAAAACGGTCAGGCCACAGCGATGGCAACCGTGCAGCAGCTTGATCCGATCTACGTTGACGTGACGCAGTCCAGCAACGATTTCCTGCGACTGAAACAAGAGCTGGCAAACGGCACCCTGAAGCAGGAGAACGGCAAAGCCAAAGTGGAGCTGGTCACTAACGACGGCATCAAATATCCACAGGCGGGTACGCTGGAATTCTCTGACGTAACGGTCGACCAGACCACCGGTTCCATCACCTTACGTGCGATCTTCCCGAACCCTGACCACACCCTGTTGCCAGGTATGTTCGTTCGCGCACGTCTGGAAGAAGGCACTAACCCAACCGCACTTCTGGTTCCACAGCAGGGTGTGACCCGTACGCCACGCGGCGATGCGAGCGCACTGGTTGTTGGCGCTGGTGACAAAGTCGAAATGCGCAATATCACTGCTACGCAGGCGATTGGCGATAAATGGCTGGTGACGGACGGTCTGAAAGATGGCGATCGCGTGATTGTTACTGGTTTGCAAAAAGTTCGTCCTGGCGCGCAGGTTAAAGCACAGGAAGTGAAGTCTGACGATAAACAACAAGCTTCGGCCGCTGGCCAGTCAGAACAAACCAAGTCTTAACTTAAACAGGAGCCGTTAAGACATGCCTAATTTCTTTATCGATCGCCCCATATTCGCATGGGTGATCGCCATTATTATCATGCTGGCCGGGGGACTTGCGATCCTGAAGCTGCCTGTTGCGCAATATCCGACCATTGCGCCACCGGCGGTGACGATCTCCGCAACCTACCCGGGGGCGGATGCGAAAACGGTGCAGGATACCGTTACGCAGGTTATCGAACAGAACATGAACGGTATCGATAACCTGATGTACATGTCCTCAAACAGTGACTCCACCGGTACGGTTCAGATCACCCTGACCTTCGAGTCTGGTACTGATGCTGACATCGCGCAGGTTCAGGTGCAGAACAAACTGCAGCTGGCGATGCCGCTGCTGCCGCAGGAAGTACAACAGCAGGGTGTGAGCGTCGAGAAATCGTCCAGTAGCTTCCTGATGGTTGTTGGCGTTATCAACACCAACGGCACCATGACGCAGGAGGATATTTCCGACTACGTGGGCGCCAACATGAAGGACGCCATCAGCCGTACTTCAGGTGTGGGTGACGTTCAGCTGTTTGGTTCCCAGTACGCGATGCGTATCTGGATGGACCCGAACAAACTGAACAACTTCCAGCTGACGCCGGTTGACGTCATCAACGCGATTAAAGCGCAGAACGCCCAGGTTGCAGCCGGTCAGTTAGGCGGTACGCCGCCGGTGAAAGGCCAGCAGCTTAACGCGTCCATCATCGCGCAAACCCGTCTGACCTCCGCCGATGAATTCAGCAAAATTCTGCTGAAAGTGAATCAGGACGGTTCGCAGGTTCGCCTGCGTGACGTGGCAAAGGTGGAGTTGGGTGGCGAAAACTACGACATCATTGCGAAGTTTAACGGCAAACCGGCTTCCGGTCTGGGTATCAAACTGGCGACCGGTGCTAACGCCCTGGACACCGCAACGGCTATCCGTGCAGAACTGAAGAAGATGGAACCGTTCTTCCCGTCAGGTCTGAAGATCGTTTATCCGTATGACACCACGCCATTCGTTAAAATTTCGATTCACGAAGTGGTTAAAACCCTGGTAGAAGCGATCATCCTGGTCTTCCTCGTGATGTATCTGTTCCTGCAGAACTTCCGCGCGACGCTGATTCCAACCATCGCCGTACCGGTCGTCTTGCTCGGAACCTTCGCCATACTGGCAATATTTGGCTACTCGATAAACACCCTGACGATGTTCGGGATGGTGCTCGCCATCGGCTTGCTGGTGGATGACGCCATCGTGGTGGTAGAAAACGTCGAGCGCGTCATGGCGGAAGAAGGTCTGCCGCCGAAGGAAGCAACCCGTAAATCCATGGGCCAGATCCAGGGCGCGCTGGTCGGTATCGCGATGGTGCTGTCCGCCGTATTTATTCCGATGGCCTTCTTCGGGGGCTCTACCGGTGCGATTTACCGTCAGTTCTCCATCACTATCGTTTCTGCGATGGCGCTGTCGGTGCTGGTGGCGTTGATCCTGACGCCTGCGCTGTGTGCAACCATGCTGAAACCGATTCAGAAAGGCGGTCACGGCGAGCACAAAGGGTTCTTCGGCTGGTTTAACCGCATGTTTGATAAGAGCACGCACCACTATACCGACAGCGTGGGGAACATTCTGCGCAGCACCGGTCGTTATCTGCTGCTCTATATCATCATCGTGGTGGGCATGGCCTATCTGTTCGTTCGTCTGCCAAGCTCGTTCCTGCCAGATGAAGACCAGGGCGTATTCCTGACGATGGCGCAGCTTCCGGCGGGTGCATCGCAAGAACGTACCCAGAAAGTGCTGGATGAAGTGACGGATTACTACCTCACCAAAGAAAAAGCGAACGTTGAATCCGTGTTTGCGGTTAACGGCTTTGGCTTTGCGGGTCGTGGCCAGAACACCGGTATCGCCTTCGTTTCGCTGAAAGACTGGTCTGAACGTCCGGGCGAAGAGAACAAGGTTGAGGCGATCACCGGCCGTGCAATGGGCACCTTCTCGCAGATTAAAGATGCGATGGTCTTCGCCTTTAACCTGCCAGCGATCGTTGAACTGGGTACGGCGACCGGTTTCGACTTCCAGCTGATTGACCAGGGCGGTCTGGGCCACGAGAAACTGACTCAGGCGCGTAACCAGCTGTTTGGCGAAGTGGCTAAACACCCTGATCTGCTGGTCGGCGTGCGTCCTAACGGCCTGGAAGATACGCCGCAGTACAAGATCGACATCGACCAGGAGAAAGCGCAGGCGCTGGGTGTATCCATCAGCGACATCAACACCACACTGGGCGCAGCCTGGGGCGGTAGCTACGTTAACGACTTCATCGACCGCGGTCGTGTGAAGAAAGTGTACGTGATGTCTGAAGCGCAATACCGTATGTTGCCGAACGATATCAACAACTGGTACGTTCGCGGCAGCGATGGCCAGATGGTGCCGTTCTCAGCCTTCTCGACGTCGCGCTGGGAATACGGTTCACCGCGTCTGGAACGTTATAACGGGCTGCCATCCATGGAAATTCTGGGTCAGGCCGCGCCAGGTCGAAGCACCGGTGAAGCCATGAACCTGATGGAAGAGTTAGCCAGCAAGCTGCCTGCGGGTATTGGCTATGACTGGACCGGTATGTCCTATCAGGAACGTCTGTCCGGTAACCAGGCCCCTGCCCTGTACGCCATTTCACTGATTGTGGTGTTCCTGTGTCTGGCGGCACTGTATGAGAGCTGGTCAATTCCGTTCTCCGTTATGCTGGTGGTGCCATTGGGGGTTATCGGTGCGCTGCTGGCCGCAACGTTCCGTGGGCTGACCAACGACGTGTACTTCCAGGTAGGCCTGCTGACAACCATTGGCTTGTCGGCGAAGAACGCGATACTTATCGTCGAATTCGCCAAAGATCTGATGGAGAAAGAAGGTAAAGGCCTGATCGAAGCCACGCTTGAAGCTGTTCGTATGCGTCTGCGTCCTATTCTGATGACCTCACTGGCATTTATCCTCGGGGTACTGCCGCTGGTTATCAGTTCTGGTGCGGGTTCCGGCGCACAGAACGCGGTAGGTACCGGGGTAATGGGCGGTATGATCACCGCGACCGTACTGGCTATCTTCTTCGTACCGGTGTTCTTCGTGGTGGTTCGCCGCCGCTTCAGCCGGAAGAATGAAGATATTGAACACAGTCATTCGGTAGAACCTCACTGATACCGGTTTCACATGATAAAAAGGCCGCATTAGCGGCCTTTTTCATTTCTGAAAAAAATCATAAAATACGCTTATTGTCGTTTTATTTATTTTATGCCATGTTTAAAAGGCATATCATAATTAGCAGAAAACTTAATGGGCGAACTCAGGATTGTTTTAATTCCATTTCGCCGCTTAACTTATTAGGAATATTCCTAATAACAAGTCCATACAAAGAAAATTCTGAATCCGGACTTTTTCCGCGTGTTTACGCTAAATCAATGAAACGTAAGGAAGCGAAAAAAAACCAGCGTTAATTTGGATAAAAGTGTTCATCTTAGGATGTACTATTGCGTAAACGCTCGCAGACTCTGATTTTAATTGTAATTTTTCGTAATAGCGCGGTGAAATCCTGATCAGAGTGGCTTATAGTTAGAGTGAACAGGAGCACAGCACCCGTAGAGCTAAGTAGGTTGTATCCATCCCGACAATGATGTTCGGTGAGTAAGAAATCACTCAGAAGGGGATGCGCTATGGACGAGTACTCGCCAAAAAGGCATGATATCGCGCAGTTGAAATTTCTCTGCGAATCCTTGTACCATGACTGCCTTGCCAATCTTGATGAAAGTAATCATGGCTGGGTGAACGATCCAACATCGGCCATCAATTTGCAATTGAATGAGTTGATAGAGCATATCGCGACCTTCGCACTTAATTATAAAATTAAGTACAATGAAGATAATAAACTGATTGAGCAAATTGACGAATACCTGGATGACACCTTTATGTTGTTCAGCAGCTACGGCATTAACGCGCAGGATTTGCAGAAATGGCGTAAATCTGGAAACCGGCTATTCCGCTGTTTCGTCAACGTGAGCAGAGCTAACCCGGTTAGCCTTTCCTGTTAAAATTATTACAATGACTAAGGTGAATTTATGTCTGATAAACCACTCACAAAAACCGATTATTTGATGCGCTTACGACGTTGTCAGTCAATTGACACACTCGAACGCGTGATTGAAAAAAATAAATACGAGCTTTCTGATAATGAACTGACCGTATTTTATTCAGCCGCTGACCATCGTCTTGCCGAGCTGACCATGAATAAACTGTATGACAAAATCCCGCCTTCCGTGTGGAAATTTGTCCGTTAGTTGTTGCAGTGTGTCTGTAGAGGTTCTACGCCACTCTCTTAGTTGTTTATACCTTTCGAATTACGATCCCGGTGTTAGAGCCAGGTCTCCGTGTAAAACGTGATCATTAGCAACAATGTTGTGACTTTAGTCACACGCGCTTTTCGGGAACGTTCCCTTCCTGGCTTATCCCGATTACCCTGCGGTAATCAAACCCAGAGAGGCATCCTATGAGCGTAGAAAAACAGAAAATGATTGCGGGTGAACATTACCGTCCTGGTGATGAAACATTACGGGCCGACCGACTGCGCGCCCGCCATCTGGTTCACCGCTATAACCACTCCGCCCCCGATGAGAAAACAGAACGCCAGAAGATTCTGGCGGAACTGCTGGGGCAAAGTGAAGGGGCTTATATTGAGCCAGCTTTCCGTTGTGACTATGGCTATAACATTTTCCTGGGCAAAGAATTTTACGCTAACTTCGACTGCGTGATGCTCGATGTCTGCCCCATTCATATTGGTGATAACTGTATGCTCGCGCCAGGCGTGCATATTTATACGGCCACCCACCCGCTGGATGCCGAAGAACGCAACAGCGGAGTGGAATACGGTAAACCCGTACGCATTGGCAATAATGTCTGGATTGGGGGACGAGCGGTGATTAACCCGGGCGTCACGGTGGGGGATAATGTGGTGATTGCCTCCGGCGCTGTGGTGACAAAAGATGTCCCGGCCAATGCCGTCGTCGGGGGTAATCCGGCGAAAATTATCAAAATGCTGTGAGGATGTGGGGAGTCAACTGTTATGGTCTTTCAGCGCGTAACTGTTACTTTTTTCAGTCAAATGGCTCCCCTAAAATAGGCAGATCCCCTGTATTCAACAATCATGAAGGCAAAAAATGACCGAAATACAGCGCCTGCTTACCGCCACCATCGACGATCTCAACACCCGCGAAAAGCGCGATAATCGCCCGCGCTTTAGCATTAGCTTTATTCGCAAACATCCAGGCCTGTTTGTCGCAATGTATGCCGCCTGGCTGGCAACGCTGATTGTCATGCTGAAATCCGAAACGCTGGTGGACTCCGTCTGGCTGCTTGTGGTGCTGTTTGTGGTGTTTAACGCGTTTTTCTTTTTTGACGTGCATCCGCGTTATCGTTATGAAGATATCGACGTGCTCGATTTCCGGGTCTGCTACAACGGCGAGTGGTACAACACCCGTTTTGTCCCGCCGGAACTGATCGACAGCATTCTGCACTCCCCTGCGGTAGAAACCGAACAAAAAGAGAAACTGCAAAAAATGGTCTCAACCAAAGGCCAGCTCTCTTTCTATGATGTCTTTACCCTTTCCCGCCCTGCTGTTGCGTGATGAGTATCTGTATGCGTCGGATAGCTGACGCATACAGTGAAGCGGATGTGTTCCCGTAGCCTAATACCAGACCGCTCTGCCCCTGTTTTGTATCAAGGTAATACCCGCTCAATGCCGCTGGAGCCAGCTGATACGCCCTGGCCTGTTCCACCAGTTGCCTGTCGTCAATTCCGTCAATCGCCACCGTCAGATGCATGCCCCCTTCCCCCGCCAGAATCCGGTGTGGTACATGAAGCTCCGTATTCAGAGCCTCACGCAGCTGCCGGTAGCGTTTACGATAGAGACGACGCATGGCTGCCAAATGGCGGGCATAGTGGCCCTCTTCAATGAACAGCGCCAGGGTACGCTGCTCGGCGCGATGCCCGCCGCGCAATAACGAACCGATGGCCGGGCGTGCCGCTTTCGCCAGCGCCGGGGGGAAAACCATAAACCCCATTCTGAGCGACGGGAATAACGTTTTGCTGAATGTTCCCAGATAAACAACGGGCGCATGGTTAATCATTCCCAGCATCGCCGGTACCGGCTCACCGCTATAACGAAACTCGCTGTCGTAATCATCCTCGATAATCCAGGCGTTATGTTGTCGCGCCACATCCAGTAACGCCAGACGCCGCCGCGCGCTGAGGACACTTCCGTACGGAAACTGATGTGAAGGTGAAGTAAAAATAAGCGAAGGGGACGGCGCATCTGTTCCTTCCCAGCACATGCCCTCTCCATCAACCGGTATTCCCGTTATGGCTAAACCCGCTTTCACAAAGGCGCTTTTTGCGCCGGCATAGCCGGGATCTTCCACCCAGGCAACATCGCCCGGCTCACTCAACAGCAGGGTGCAGAGGTTCACGCCTTCCAGTGCGCCTTCGGTGATCACAATCTGGCTGGCGTCGCAGTCAATCCCGCGGGAAAGCGCAAGGTGGCGGGCAATGGCCGCCCGCAAAACAGGTTCCCCGGCGGGATCGCCGTAGCCCAACAGGGCACTTCCCTCCTCCCGCAACACGCGATCGTACAGGCGCCGCCAGAGCGGCAAGGGAAAATAGTTGATGGCCGGTGTCCCCGGCGTAAAGGCCAGAACCGGCGTGCTACGCGGTACAGGGGCAGGCAGTGCGCTAACCCGCCCGGCAAGCGCAACCGCAGGTGCCGGTAAATCCTGCGCGAGCTGACGGGCCGCCAGCGGTGCCACCCGCGTTCCCTGGCGGCTACGCAACAGATACCCTTCGAGGGTGAGCTGTTCCAGTGCCCCATTAACGGTGTTTCGGGAAAGGGAGAGGTGCCCGGCCAGCGTTCTGGAACCAGACAGGCGACTACCGGACTGTAACCTGCCGCACAATATGTACTCCCGCAATGAAAGATAAAGCGTGCGCTGCAGCGTCTCTTGTCCGCGGTTTTTCAGCGCCGTATTCAGCAAGGTATACAGTTCATCGCCAGGAATATTCATCGCCCCTCCTCGTGGTACCACCAAAACATAGCCTGTTGGTCCTTTTTAAGGAACCACTTCTTCACTAGTCTGGAACTCTTTACAACGTCACGGAGATGAAGATGAATACTTTCAATCAGTTTGGGCAGCCAGTGGGCGAAGCGCTAATCGACTGGCAGCCCCGTCAGCACCCTTCCCGGGTGGTCCTTCAGGGCCGCTACTGCTGGCTTGAGCCGCTGCAGGTGGAGCATGCCGGTGCGCTGTTTGCCGCTTATTCGCTCGCCGGGGATACCCGAAGCTGGACATGGCTTCTGCGTGAACCCGATGCCACGGCAGGCGAATTTGCCGCATGGGTGGCAAGCGTGAGTGAATTATCAGACCCGATACACTTTACCGTCTTCGATAATCAGACCCGCTCCCCGGTGGGAACCCTGGCCCTGATGCGTATCGACCCCAAAAATGGCGTTGTGGAGGTGGGACACGTTCATTTCTCCCCGCTGTTGAGCCGTACGCCAATGTCTACCGAAGCGCAGTTTCTGCTGATGCAATACGTGTTCGATACCCTGGGCTACCGGCGTTATGAGTGGAAGTGCAACAGCCTGAACGAGCCTTCCCGCAAGGCTGCGCTGCGTCTGGGCTTTTTGTTTGAGGGGCGTTTTCGCCAGGCGCTGGTCACCAAAGGCCATAACCGGGATACGGACTGGTTTTCGATTATCGACAAAGAGTGGCCAGCGCTGGCGAGCGCCTTTGAAAGCTGGCTTGCCACCGACAATTTTACTGCCGATGGCAAACAGAAAAGATCCCTGGAAAGCTGGCGTGAAACGGGCGTCTAGCGTCTTTTTTTACGTCCCTGCACCGCTTTAAAGCGCGGGTTTGATTTGCAAATCACATACAGGCGTCCCTTACGTTTGACTATCTGGCAATCCGGGTGACGCTGTTTCGCACTCCGCAACGAGTTAAGTACCTGCATGATCACCCCCGCTTCGCATTAAGAAAGCCGCCAAAACGTTTACGGAAGCGCGCCGCGCTGCCATCCGTCGAGAAGGTTTTCTGTTTGCCGGTATAAAACGGATGCGATTTTGAAGAGACCTCGATGGTGATGTAAGGATAGGTTTCACCGTCGAGTTCAATTTCGCGGTCAGTCTTGATGGTTGAACCAACTTTAAAGTATTCATTGGCGCTGGTGTCGTGAAACACCACGGTGCGATAGGCTGGATGGATATTGGGTTTCATCGTGAATCACTCATGTTTTGTTATAACATAACAAAATAATATCCAGGCTCTGCGGTAAAAACAACCCCCGAGAGTGCATCACATTTCCGACGATATTTTTTGATTTCGCTGCTGCGGAACGAAAACCATGACGCTCACGTGCTATAACTATATCATTTCGCGGTAAAAACTTTCTCCTCTGGCAAGCGTCTCAGTGCCCTGGAGTGGGCATATGAGGAAGGACACGGCAGCATGAAAACCCGACATCTGGTCAGCCTGGTGACTGGCATACTGATCTTTTCTGTGCTGATACCGATTTGCCTCAGTATCTGGCTGGCGCATCGCCAGGCGGAAGAAAAATTTGTCGATGCGCTGGACAGCTATGCCTCACGCGTGCTGTTGCGTACGGACAGGGTTGTTGGGCAGGCCAAGGAAGCACTCACGCAGCTGCAGGCCTTTAAAGGCCCTCCCTGTAGCCATTTGCATTTACGGGAAATGCGCCGGATCGCCTTCTCGTGGCTCTATGTTCAGGAAGTGATCTACACCGATAACCTTAAACCACTGTGCTCGTCGCTGGAACAGGTCAGCAAAGCGACCGCGTTCCCGCCGCCCATGCGCATTACGGAAGATGGCTATAGCGCGTGGCTTACGAGGCCAAACGAACTCGGTTTCAACCGCAACATGGCCGTGCTGGGGCAAGGACATTATCTGGTACTGGTCGATCCCGCCTCGCTGGTGGATGTGATCCCCTTCGCCAATATTGCTATCGATGCCGCCCTGGTAGCGAACGCAACGCATCTCGTGTTCTCCAGCAGCAGCAAACTGGATCCGCATATCCGCGACATGATTCAAGATCAGGAGATGGTCAGTGTTGAGTACAACGGTGCAATGTACGTCATGAAGCCCGTACCGGAGCTGGGAATTAACGTTGTTGCATGGGCTTCACTGAAACCGCTGGCGGAAACCTGGCACCGGCAGCTCCTTTTCTGGCTGCCGTTTGGCATGTTGATAAGCCTGCTTGCCGCCCTGTTTGTTCTGCGGATATTGCGTCGCATCCAGTCGCCGCGTAACCGCCTGCTTGATGCGATCAATAACCGTGAATTCGAGGTTTACTACCAGCCTATTGTGGCGCTCTGTAGCGGGAAAATAGTGGGCGCAGAGGCGCTAACGCGCTGGCCTCAGCCTGACGGGAGTAGCCTGTCGCCTGACAGTTTCGTCCCGCTGGCGGAACAAACGGGGCTTATCTCGCGCCTCACGCATCTGGTGATCGAAAAAGTGTTCGAGGATATGGGCAACTGGCTGCATCTCCATGCCGATCAGCATATCTCCGTCAACCTCGCGCCTGCAGATTTAACCTCCGGCAAGCTGCCGCCGCTCCTGAGCCAGCTACTCAATAAATGGCAAGTCCGCCCGGAACAGATAGCGCTTGAATTAACCGAACGCGGCTTTGCCGATCCCAAAATCAGCGCACCGGCCATCGCCGCTTTTCGCCGTTCGGGCCACGCCATTTACATCGATGATTTTGGCACGGGCTATTCCAGCCTGAGCTATCTGCAGGATCTGGACGTCGACACGCTGAAAATTGATAAGTCGTTCGTGGATGCGCTGGAGTACAAAAACGTAACGCCACACATTATAGAAATGGCGAAATCACTGAAGCTGGCGATGGTTGCTGAGGGCGTGGAAACCGCAGGGCAGCTCGCCTGGCTGCACCGTCACGGCGTGCAATACGGGCAAGGCTGGTACTACAGTAAGGCGCTGCCAAAAGCGGAATTTATGGCATGGGCAGAAAATAACCTTAACGCCCCTTCTACTTCAGATAAGATTTGATCACCTGTAAAACCACGCCAAGATCGGCCTCACGCTGATCTTCCTCAGGCTCTTTGACGACGTGATCGGTTAAATGGCCTTCGATCACCTGCAGCATCATGCCATTCACCGCACCGCGGATCGCGGCCAGCTGCTGTAATACCTCGGCACACTCATGCTCGTCGTTACTGAGCATTTTTTCCAGCGCGGTGCTCTGCCCCTGAATTTTCTTCAGGCGAGTCAATAACATCTTCTTGTGACGAACCGTATGTGACATCTCTGCATCCTTCTTCTTCTGGCGGGTAAAGCATAACACGCCCTACTCCCCCTGAGTATTTTTCTACTGGGGGGTAGTATTCAACTACTGGGGGGGAGTACTATCTGCGCACCTTTTCCAGTGCGGATTTTGTAATGAACGATTTTGCTTCTCTTCTGCAACAGGGCAACGCATGGCTATTCATTCCCAGCGCGATCCTGCTCGGTGCCCTGCATGGTCTTGAGCCGGGCCACTCTAAAACAATGATGGCGGCCTTTATTGTGGCGATCCGTGGCACGCTGAAACAGGCGGTATTGTTGGGGCTGGCGGCCACGCTTTCCCATACCGCGGTAGTCTGGATCATTGCCATGGCGGGATTATGGTTTGGTCGCGGCTGGGATGCGCAAACCTCTGAACCCTGGTTCCAGCTTATCTCTGGGGTATTGATCGTTTTGATCGCGCTGTGGATGGCGTGGCGTACCTGGAAGGAGAATCAGCCGCACGATCATCATCACCACCATGACCATGACCATGACCATGACCATGACCACCATCATGATCATCACCACCATGAACATCAACTGGTTGCAGAGGAGTGGCAAGACGCCCACCAGCGCGCCCATGCGCAGGATATCAATCGTCGTTTTAACGGACAAAACGTCACCACCGGGCAAATTGCGATGTTTGGGCTGACCGGCGGGTTGATCCCCTGCCCGGCGTCAATCACCGTCCTGCTGATCTGCCTGCAGCTCAAGCACTTTGCCCTGGGCGCCACGCTGGTATTTAGCTTCAGTATTGGTCTGGCGTTAACGCTGGTGGCATCGGGCGCGATTGCCGCGTTAAGCCTTAAACATGCCACAAAACGCTGGCCGGGGTTCAGCGAGTTTTCACGCAAAGCACCGTGGTTCTCTGCGGCACTGATTATCCTGGTGGGGGGTTACATGATCCTGCACGGGTTAGGCGGTATTCTGGCCTGAACCAGGCGGCCAACGCGTGGCCGCCACCTAAGGTCAGTTGAGGTTCTGACGCCAGCTAAAGCGATAGCGAAGCTGGCGATTTTGCAGGATGAATTCCGGCGAGACGCTGGGGCTCCAGGAGTCATCTCCACCCACGCCCATATGGAACGCATCAAGATTGAGCCAATACCCCGGCTCGTCACGCAGCAGATGGTGATGGGTTGTCTCACGCAGCTGTTGCTGGCTGTAGCGGCTCGCAGAGAAATGGAACTGCCCGTTCAACTGATGCGTCCCCAGCACCAGTTCACGGGTATCGCACCGCAAGCCGTTTTCCGTCGGAAAGATGTACGGCGTATGCATTGCCTGCAGCGGCAACGTCCAGCGCCCCTGCTGTGCTGCCAGCTTTCTGTCCGGGTAGTTTTCATGCGGCCCCAGCCCCAGCCAGTGAACGGCTTCCGGCGGCCGGGCAAGATGCATGCTCAGGCCAATACGCGCAGGCTCCGGAATATCAGACGCAACCTCTACCTCAACCTCACCGTACAGCACACCCTGATCGTCCACTCGCCAGACTTTACGGCTCAGGAACAGCGCTTTGCCGAGATGTTCCCAGGCATGCAGCGTCGTGACTACCGCCTCGCGGGCATGCTGCTCTCCTTCACAACGCAGCAACCGCGGGGTGACGTCGTACATCCCCGCCGCCTTCCAGCGCTCCACCCATGCATTTGGATCGATACGCGTGGCCTCGCTGACCCCGATATCATTATCCAGCGGCGCGCGGGTAAAGTTATCCGTCAGCGGCGAGAGCAGCGTTTCAACGCCATTGTTCAGCCACTGCGTCAGGTGTCCTGAGGTACGGTCAACTATCCATCGCTGCTGCTGGTGCGTCAGGGTCAGCATCTCATCGGTTTGCGTCAGTACCGGCGGCACACCCACCGGTGCGGGCGGGGCGATAAACAACGGTGCCGGGAGTGGCCATTGATCCCACGCGCAGCGATGGTTTTCCGGTGACCACGGCGTCGCCTTCAGCTGGTACACCTCTACATTCAGCCAGACCTCGCCCGGCTCCGCCGTCAGCGCGGGCAGCGAGATGTCCAGACGCTGAGTCTCCTGAGGCGCGATGGAGAGCGTAACCTCCCCCTTAGCCAGCACCGTTCCGTCACGGGTCACCGACCATCTGAGCAGCTCGTTATCCGTATGACGGAACAGGTAATCGCTTTGCACGTCCACCACCAGCGGAGAAGTGCTTACCCGCGTAAAGGTGAAGAACTGCTGCGCACGCTGAGCCTCATACAGTGCCGGGTGCGGCGTGCGATCGGGGAATACCAGCCCGTTAAGGCAGAACTGTCGGTCATTGGGTGTATCACCAAAATCGCCGCCGTAGGCCCAGAACGGGGTGCCATTTTCATCTTTCTTCGTCAGCGCCTGGTCGACCCAGTCCCAGACAAATCCTCCCTGCAGACGCGGATGGCTACGAAACGCCTGCCAGTATCTGGCGAAGCCGCCAAAGCTGTTGCCCATTGCGTGGGCGTATTCGCAGAGGATCAGCGGTCGGGTTTCATCCGGCAACCCGATCCATTTTTTAATGGACCATTTCGGCACCGCCGGGAACGGCTGATCCTGATCAACACGGGCATACATCGGACAAATGATATCGGTCGCCGCCGTGTTCGCCCCACCGCCTTCATATTGAACCGGGCGCGTCGGATCGGCGGTTTTTAGCCAGCGATACAGCGCGTCGTGGTTTGCACCGTGACCAGACTCATTGCCCAGCGACCAGATGATAATGGACGGATGATTACGATCGCGTTGCACCATGCGGATCACGCGCTCGCTCATGGCGGGCAGCCAGCGGGGATCGTCAGCGAGACGGCTCATCGGCACCATGCCGTGGGTTTCGATATTGGCCTCGTCAACCACATACAGGCCATAGCGATCGCAAAGCCGGTACCACAGAGGATGGTTTGGGTAGTGCGAGCAGCGCACGGCGTTGAAGTTGTGCTGCTTCATGATTTCGATATCGCGACACATCGTCGCTTCGTCCATCACCTGGCCGTTTTCCGGGTGATGTTCATGCCGGTTGACCCCGCGGATCAGTAGTGGCTTGCCGTTGAGCTTCAGCAGGCCATTGCTGATTTCAACGCGGCGGAAGCCCACGTCACAGGCTTCAATCTCCAGCACCTCATCCTGCGGGTCCAGCAGCGCGATCGTCAGCCGATAAAGCGCTGGGGTCTCAGCACTCCATAAGGCGGGTGACGCAACCGGGATCGCCACCGTCAACCGCTCGGCCCAGTTGCCACGTTCATCCACAATGGCCGAGCCTGGCCGCCGGGTGGCGCTGGCACAGCGTTCACCGTTGCGCCAGAGCGTTATTGCCACCTCGCACTCCGCAAAGTGAGCGCCCGCCAGGGCGACATCTACCTTCAGCACGGCGCGATCCAGCTCCGCATTGAGGTCGGTGACCACCTGATAATCCGCGATGTACGTCTCCGGCTTATGCAGCAGCGACACATCGCGGAAAATCCCGCTCATGCGCCACATGTCCTGATCTTCCAGATAGCTTCCGTCGCACCAGCGCAAAACCATCACGGCCAGGCGGTTCTGGCCAGCACGCAACACGTCCGAGAGATCGAATTCGGCCGGCAGACGGCTGTCCTGGGAATACCCCACCCACTGACCGTTGCACCAGAGATGAAACGCCGAGTTCACGCCATCAAAGATAATGCGGGTTTGCCCGCCCTCGAGCCACGCGTCCTCCACTTCAAATGTGAGCGAGTAACAACCGACCGGATTCTCTGCCGGAACAAAGGGCGGATTGACGGGAATGGGATAGGTGACGTTGGTGTAAACAGGTGTATCAAACCCCTGCATCTGCCAGTTTGACGGCACCGGCATCGCAACGGCATCCGGGCAATCTTCGCCTGTCCATGCCTGCGGAACCTGCTCAGGTGCAGAAAAGAAGCTAAATCGCCACTCCCCATTCAGGGAACGTCGGCTGATGGATGCCGCATCCTCTCTGGCGGCGTGTTCATTACGCCAGCTGTGAAATGGCGCATGCGCCGCCAGCCGGTTCCACTGGGTGACGCCGGGATTTTCCCAGTCCCGACGGGCCAGAAGTGCGCTGAGAGTCAGCGAGACAGTATTGGACATGTTTTCCTCTTTGCGAAGCGCTCACAATTCCACTCAACATGCCCTGGCAAACTGCCGCGGTAAAGCGCGGGATCGCCGTGTAGCGAGTCAGATCACAAAAGTGTTACTGGCGGGCAAGTTGCTCTGCCAGCAGGGCCAGGCTTTTGAGCTGCTGCGCAAGATCCTCACGATCGGCCTGCTGAGGGGTGCGACGGGCACTGGATTGTCGGCTAATCAACGTGACGGGCAACTGAACCTGCCAGCAGGCTTCATGGCGGGCGGGAGTCAGCAGCCACTCCACACTTTGTTCACCTGCCTCGCGAAATGCCTGACGGATGGTGGTAAGCGGAGGTGAAAACCAGGCGCTGTCGGCGGTATCGTCAAACCCCACAATCGATATCTGGCCCGGGATCGTCACCCCTTTTTCCGCGCAGGCCCGCATCACCCCCAGCGCCATTTGATCGTTAGCCACCAGAATGGCGTCCGGTAACGTTGCAGCAGACAACAGCGCATGCCCCTTCTCATAACCGCAGGCTGCGCTCCAGTCGCCGTAGGCCACCGCCGCCGCCTCAAGGCCAGCTTCCGCCAGCGCGGCTTTCCATGCCGCCAGACGGGCACGAGCGGAAACAGAGCTTTCCGGCCCGCTCAGCAATGCAATACGCTGATGCCCGAGCGACAGCAAATGTTCAACGCCCAGACGAGCGCCCTGTTCAGCATTGAACACCAGGCTGTTGACCGCTGCCGACGGAGAGACATCCAGAAACAGCACCGGCACGGGCGACGCCAGTGCCTTGAGTTGTTCGGCATGGGGATCGTCAAACGGCACGTTCACCAGCAGGGCTTCCACGCGCTGTGCCAGCAGCTCCTGAAGCGCGGCCTGGCACTGTTGCGGATGTTCCACCATTGAGATCAGTACGCTCGCCCCCTTTTCTACCGCCCGGGATTTGACCGCAGAGACAATTTGCGAAGGCGCATGCAGCGCCAGATCGGTAGTGATCAGTCCCAGCGTACGGGTGCGCTTGCCCGCCAGCTGCTGCGCGCCACGGTTAGGAACATAGTGCAGCTCCGCCATGGCCTGCTGCACCTTTTCCCGTGTCCGGGCAGAAACATGCTCCGCGTCGTTAATCACACGGGAAACGGTTTGATAAGACACCCCCGCAAGGAGGGCAACATCATAGAGGGTAATGGCTTTCATGCGTTCCGGCTTGGTGTTAACAGAGCCGTCTATTGTGGCACAGCGCGGCCATTAATACCTGTGAGCGCTTCGCAAAATTAAACAACCCGCTCTGGCTGAGGAACGTTATCCGTACGCGGCTTCTGACGGAACCACGGCAAACAGAGCTGGATAAGCGGGCCGATGGTCAGGGCATACAGTACCGTCCCGACGCCAAACGTTCCGCCAAGGACGCAGCCAATCAGCAGAACACTCACTTCAATTGAGGTTCGAACGCTGCGGATTGACCACCCCAGCCGGGCGTGAATGCCGGTCATCAGTCCATCGCGTGGGCCCGCCCCGAACCCGGCACCGATATACATACCGGTTGCTATCGCGTTCAGCACAATGCCCCCAACCAGCAGAGCAATCCGAATGGGGAGAAGATCCAGCTCGGGGATAAGGGCCATCGAGGCATCCGCCGCCAGGCCAATACAGACTACGTTACTGAGCGTTCCCAGCCCAGGCATCTGACGCAGCGGGATCCACAGCAGCAGCACCGCAGCGCCGGTCAAAATAATCACCGTACCGATGGTCATCCCCAGCTGTAATCCCACCCCAAGGTGAAACACATCCCACGGGTCAACCCCCAGATCCGAACGAATAAACATCGCGGTTGAAAGCCCATACAGGCCTAAACCTACGTACAGTTGCAGCAGACGACGTACCATTTTAGCTTCTCCAGTGAACCAGGCTTTCATCTTGTTCGAAAATGGCACTATGATTAATGTCCAGTTTTCAAATAGTGGACTGCATATGTCATCACGCCGTTTCGGAAGTCAGTCGCTGGTTCGCCTTTTGGGCCACTGGCAACAAACCCCGTCCCGAACCCCGCTCTGGCGACAGCTGGCCGACGCGTTGCGCCTGCTGATCCTCGACGGCAGGCTGGCTTTGAGCACGCGCCTGCCCGGTGAACGTGAACTGGCCACGGCGTTAGATGTAAGCCGGACGACCATCAGCAGCGCGCTGGCCCATCTACGAGAGGAAGGGTATCTGGAGAGCCGCCACGGCAGCGGTTCACGCGTGATCCTGCCCGATACCCGTGCCGTACCGACGCTTTCAGCGGCAAGCGCAGCGCTGGATCTCTCCACTGCCGCCCTGAATGCCGGGCCAGAGATCCACCAGGCTTACACCTGGGCGCTCACCGCGATCACCCAGCATCTTACGCTGACCGGTTACGATCAGCTCGGCCTGACGGCTCTGCGCGACGCCATTGCCGCTCGCTATACCGCACGCGGGCTGCCGACCCGCGCAGACGAAGTGATGGTGGTTAATGGTGCCGTCAGCGGTTTTGCGCTGGTACTGCGGATGATGGCCAGCCCGGGCGATCGCGTCGTGGTCGATCATCCCACCTATCCGCTGGCGATTGCAGCCATCCAGGGGGCATCGTGTCGGCCGGTGGGCGTGTCGCTGCCGGAAAGCGGCTGGGATACGGATGGCTTTGCCGCCACGCTGGCACAGACAGCACCGCGCCTGGCGTACCTGATGCCGGATTTTCACAATCCAACAGGGCGATGCATGGATATCGCCACCCGTCAGGCAATAACCGACATTGCCGCTCGCACCCGTACCACGCTGGTGGTCGATGAAACGATGGTCGATCTCTGGTTTGAAGCACCGCCCCCGCCGCCGCTGGCGTCGTTTAACCAGCAGGCTACGGTGATCACCCTGGGTTCGGCGGGAAAAAGTTTCTGGGGTGGGCTGCGCCTCGGCTGGATCCGCGCCTCGTCGCGCACCATTGCCACACTTGCCCAGACGCGGGATACGCTGGATTTAGGCTCGCCGCTGCTGGAACAGCTGGCCACGCTGTGGCTTATCAACAATAGCGAGACATTTCTGCCTGCGCGCCGGAAAATACTGAAGGAGCGACGCGACCGCTGCGGTGAACTGCTGCGCGAACATTTTCCCCAGTGGCGGTTTCAGGAGGCGGAAGGCGGGCTATCCTACTGGATCGAGCTGCCGGGCATGCTGGCGACACAACTCGCCGCACGTGCAGAGATGTTGGGGATTAATCTGGGAACCGGCACACGCTTTGGGTTATCGGGTGCGTTTGACCGCTACTTACGCGTGCCCTTCTCGCTCGAGTCGGCAGAGCTTGAGCAGGCGTTGCTACGAATCAAACCGGTTTGGCTCGCATTAAATAAAACCGCGCCGTCGGTAAAACGCAGTCTTGTTTAATATAAAAGTTTGAAGTGGATCATAAAATAAAAACTGCTGACTGTCATACGGCAGTCAGCAGTTTTCACCAGTCAGGAATCAGTGCTGAGGAGGAATAGGAAAACCTTTCAGTGAAATAACAAAACTTTCACCGTCTTTCTTTATTTTTGCGCCGGTATCACACCAGTCAGACGCAATACGAAAGAACTCATCACTTCCTACATTCCAGCCAAGACGGACATGCTTCACGTAGCCTGAACGCAACAGATCGCAGGCTTCTTTGTAGTCACTGGCGGTCGATAGTTGTTGTTTCATTTTCTCTTCTTCAGAAGTTTACGTAGGGCTTTGATTTCTTTAGGAGTAAAAGGCGTTACACTCTCTTCTTCCGTATGCTGATTATCAATATCCTCTTCCGATACTCCCACCTCGTCTGCGGCTTCAAATGCCAGCAGCAGCAACTTCTCTGTGGTCACGCTTAAGTTTTCGTTATTCACTTCCGCATAGTGGCGAAGTCTTTCTTTTAGCGCTTCGTCAATCTTAACGTTTAATACCGCAGTAGCCATGATTGTCACTTCCCTTCGGAATAAGTGCTTTATTTAATACACGATGTTAACAATGTAATCCAGATATATATTTTTAACTTATGACAGAAAAAAGACGCCCAGAAATAAAATGACAGTCTATTATTACAAGTTTATGACAGTAATATTTCAGCGCGATGAAATATATATTACACCACGAATTAAACCCTGTTAATTCTGTGGAATAGCCATGCCGGAAGGAAGTAAAAAACGGGGAGATGTTGCCAGAAGCACAAATGGGTGGGGGCCCTGCCAGGTGCCGTTAGTACTAAATTGTGCTGGTTAATCAATTGATTATAGTGGTAGTACTACAACAGTACTGTACCACTCTCGATAGTACCGTCCAGCACAAAATCTTGCAAGGTAACGTGCTTTAAGGGTTGGGGACATGACATGTACTTTTCGAAATTTATAGTGTCGGAAGTGCTTATCCGATGTACATAAAAAAGGGGCGACAAGCCCCTTATTCAGTTACTTCTTGTCCTTTGGTGGACAAGGATCGTTACCATGCGAATCTTTTTTTGCGATCCTGCCATCCTTGTTATGGATCACAAGCTCACTTCTTTGATTTGTAGCAATCCCTCTTGCAGCTTCCACCGCAGATTGCTTTGTTGAATGAACGGATGTCGCTTTACTGTTTCCTGCACCCTTAACGGCCCAACCGCCATCATGAGGAACAACATGCTGATCTTTACCCATAATCGAACCCTCTATTTCCATGGAAACATCAGCATATAGCGACAAAACCAACCACTCAACACTACATATTGTGTTTAAATTGATTTTCATCACAAAAAGTGGATAGATATCGAAAGGATTCGTTCACTACAAAACTGTAAGTACCCTTCATTAACCCTATGCCGCTATATTTGTTAACAATCTGGCAGTGCTGGTCTACTCTGCCCTTTCTTACCCACTATTCTTCTGTAAGAGATGAGTTTTTAGCCACCTTTGCGATAGTAGCCCTTGAACAACCGATCAAAGCCTGAATTTTGCTCCAGCTTTTACCGTCAGACAGTAATTCTTGTACTTTATGATGCAAGTTCTCATCAACTGGACGACCACGATACTTTTTCTCTCTCTTGGCCTTTTCAATACCTTGCTTTTGTCGTCTGCGGCGATCTTCATAGTCCTTGCGACTGATTGCCGCCAGCATATCGAGCATCATTGAATTCATTGCTTCAAACATACGAGCGGTGAACTCATCCTGAACATGCAAAAGCTGATGGCTCGTAGGCAAATCTAACGATACAACCCTGATCCCCTTGGATTCGATGAGTGCTCGTAGGGTTTTCCAATCTTCTGCTGTGAGTCTAGAGATCCTATCGATCTGTTCACAAAGAATAATATCGCCCCGTTCAGCAATTTCTAAGAGTAAGAATAATTGAGGACGTTGGAGGCTTGCACCTGATTCATTCTCTTTGAAGTACTTTGATATTTTCAGATCATGTGAATGAGCAAAAGCCTCTAACTCTTTCAATGCCCTATTCGCATCTTGCTCTTTCGTGGATGCTCTTAGATATGCCCATACACGCATGATAACCACCATCAGTCTGCTTTAGGTGGTTCATTATATACAGTCTGTTTTAGGTTGTAAAACCAATTTAATGAACCACTTTGAATGGAGATCTGTGTAGGTCTGCTTGAGGTATACATATGATGCACTAGGAATACTGCACATCAATAACAATAAGTTACTATTTCCAATGAAATAATATCCATTTACGCATAGACAAATCGAGCTAACTGTCTGGCTTATAGAGAATTTTTCATGTTTAATTAGATGTATCGCAGTCGGCAGTGTTTATGTTAGTGACAACCTCTTCTAATTTTTTGTAAAGGTGCTGGTAGATAGATTCATTCGGAATATACTGTATGAATAACCAGTGCTGTGATTTGATTTCTTATAAGGACTTATCAGCAATGAGTGAACTTAAAGTTATATCACACGCAATGTTTAACATATCCGTAGAACAGGCAGAAGCAAGTAGGGTAGACCTTGAACACGGTGAGGGCGATTTTCAGAAGTATTGCGGCCAATTGTTAGATGAGTTACTGGAAAATACTCGCAGCAAATCCTTTAAATTCAGAGCAATAGAAGAATTTGTCCCTGCTCATCTTAACGTGCTTGTTAATGATCAAAACGAGTGGGACAAGAGAACACTTGGAATTGCTGAAAAACTTTTGTCCGTGGAAATAGATGCTCAAGATAAAATTAAGGCTATGAAGAAAAAAATTAAAAAAGGAGCCTTATTAATTTTATCACTTTCTCGTGACAATAATTTCAATTTCGTAATACTTAAAATTGAACATAGCGATTTTTTTGATGAGATAGAGTCAAAAATCAAAAAAGGACTTCCTCTTAATCGTCAAAGGCTCCAAAAATCATGTTTAGTTAGCTTCAGCAACACATATGATGTTGAAGAGATTCTTATATCGGATAGTGGAGCTTCAATTAGTGAATATTGGTGGAAAAACTTCCTCAGTACTATAGAACTTCAAAGTTCTGAACTTAATACAAAAAATGCGTTTGGTTCAATTGAAAACTTCCTTAAAAGGGAAGTAGAAAAGCACTCTTCCGTGGATTATTGGTATATGCGTAATGACATTATTGCTTACTTTAGAAACAATGAGCAATTTGCATACGATGAATTAGTAGAGAAAGTACGTTCACATAAGCCAGAAAGCCCTGCTATTGATGAACGTTTCGACCAAATAATCGAGAAATTTAAAGCATTACCAGATCATAAAAACTCGAAATTTGATAGGCAATTTCAATTAGAACCAAATGTAATTCGTGCTAGAATAAAGAAAACAATAGCTTTGTCGGACAACATTGAATTAAGAATCAACGGGGAAGTTGCTGATTTCCGTAAAAAAATTGTTCCCGAATCAGATGCGTTAGGTAAATATCTGAAAATCTACTCAGATACTGGTTACGAAGAATTTAGTGCAGGAAAAGAAGATAACGTATGAATATAGTATCTAAAATAGCCGATTTATTCATGCCATCGCAAGAAGTTTCTTCTTGCGACAACTTTCATTTATTTAAGGCTGAATATCGTATTTTAGAAACTACTATCCATCAAGATTATTCTCAACGGGTGGAAGAATTAACAAATGAAGTCATAGCTAACAATCTAGATATTGAAATTGACTTTAAGTTTCAGACTTGTGATTCATTCACCCTTCTTATTTCCCCAGAATATTGTAGTGATCTTCAACAAGTTAAAGATAAAATTGACAATGCTATTCAATTTTCAGAAACTGATGATACCATTATTATTTGCATTTCTATTGATAAAAAAATCGCCTTAGATAAAGACAATAAAATACATATATTTAACTTTGATAATTTCATCAAAAATGTCTTTGGGGCGAATGTATCCAGTATTCTGACATATCTTAACTGCTTTGATCTACATAAGGAGTTGCTTTTTAATGTCTGGGACGACATTAACTCCTTTGGTAGTGAAACAATCAAATTTGTTAGCCAAAAAGATTTGGTTGGTTCTAATACTCTCAGCATAGCCCGGGATTCCATCATCTCAAAAAGAAATAAAAGCTGCCATTTTATAAATGATTCACAATATAAATTCATTCCCGATGATTTTTTCCTGTCCCCTTCAGGGTCTTGTCATTCTGATATAAAAAACACATTTGATTCTCTATTAACAACTTTTCTCATTGTTTATCTCGCTGATACATCTGAAATTTCAGTTGAGAATGATAGTAATGATTTATATATTGATTATAAATTCAAAGGTTATAGACTAATCAGTGAAGTTATTGCAATAAATGACATGAGCAATAACAGTACAAGTGAGCTTTTCGATATTTACAAGTGGGTCTATAATAGCGGCAACTTCATAGATAAAATTGGTCTTGCTCGAAATATAATATCCATTCATATGGTGGATAAGAGTATGACATCGATAAATCATGGCACATTAAAGTCCATAGAATCGGGCTATGACATATACCTTAAGGATAATGTAAAGCAATACATTGAAATAAAAAATAAAATCTCTGAGTTTCTCGTTGGGCAATCAGACAAAGCATCTGACATTACTAAAAACATGTTTTCCACCTTCAAAACTAGTTTTTGGAGTATTATAACATTCTTTATTTCGGTATTTCTCATTAAGATAATCACATCTAATAGTTATAGAGGAACTGTAACCTTAGAAACTCTAGTTGTAACTCTGGTGTTTATTTTATTCTCTGTTGTCTATTGGTATTTTACAAATAAAGAAGTATTGGAAGAAAAAGATAGATTACTCAGCCGTTATGACACAATCAAAAACAGATATAAAGATCTTCTTAATGAAGACGATTTAAATAACATAATTAATACAGAAAAATTAAAAGCAGATGACACTGCATACATAGAGTCCCGACGGAAAAGATTTTCAATTATTTGGAATAGTTTTAATGCTGTTATTGCAATAGTGGTATTGGGGTTGTTTTGCTTAGATAATAATATGTCACCGAGTAATAAATTAGAAGAAGAGGTAAAAGCACAGCCACAGCCACAGCCACAGCCACAGCCACAGCCACAGCCACAGCCACAAAATACAAAGCAGAAATTGCAAAATCAAGATCTAAATACAAATTAAGTGATATTTTAATTCGTGTAGAAAAAAATAGCCTTTATTTTTATTTGCGTAAACGATTCCTTTACTTTTAGCACTAAAAGCAAGAAAACTATAATTTTATAATTTTCTTTGTTTAAGGCCAGTAATGTTATCGGCGTTTCAATTGTCCTCGACGAAGGCCGCTTCCGCGACCTTATCTAGCTCGTGTTCATTGAGAACGGTCAACTATCATGTATGTTGGTTGACACAGGCTGCCGCGTTCCTGTAACCAGTAGTAATCAAGATCCGCAACACGCATATCCAATCCCGAATCCACACGATTGATCTGTAACCGCAGCCCTACAGTATCTTTGTACGATAAACCAGATTTAACATTGTACTTGTACTTAACCCCGCTTTCTTCTTCAAAAGATTTGAGATAAGGGGTGATTTGCTTCTGAATTTCTTTCAAACAAATAACTTCCCCATCAATTACGAACGGCTTTTCAGTTTTACCGTCAGGAATAGTAGCCGCAATTGTGGTTAATGGAACTATCGACAACAGTACTGATAATGCTCTTTTCATCTGTTCTTCCCCTTGAATATAATCATTGTTTAGAACAAATTTGTGTAATGGTTGCATTATGGTTAAATTCAACATCAATTACTTTTATATTATTATCATTAAGTACAGATACAAAATAATTACTTGACGAATTTCCGTACTTCCTTGAACCATCTGCTGCAATCTTGTTGAATTTAGCAGTATACACACTATCTTTATCGCCGGGAATTGGCATTCGACTGATTAATTCATTATCGGATATAGTATAATAAATTAAAATTCCTTTATCTGAATAGTAACCTGAATCGCTTTTTGTTCCCTGTCGAGTTTGTATTATTGCATCGAACTTATCGCATTTATAAACATTGGTTTTGGCCTTTTCAGTACTGGTAGACGTTGAAGCCTTTGCATCAGTACTTTTATCTTGTGAAACAACCCCGGAACCGATACCTACCGAAACGACAAAGACAATAAAACTCATGCCTAACGACGTAATCAAAGTACGGAACTTTCCCCGACCTTTATTTCTGGAATAGTTTGAAACTTTCCTGAAAGTAAGTACTGCAAGGATCACACAAATGATGAAAACGACAAGCCCGGCCATAAAATCCCTCAAACGTTGTGTATCAAAGGCAATCATAGTATCACTTCGCAATACATTGATCGCCAAAAACGATCAATTTTTAATTTTTGATCGTTTAAATCTATCGATATCTATTAATTGAAGGAAAATCAATAGGTAAAAACGATCAGACGTTGGTCAGTACTTCGGAAACACCAGAAGTATGGTTTGGGTCTGCCGTTTAAACGCCCTCAGAAAACCGCTAAGGTCTCTTTATCGCATATGGCTTGGGATTTCAGCCTTTGGCTAAAATCGCTTTCAGGGGGGCTTCTTGTGCGTTTTGTCGGGAACACCATCATGGAGGGGGATAAATCGGATCGAAGTCGCTTCGCTCTGGTCAGTACTGGAAGGGTTAGCTTATCTGGCGAGGGAAGATGGTTGGTTTTGTGGACAAGAATAACTGCCGTTTTGAGTATTACCCCTCACACCCAACAAACCTACCCATTAGCAAGGGGGAGTACTTTCTCGTAGTATACAGAACGAATAAATTCTTTGTATACTTCCGTTTTATCCTAAAGCGATTTGATTATGGACGAGAATAATAAAGAAGTTATTGAAATAAGACCAGAAGATAAGGACTTTTTCGCAGAATTTATTGATTGTGAAGGTCCAATCATCCAAGATTCAATTGATCATAAAAAAATCACCCTTGCACTTGATAAAGCCCACGACATAAGAAAGTTTGAAATAGATCTCTATTGGAAGCGTGCTACATACTTCTTCGCATTCTTCACTGTAATAACAGCTGCATTTGGTTATTTGTTCACCCATAAAAACTATACTTTCTTAGCCCCTGCACTTGCGATCATTGGTTCTGTTTTTGCTTTATGTTTTTGTTATGTGAATATCGGTAGTAAGTATTGGCAAGAAAACTGGGAGTTTATAATTGATAAAATTGAATATTATGTCACAGGAAACCTTTATAAACTTTTCTTCTTCGAAAACCATAGAACCAAACGCCCATCAGTCACTAAGATTAATATATTTCTAAGCAAGCTAATTATAGCTATATGGTACGCTTGCTTTATACTTTCCATGCACCAGATATGGAATCAAAGCATGGTATTAAATGTCTCTTATATTATCCTTATCATATATAGCACTGGAACGACCTTATATTACTGCGATAAAACTGTTGCAGACATATCGAACAATGATAAAGAATCACCACGATTCTTTAGATTCAGAAATCCTAATTACATAAAATCATAAACATGGGGGCATTTGATGCCCCTTGTAAATTGATAATCCGACCTAAAAATACTTTGAGTACTTCATTTGTCAGTACTGTTATCTGTCTGAGCGAGAGCGAGTAAGGGCTTTGGCGTTCTTTCGAGTACTGGCGAGAAAAACGCAAAGTTACGATCTAATATTTGGTTTTTATAGAGACTAACGAGCAAAGCGAGTTAGGCTCTTTAGAAACTGAATATCAGTAAGACAAATACATTTAAAATATCAGTCAAAGGTAATATTATATTAAGTTACGGTTATTCATTTTACTGAATAGAATATGCGTAAGATACTGATTTCACATGCCTTTACCCGCATAACCACTCACTAGCAACTACAATAACCGTATTTTTCAGTTTTAAGTTACGGTTATAGTTATGTTTAAGTAACTGTTCGTAGATATGCGATTAGAGCTTTCGCCGAGGCTTTACTGTCCAATAGTTCCTGTACTGCGTTATGCTGTTCATCAGTCAATGGCTTACCAGGTGATGCTTTCTTTAATCCACATAGTATTCCCCCCTCTTCTACAAACTTATCCAGTGCTGTAGCAACTGCGGTACAGGCTAATTTGTATTTCTCGATAGAAGATTCACTTGCTGCTAATGTCTTCATCTGTTCTGAACGGGTTAAGATAAGATAATACTTAACCTGTACTTTTGAAAGCTCTGTAGCGTGTTTGACGATGTAGAAGACATCTTTAACAGGTAACTTGTACTTTCCCAATGATTTACACTCTTGAATCGTCTGGTTAATTATTAGAGTTGCTTCTGATGTTAGGCCACTGTAAGTAACACGTTTTAATGCTTCTTCTAACTTTTTATTGTCATAAATCCTTTCTTTTTTTGCCATGATAAATACCCCTATGGAAGATGTTAATTAATATTGCCCTGATGTATTCCTAATACTCAGGCTTTCTATTTCAGAAGAAAATGGGCGGGGTTTATACTCCACGTACCTTCTTGAACCATTCACTATACTCTGGCACTTTATTTTTGCGTAGATTGCTAATGAAATCTTTATCGCAATTCACTTTAAGTAAATTACAAATCCTGGCACTTGTCATATCACCTAGTAGGATATTCTCGTACTGAGAGAATGTTAGTTGAATGAAATTAACCTTTTCTTTTTTTCGTACTGATTTGTTCAATGACTTCCTATTAGTCCTGATCTTATTTTTGGTTTGTATTTTACCGTTTTTCTTTGACATTTTGTCACTCCTCTAAATTAAAACTCATCTCATGGTTAACCTCCTACGGCTGCTGTTTATGTTCGATTGGCTATATGTTAACGGGCAAAATTGCCCCAATCAAGGAATAGTTGCAACTTTTTCTTGACAATATCATTACTATTCAAGTCAAAAAATCATATATCATTTAGGCACTATCTTTGTACTTTTTAACTGGTACATTATTAGATGATTTAGCGAGTATCTTTGTACTTTCTTACTGATACATTCGTAAATTGTTTTAGAAGTATTCATGTATTTTCTAAGTGGTGCATAAATTTATGCGACCTTGCGGTCAGGCAGGATATAAAAAAGAAAAATCAATAAACATAATAATAAATCTATTGAAACACGTTACCTTGCAAGATTTTGTGCTGGACGGTACTATCGAGAGTGGTACAGTACTGTTGTAGTACTACCACTATAATCAATTGATTAACCAGCACAATTTAGTACTAACGGCACCTGGCAGGGCCCCCACCCATTTCTGGGTAAGTACTTGATAGCTATACGCTATAGTACTGAAATCTCTCCTCCATAGCCTTAGTGGTACAAAAACTGTGTATCACCAGTAGGCTACACGATGTCCCTTATGCTCTCCCGTCACTAAGCAGGCTCTCAGCGATGAGTCTGCTTAGTACGAATCAAATATGTTCTAATAAATCATATAGTTGAGATGACCTGCTCCCCGTTGATTAGTACACCCCGATGTTAGTAATGTCTTCATAAGCCACATGAGGACATCCCCATGAAGAAGCGTTTTTCCGACGAACAGATCATCA
>NZ_JBMKHJ010000017.1:0-105677 GCF_049237265.1 Enterobacter cloacae complex sp. IR5384 | reverse complement strand
GGTAGTTACAGCAGTCTTCGGTGGAGCGGTAGTTCAGTCGGTTAGAATACCTGCCTGTCACGCAGGGGGTCGCGGGTTCGAGTCCCGTCCGTTCCGCCACTTATTAAAAGCCCTGAGTTAACGCTCAGGGCTTTTTTCTTATCTGCTTCCCAATTATTGCTACATCAGCAAAAATCCTCTGCGTTTTACGACCTTTTTCAGCATAACGCCAGCAGCGATAATCTTCCTCAGTTAACGAACATTACGAATAACGAGGAATGACATGACTATCCCTGCATTAGGCCTGGGCACTTTCCGCCTGAAAGACGATGTTGTTATCGCATCGGTCAAAACCGCCCTTGAGCTTGGCTATCGCGCAATTGATACCGCGCAGATTTATGAAAATGAAGCTGCGGTTGGCCAGGCGATTGAAGAAAGCGGTGTACCGCGTAACGAACTGTTTATCACCACCAAAATCTGGATCGAGAACCTCAGTAAAGACAAGCTGATCCCAAGCCTGAAAGAGAGCCTGAAGAAGCTGCGTACTGACTATGTCGATCTGACCCTGATCCACTGGCCATCTCCGAATGATGCCGTTTCTGTAGAAGAATTCATGCAGGCGCTGCTGGAAGCGAAAGAGCAGGGCTTAACCCGTCAAATTGGTATTTCGAACTTCACCATTCCGTTGATGGAAAAAGCCATTGCTGCCGTTGGCGCAGAGAACATTGCGACCAACCAGATTGAGCTCTCCCCTTATCTGCAAAACCGCAACGTGGTGGCGTGGGCCAAACAGCACGGGATTCACATCACTTCTTACATGACGCTGGCATACGGTAAAGCGCTGAAAGATGAGGTCATTGCACGTATTGCAAATAAACATAACGCAACGGCTGCACAGGTGATCCTGGCCTGGGCGATGGGTGAAGGTTATGCTGTTATTCCATCTTCAACGAAGCGTGAAAACCTGGCCAGCAACCTGTTAGCTGTGGATCTCCAGCTGGATGAAGAAGACAAAAAAGCGATCGCTGCCCTGGAGTGCAACGATCGCCTGGTGAGCCCGGAAGGTTTAGCGCCAGACTGGGATTAATATTGACCCGCCCTCTGTACGCTTAACCCTCACACAGCTCCTTCGGGAGCTGTTTTAATATGATCGCTCAGAAAGTCGATAAAGGCACGAATACGCGTGCTCACCGCTCTGTCACTGTAGTAAACCGCACTGAAGGGCATCTCTACCGGCAGACGCTTGTCCGCCATTAACTCCACGAGCTCACCGCGCGCAATTTCTTTATCAATCATGTAATCAGACAAACAGGCGATCCCATTTCCTTCAAGACACAACTGCTTCAGCGTTTCCCCGCTGTTGGACGACAACCCGCAGGTGATCTCATGCAACTGACCGTCAGGGCAGGCGACAGGCCAGGTATTCAGTGATACCGGCTCGGTGAAACCCAGACACAGATGCTGCTTCAGCTCTTCAACGGTTTCAGGTTTGCCGTGTTCAGCGATGTATTGTGGTGAGGCGATGATTTTACGGTAGCTGGCAAACAGAGGACGCGCGCGCAGGCTTGAGTCCGTCAGGGTTCCCGCCCGGATCGCCACATCGACTTTACGTTCGATAAGATTGATAAAGGTCTCGGAGGAGACCAAAGAGAGCGTCATCTCCGGATAGCGTTCACGAAAAGGCTTAATCAGCGGCATCAGAAAGTGCAGAACTACCGGTGTGGCCGCATCAATACGCAATAGCCCACGCGGTGTGCTGCGCGTTTCCATGATCTCGGTCTCTGCTGCAGCCATCTCCTGTAAGACAGACTGCACCCGGCGGAAGTACCGTTCACCTTCTTCCGTCAGGCTCAACTGCCGCGTCGTGCGGTTGAGAAGACTCACCCCAAGCTTCATCTCAAGCTTTTTCACCGAGCGGCTTACAGCAGAGTTTGCCTGCCCTAACTGCTCTGCCGCGCGGCTAAAACTGCCACTTTCGACGACGGCGACAAAGATTGTCAGCTCTTCCGAGGTTGCTTTCATTGTTGCACCACCTGCAAAATTCTATTGAGATTTTGACCATTTTTGTTATTTAACCACTGGCGCATACTGCCTGTCATCTTAATCCTGATGATACGGAGTATTTTATGCCACTGGCGCTACTTGCCCTGACGATCAGTGCCTTTGCAATTGGCACGACCGAATTTGTTATCGTAGGACTGGTTCCTACCATCGCTAACCAGCTTGCTATCTCATTACCTTCAGCCGGGCTGTTGGTCTCCATCTATGCTTTGGGTGTCGCTGTCGGCGCGCCCGTCCTGACGGCATTAACCGGGCGATTCCCGCGTAAGCAACTGTTGGTCGCGCTGATGGTGCTCTTCACGGCTGGCAATATACTGGCCTGGCAGGCGCCGGACTACACGACGCTGGTCATTGCCCGCCTGCTGACTGGCCTTGCTCATGGGGTGTTCTTCTCGATTGGCTCCACCATTGCAACCAGCCTGGTACCCAAAGAGAAAGCCGCATCAGCCATTGCTATTATGTTTGGCGGATTGACCGTCGCACTGGTCACCGGCGTACCATTAGGGACGTTCATCGGGCAACATTTCGGCTGGCGTGAAACCTTCCTCGCCGTTTCTTTACTGGGCGTGATTGCACTGGTGGCCAGTCTGCTGCTGGTACCGTCGAATATTCCCGGCCGTACAAGCGCAAGACTGAGCGATCAGATTAAGGTGCTCACACATCCTCGTTTGCTGCTCATCTATGCCATTACGGCGCTGGGCTACGGCGGCGTGTTCACGGCATTCACCTTCCTCGCTCCAATGATGCAGGATCTGGCCGGCTTCTCTCCTGCAGCGGTAAGCTGGATTTTACTGGGGTACGGTATCTCTGTGGCGATTGGCAACATCTGGGGAGGTAAGCTCGCGGATAAGCATGGTGCTGTACCAGCGCTTAAGTTTATCTTCGCGGCACTGGTGATTCTGCTGATGCTCTTCCAGTTCACGGCATCGATTCAGTACGCCGCGCTGGTAACGGTACTGGTCATGGGCATCTTTGCCTTTGGTAATGTACCCGGCCTGCAGGTCTACGTGGTACAAAAAGCCGAACGCTATACGCCAAATGCGGTGGATGTGGCTTCTGGTCTGAACATTGCCGCCTTCAACATTGGTATCGCGATCGGTTCTATCGTTGGCGGGCAGACGGTGGAGCACTTTGGATTAACCCAAACCCCGTGGATTGGTGCCGTTATTGTGCTCGTTGCCTTCCTGCTGATTGGTCTGAGCGGGCGCCTTGATAAACCCTCTCGCGTAGCGCTTGGTTAAACCTCAGTAAGTGCTTGCTTACAAAACTGGAAAGAGGTTTCTCAGTAATTGCGTTGAAAGTGTGACCTAAAATCCCTATAACATTAGAACCAGTCCGTTTTCCGGGCTGGTTCATGTTACAGAGGTTGTTTCCAAAAGTGCGAAAAAATACCTATGCCATGCGTTATGTTGCCGGAATGCCCGCGGAGAGGATCTTGCCTCCCGGGTCGTTTGCGAGCCTCAGCCAGGCATTACCTGCCGGTACACCGTTAAGCAGCGATGAAAAAATTCGGGTGCTGGTATGGAATATCTTTAAACAGCAGCGTGCGGATTGGTTATCCGTCCTCAAAAACTTTGGTAAAGATGCCCATCTGGTTCTGCTGCAGGAGGCGCAAACCACGCCTGAGCTGGTAAGGTTTGCGACCACTAACTATCTCGCCGCCGACCAGGTGCCCGCATTTGTATTGCCGCAACATCCCTCTGGCGTGATGACCCTTTCTGCCGCGCATCCGGTTTACTGCTGCCCGCTGCGCGAGCGCGAGCCTATCCTGCGACTGGCAAAATCGGCGCTGGTGACGGTCTACCCACTGCCTGACACGCGGCTGCTGATGGTCGTGAACATCCATGCGGTAAACTTCAGTCTGGGCGTGGATGTGTATAGTAAGCAGTTACTTCCGATTGGTGACCAGATAGCCCATCACAGTGGGCCTATTATTATGGCCGGGGATTTCAATGCCTGGAGCCGTCCACGCATGAACGCGCTGTATCGCTTTGCGCGGGAGATGTCGCTGCGTGAAGTTCGTTTTAGTGATGACCAGCGCAAGAAAGCGTTCGGTCGTCCTCTCGATTTCGTTTTCTATCGTGGTTTGAGCGTGCATGACGCCTCTGTTCTGGTCACTCGCGCCTCCGATCACAACCCGCTACTAGTGGAATTCAGTCCCGGCAAACCTGATTAATATGGTGAGTCAGGTCTGCCGTGGGGCAGGCCGGTTGAGTGCTGCCCTTTACTTTAACCAACGCAAGGACAGTACAATGACAACAACACACTCTCATCACGACAACGTCGAAAAACAGTTTGGTTCCCAGGCAAGCGCCTATCTGACCAGCGCCGTTCATGCTTCCGGCCGCGATCTGGTGCGTCTCGGCGAGCGTCTCTCGGCGTTTCCGCAGGCGACGGTGCTGGATTTAGGCTGCGGAGCAGGGCATGCCAGCTTTACAGCAGCGCAGCATGTGGCTCAGGTTACGGCGTATGATTTATCCAGCCAGATGCTGGAGGTAGTGGCGGAGGCGGCAAAAGCCAAAGGGCTCAACAATGTCGATACGCGCCAGGGCTATGCCGAATCCTTACCTTTCGAAGAGGCGTCGTTTGACGTTGTTATCAGCCGTTACTCCGCGCACCACTGGCATGATGTCGGTCAGGCATTACGGGAAGTCAAACGCGTGCTGAAGCCGGGTGGAACCGTCATCATTATGGACGTCATGTCCCCGGGTCACCCTGTACGGAACATCTGGCTGCAGACGGTTGAAGCGCTGCGTGACACCTCGCACGTGCAGGATTATTCCAGTGGGGAGTGGTTAACGTTTATCACTGAGGCCGGTTTAATTTCACGTTCACTGATAACCGATCGCTTACCGCTGGAATTTAGTTCGTGGATCGCCCGTATGCGCACCCCGGACGCGTTAAGCCAGGCCATACGGTTGTATCAGGACAGTGCTTCCTCAGAGGTGAAGGCCTACTTTGAATTGCAGGATGACGGTTCGTTTACCAGCGATACCATCATGGTTGAAGCGCAAAAAGCGAAGTAAAAAAAAAAGCACCGAGGGGAATCGGTGCCTTTTTATCTTTGTATCGTGTAATCAGGAGTCTGGCGTGGCGCTGTTTTTCACAAACAGTGTCAGCTGGTCGCCTGGTTGCAGATTGTCAGTATCATTATTCCAGCGCATCACATCCTTAATGTTCACGCCGTGTCGTTTTGCGATACTGGACAGTGAATCGCCTTTACGCACGCGATAGGTAATGCTATCGCTGTTATTGGCGAGACGCTGTGCGCTGCTACCCGCACCCACCGTCAGTGTCTGACCCACTCTCAGGCCTGAACTGCGCAGGTTATTCCACTGCTGCAGATCTTTTGCTGTCACGCCAAGACGTGATGCAATGCCCGAAAGCGTATCACCGCTACGAACCTTATAGCTGCGGCTGTTGACTGATGATGCATCCGCAATCAGCGTTGACTGAACGGCGGCAATTTCACCAGACGCTAAAGACTCACGTAACTGTTCAGCATGTTTCTGCGGAACCATCACATACTGTGGGCCACTCGCCCCCAGCGTTGAGCCTTTAACACCCGCGTTAAAGGTTTTCAGTTTACTTACCGACATACCCGTCATATCGGCAACCTGTTGAATATCAACCGGGTTGCTGAGGCGAACGCGCGCCAGTGCACGACTTTCGTCTGGTGTTGGCAGTTGTACACCGTAACGCTTGCTGTTTTTGAGAATATCACTCAACGCCAGCATCTTCGGTACGTAAATCTTCGTTTCCTGTGGCAGTGAGAGCGACCAAAAATCGGTGGATTTACCCCGTGCTTTATTCGCTTTCATTGCCTTCAGTACACGACCTTCGCCACTATTATACGCCGCAACCGTTAACAACCAGTCGCCGTCAAACATCTTGTTCAGACGTTGCATCATGTCGAGAGCGGCTGTCGTGGAAGCGACAACATCGCGACGCGCATCATAGTTACGGGTCTGTTTCAAACCGTAATTTCGCCCGGTGCTCGGAATGATCTGCCAAATACCTGCGGCATTGGCGCCAGACGTCGCGTGTGGGTCAAAAGCGCTCTCCACTATGGGTAGGAGTACCAGCTCCATAGGCATGTTACGTTTCTTAACTTGCCCGGCTATCCAGTACATATACGGCTCTGCCCGTAACGTTACATCGTGGAGATAGCTCTTATTTCTTAAATACTTCTGTTTCTGTTCGCGAATCCGGCTGTTTTCCGGAATTCCCATCTTTAGCTCGTCGCCAATAGAGGTCCACAAGTTTTGATCCTGCGCGAAAGATGTCCCATCGTCCAACCAACGCGCTGAGCTTGTAAACTTCCCTGCTTCCCCTTGACCAGCTGCAGAAAGGCTCTGTGCGTGCTGTTGTACGTTGCTGCCGTTCTGCGACTGGCAACCAACAAGCAGGACAGAGGCGAGTAAGATCGCTTTTGCCTTCATGTGTGTGTCAATAGTTGCTTAAAAGACGAGCGATGATAACGGCGAAATTTTGAAAAGGCAACCCGCAATTATCTGAAGTTATCTTTCTTTGACCTTAACCATGCAAATCGCTGTTCTGGTTGTTGCAATTTTGTTTCTTGGTTAATTTTATTAATTAAATCAATGTCATCTGTTCTAAGAAATAAATTAATTATACGCTCGTTTTTCAGAATTACGGGTAGTGTTTTTTGGTTTTTTGCACGTAACTCCTTCACTTTCTGATAGTAATCCTGAATCGCACGATCCTCAGGTAAAATGCTGGCAGAAAACTTCATATTTCCTAATGTATACTCATGCGCGCAACAAATTACAGTATCGTCAGGCAGGGCATTAATTTTTTGTAAAGATTGGTACATCTGGGTTGGCGTGCCTTCAAACAGTCTTCCACAGCCGCCAGAAAACAGCGTATCGCCACAAAACAGATAAGGTTTGCTGTAGAAACACAGATGTCCCAAAGTGTGACCTGGTGTAGCAAATACGGAAAACTCCCACTCATGTATGAGGATATTTTTGCCTTCTTCGACTACTTGCGTGATTCCCTTATCTTGTGCCTCTGCCGGTCCGTAAACCACCAGATGCGGGAACCGGGCGCGCAGCTCAGGCACACCGCCGGTATGATCGTGGTGATGGTGGGTCAGGAGGATGGCTTCAGGCTGCCAGCCATTCTCTTTTATTGCCTGCAGAACCGGGGCGGCCTCTCCGGGGTCGACAATGACGCATCGACGCGCGTCATCGACTAAAACCCAGATGTAATTGTCCTCAAAGGCAGGAATACTGATAAGATTCATACATTACCTCTTATAGCGTGGCGGGTGTTTTGATGAAACCGGCAAGGATACCTCAGACTGTCGCAGCACCGGAACGTTGGGCGGAATTGCCCTGGGGTGAATACTATCGCGAGGCATTAGAACTACAGCTTAAGCCCTGGCTCGCGAAAATGTATGGCTTTCACCTGCTTAAGATTGGCAATCTCAGCGCGGAAATCAATACCGAAAGCTGCGCTATCTCACATCAGGTCCATGTCTCTCTCGGCGGATCGCCCGTTCAGGTGAAGGCAGACCCTTTACATCTGCCGTTTGCGGAAAAGTCGGTTGATGCGTGCCTGCTGGCGCATACGATACCCTGGTGCAGCGATCCTCATCGCATGCTGCGTGAAGCCGATCGCGTGCTGATAGATGACGGCTGGCTGGTGATAAGCGGGTTTAATCCGCTGAGCCTGATGGGGCTGCGCAAGCTGGTGCCCGTATTACGCCGCACTCCTCCTTATAACAGCCGGATGTTCACCATGATGCGCCAGCTGGACTGGCTTTCGCTGCTGAATTTTGAAGTGCTCAGCTACGGCGGATTTCAGGTACTGCCCTGGGCCAGAAAAGGGGGCGTTTTGCTGAGTACCCATTTGCCTGCATTAGGCTGCATGCAGTTTATCGTTGCGCGTAAGCGAACCATTCCCCTGACGCTTAACCCGATGAAGCAGAGCAAAACCAAAACGCCGATCCGCCAGACCGTGGGGGCCACGCGGCAGTACAGAAAACCGTAATCAGGATTCAGGCTGATAGCCCGCGTCCTCATGTGCCGGGTTAGCGGCCGCCGTCCGCGCCAGTTCATCGCAGCGCTCGTTTTCCGGGTGGCCGGCATGGCCTTTTACCCATTCCCACTTAATATTATGCTGGCCCAGCGCCGCATCCAGCCGTTTCCAGAGATCGACATTCTTGACGGGCTTCTTATCTGCCGTCTTCCAGCCGCGTTTTTTCCAGTTGTGGATCCACTGAGTGATCCCCTGGCGCACGTACTGGCTGTCGGTACTGAGCACCACGTCACAATGTTCTTTTAAGGCTTCCAGCGCCACGATGGCCGCCATTAACTCCATGCGGTTGTTGGTGGTCAGGAAATACCCTTCACTAAAAGTTTTTTCGTGCTGACGATAGCGCATAATCGCGCCATAGCCGCCAGGCCCTGGGTTACCGAGACAAGATCCATCGGTGAAAATTTCTACCTGTTTACGCATCTCTGGTAGACTTCCTGTATTTGAAACGTTCAGTTAAACGATAAGTCTGACATAAATGACCGCTATGAGCACTGCAATTACTCGCCAGATTGTTCTTGATACCGAAACCACCGGTATGAACCAGATCGGCGCGCACTACGAAGGGCACAAGATCATTGAGATCGGTGCTGTTGAAGTGGTGAACCGTCGTCTGACGGGGAACAACTTCCACGTCTATCTCAAACCCGATCGGCTGGTGGATCCAGAAGCGTTCGGCGTTCATGGTATTGCCGATGAGTTCTTGCTGGATAAACCGACCTTCGCGGAGGTGGCGGACGAATTTCTGGACTACATTAAAGGCGCAGAGCTCGTCATTCACAACGCCTCGTTCGATATCGGCTTTATGGACTACGAGTTTAGTAAGCTCCAGCGCGATATCCCCAAAACGAACACCTTCTGCAAGGTCACTGACAGCCTGGCGCTGGCCAGGAAGATGTTCCCCGGCAAGCGTAACAGCCTCGATGCGCTCTGTTCACGTTATGAAATAGACAACACCAAGCGAACGCTGCACGGGGCATTGCTTGATGCCCAGATCCTGGCGGATGTCTATCTGGCGATGACCGGCGGTCAAACGTCAATGAAGTTCAGCATGGAGAATGAATCTCAGCAGACGCAGGGCGAAGCGGGAATTCAGCGTGTTGTTCGCCAGGCCAGCCGCTTGCGGGTTGTTTTAGCGAGTGATGAAGAGCTTCTCAACCACGAATCTCGTCTGGATCTGGTCCAGAAGAAGGGCGGAAGCTGTATGTGGCGTGCGTAAGGCATGCCAGAATGCCTGTAAAATCACCGTTCGGGTGATTTTTGCAGCAAACGATTCAAAACGTGAGAAAAAGCGTTGACGAGTTCAGAGGCAAACCGTAATATGCGCCTCGTTCCCAAGGGAACACAGCGGAGCGGTAGTTCAGTCGGTTAGAATACCTGCCTGTCACGCAGGGGGTCGCGGGTTCGAGTCCCGTCCGTTCCGCCACTATTCAGGCCCACGTTATTTATAACGTGGGCCTTTTTCATTTCTGCGTTTCCTCAATCCTGAATTTCTCTCGTCTACCCGGCCCGTTGCTGTCGTCACGCGGTGAACGGCTGAGTTCCTGTTTAATTTATTTTTTATTAAAAATCTCATTCTGTTATTTTTATTAAAATAATCAATTTGATTTATTATTCTTTTCGTGTAAGTTCTTAACCGTTAATTATTCTTTTCCTCCTCCTTCCTTGTTCACTCATTAATAGCTTTTTGATGTCAACTATTCCTAATGCGGCGTAGAGCGTTGCGTGGTTTTTTCCTACCCATATAAAGAGGTCAGACATGATAGTTTTAAGCATCATGTCGATGAACCCTGTGGACATGAATTATCTCAGAAAGGTTTCAACGTAAGGTAGTTCAGGGTGTATCAACAAAAAAGTTTATATATCCACAATTTAGTGAGTGAAATTCACCAAGGACTTTAAGTATGACGGACAATAAAGTCATTTTAGCGGTCAATAACGGAGACGGAAAAACTCGGTTGTTGACCGCAGATGCAGGCCGGACGGTTAAGGTAAAACTTATCCCCGGCAATAAATATTTATTGAAGAATATTAACGACGACTTCGCTCCAGAAAATATTACGCTGCAGCGCGTAGACAAGGCGCTGCACATTATCCAGGAAGGCGATACACAGCCAAGCATAATTATTGAAGATTACTTCAATGGTGATCCTAACAACCCGGTGCTGATGGGCATGGCGGAAGATGGATTACTCTACGCCTATGTTCCTCTGTCGGGCGAAAGCTACGACACCGGCTATCTGATGGCTGACGGCAGCATGTCTCCTGTGGCGTTAGGCGGAGAACCGTTAGGCGCGGGTGGGCCTCTTCTGACGGCACCGGATGACGACAACGACATGCTGTTTGGCATGCTGGGATGGTTTGCACTTGCGGCGGCGGGTGTAGGGGCTGCTTTCGCGCTGTCTGAGATGGACAAAGACGACGGCGATAACCACTCCACGCCTGATAAGCCGAGCATCGGCACCACAATGGATGATGAAGGCTCAATCAAAGGCCCGTTAAAATCAGGTGATACGACCGATGACTCAACGCCGACGCTGACTGGTAAAGGTAAGCCTGGTGACACCATCCATATCTACGATAACGACAAAGAGATTGGCTCCGTTATCGTTGATGATGAAGGCGAGTGGAGCTATACGCCTGATAAGCCACTGGGCGAAGGCGAGCACGAGCTGACCGTCGTGGAAAAAGATCCTGACGGCAACGCGAGTCCTCCATCAGACCCGATTGTCATCATTGTTGATACGGTTGCGCCAAAAGCGCCGACGATTGAACACATCATGGACAAAGTGGGTAAAACCACCGGTGAAATTCATGATGATGCTTACACCGACGATCCTCAACCGGAAATGAGCGGCACCGGTGAAGCTGGCGCAACTATCGCAATTTACGATAACGGTAAAAAGATCGGCGAAACCACCGTTAACGATGATGGCCGTTGGTATTTCAAACCTTCCGAGAACCTCACTGACGGTAGCCACAGCATCACGGTCAGCCAGACGGATAAAGCGGGTAACGTCAGCGAACCGTCTGATGAGCGTGATTTTATTGTATTGACTGAACCTCCGGGAAAAGCAGAAACGCCTGAGGTGATTGACAATACCGGTCCGGTAACCGGTCCGCTCAAACCGGGCGATGTGACGGATGACAGTCAGCCTTCTTTCAGTGGAGAGGGAACACCGGGCAATACCATCATTATCAAAGACAATGATAAAGAGATCGGCTCGGTTATCGTCGACGACGAAGGTAAATGGTCATTTACACCTAAGGATGAACTTGCCGAGGGTGAACATAATGTCGTGGTCGTTGAGGAAGATCCGCTCGGCAATGAAGGCGATCCTTCCGATCCGATTCAGATTATTGTGGATACCACGCCGCCAGCCAAACCGGATATGGCCGATGCCCAGGATAATACCGGGCCGATTACGGGCCAGCTGAAAGGCGGTGACGTCACGGATGAAACCCGTCCGGTATTCAGCGGTAAAGGCGAACCGGGCGACACCGTGACCATTTATGATGGTGACGAGGTGCTTGGCACAACCGTTATTGACGATAAAGGCAACTGGACGCTGAAACCAGAGAAACCGCTGGGTGAAGGCGATCACAGCATCACCGTTACGCAGACGGATAAGGCGGGCAATACCAGCGACCCCTCGGAAGCGCTGGAGTTTGAAGTTGACACTACCGCGCCTGATGCTTCAGCAAATGTTCTGAATATTACCGCCGTTGCGGATGACGTAGGCGATCGTCAGGGCAATGTAGCCAGCGGTGACATCACCGATGACAGCAAACCGCTCATCAGTGGTATCGGTGAAGCCGGGAACACCGTCTTTGTCTACACCACCGACTCTTCCGGCAAACACCTGATTGGTACAGCGGTGGTAGGCAGTGATGGCACCTGGAGCCTGACACCAGAAACTCCACTGACGGAAGGCCTGAACAAGCTGACCCTGGAGACGTAGGACCCGGCGGGCAACCGCGTTGCCGGTGAAGCGCCGTCTTACGATATCAATCTGCTGATCCCAGTGAGTACTGCACCGTCCATCAACAGCGTTGTGGACAACGCCGAGCCACATGTGGGTCCAATGCAGAAAGGCGAATCCACCAACGACACCACGCCAACCCTGAGCGGCAGCGCTGCACCGGGCGACGTTGTGTCTATCCTCGACAACGGGAAAGTGATTGGTACCGTCGAGGCGGACAGCAACGGGAAGTGGGCGTTCACCCCGGATACCGCGCTGGCGGATGGCAAGCACACCTTCACCGTCACGGCGACTGACGCAGCGGGCAACGCGCGCACCAGCGGCAGCTTCCCGATCGTGATCGATACTGCGGCACCGTCTCCGGCAGAAAATATCGTTATCAATGATAACGTGGGCGACAAGCAGGGGCCGGTAGGTCCAGGCGACACCACCGACGATCAGTCCCCGACCCTGAGCGGCGAAGCCGAGCCGGGCAGCGTGGTGGACATCTATGATAACGACGAGAAGATCGGTTCCGTCATCGTTGATGACGAAGGTAAATGGTCCTATACGCCAGACACGCCTCTGGCTAAAGGCGATCATGAGATCACCACCACCGTGACCGATCCGTCAGGCAACACCAGTGAGCCGTCTCCGGGGATCTCCTTCACCGTCGATCCGGATCCAAACCAGGTTACCGTGGGTGAAGTGGTGGATGACCAGGGACCGATCGTGGGCAACCTGAAGCCAGGCACCGTGACCGATGATGTCCGCCCTGAACTGAGCGGTAAAGGTAAGCCAGGCAGCACCGTGACCATCATGGATGGCGACGATGTACTGGGCTCCACCGTGGTGGATCCGGACGGCAACTGGACCTTCACTCCTGAACAGGATCTGGCCGATGGCGATCACAGCCTGACCGTGATTTCCAAAGACCCGGCCGGAAACGAGGTGACCTCTCCGTCCTTTGATATTACCGTTGATGCGACCGCCCCGGAAAAACCTGTACTGGGATCCGCAACGGATGATGTGGGAACAATTCGTGGCGATCTGAGCAACGGCGGCACCACCGACGACGCAAACCCAACCTTCAACGGCTCTGCAGAGCCGGGCAGCCGTGTCGATATTTATGACAACGGTGAGCATATTGGTTCAACGATTGCGGACGACAACGGTGCCTGGCAGTTCACGCCAACTACACCTCTGCCAGAAGGTGAGCACCATATCACCACCACCGCAACGGATGAAGCGGGCAACACCGGTCCGGAATCGGATGATTTTGTGCTGGTGACCGACTACACCCCACCAGTGGCAAGCAGCGATGTACTGAACATTACGTCCGTAATGGATGATGTCGGCGGCCGTCAGGGTAACGTGGCCAGCGGTGAAATCACCGATGACAGCAAACCGGTTATCAATGGTATTGGTGAAGCGGGCAGCACCGTCTTTGTTTACAGCACGGATGCTAACGGCAAACATCTGCTGGGCTCAGCTGTGGTCAACAGTGAAGGCAACTGGACGCTGGCACTGGATACACCGCTGGTGGAAGGGCTTAATCAGCTGACGCTGGAAACCCAGGACGCAGTAGGCAACCGCGTAGTGGGTGAAGCACCGTCTTACGACATTACCGTTCTGATCCCGGTCAGCACCGAGCCGTCCATCAACAGCGTTGTGGACAACGCCGAGCCGCACGTCGGCCCAATGCAGAAAGGCGAAACCACCAACGACACCACCCCAACCCTGAGCGGCAGCGCTGCACCGGGCGACGTTGTGTCTATCCTCGACAACGGGAAAGTGATTGGCACCGTCAAGGCGGACAGCAGCGGTAAGTGGTCATTCACCCCGGATACCGCGCTGGCGGATGGTCAGCACACCTTCACCGTCACTGCGACTGACGCAGCGGGCAACGCGCGCATCAGCGGTACCTTCCCGATCGTGATTGACACTGCGGCACCGTCTCCGGCAGAAAATATCGTTATCAATGATAACGTGGGCGACAAGCAGGGGCCGGTAGGTCCAGGCGACACCACCGACGATCAGTCCCCGACCCTGAGCGGCGAAGCCGAGCCGGGCAGCGTGGTGGACATCTACGATAACGACGAGAAGATCGGTTCCGTCATCGTTGATGACGAAGGTAAATGGTCCTACACGCCAGATAAGCCTCTGGCTAAAGGCGATCATGAGATCACCACTACCGTGACCGATCCGTCTGGCAACACCAGTGAACCGTCTCCGGGGATCTCCTTCACCGTCGATCCGGATCCAAACCAGGTTACCGTGGGTGAAGTGGTGGATGATCAGGGGCCGATCGTGGGCAACCTGAAGCCAGGCACCGTGACCGATGACGCACGTCCTGAACTGAGCGGTAAAGGTAAGCCGGGCAGCACCGTAACCATCATGGATGGCGACGATGTACTGGGCTCCACCGTGGTGGATCCGGATGGCAACTGGACCTTTACCCCTGAACAGGATCTGGCCGATGGCGATCACAGCCTGACCGTGATTTCCAAAGACCCGGCCGGAAACGACGTGACCTCTCCGTCCTTTGATATCTCTGTCGATACCGTGGCACCGGAAAAACCGGTTATTGGTGTTGCGACTGATGACGTCGGCTCCAGCCGTGGCGATCTGAGCAGCGGTAGCACCACCGATGATGCGAACCCAACCTTTAAAGGTTCCGCAGAGCCGGGCAGCCGTGTCGATATCTATGATAACGGGGAGCTGATTGGTTCTACCATGGTGGACGAAAATGGCGGCTGGCAATTTACGCCAACCACCGCGCTGCCAGAGGGTGAGCACCATATCACCACTACCGCAACCGATAAGGCCGGTAACACGGGGCCGGAATCAGATGATTTTGTACTGATCACCGACTACACCGCGCCTGACGCCAGCAAAGTGGCGATCACCGAAGTCTACGACGACGTGAACACCGCAGGCGTGATTGCCTCCGGCGGGGAAACCGACGACAACCGTCCGCTGATCAAGGGTACGGGCGCAGAGCCGGGCAACACCATCACCGTCTATAACGGCGACAAGGTCATTGGCACCGCGAAAGTGCAGGCCGACGGCACCTGGTCCCTGGAGCCGACCACGCCGCTGCCGGACGGGAAGTACACCCTGACGGCGAAAGAGACCGACGGCGTGGGTAACGTCTCCGGTCCGTCCGGTGAGTACATCATCAACGTGGCCACCGTACCGCCGCAGGCACCGACGCTGGATACCGTCTATGACGACGTGGCCCCGCATGCGGACTACCTGCAGAAGGGTGACGTCACCAACGACACCACCCCGACCCTGAGCGGCAGCAGCGGCGTGGCAGGCGGCACCATCAGTATCTACGACAACGGTCGTCTGATTGGCACCACCTCCGTGGCCGGCAACGGCAGCTGGAGCTTCACGCCGGATACGGCGCTGGCAGACGGCAGCCATAACTTCACCGCCACCGTCACCGACGGCGTGGGCCGCACCAGTGAGCCAACCGGCGGCTTCGGTATCGTTACCGATACAAAAGCCCCGGACGCGGCCTCTGACCTGCTGGTCACCGACAACGTCGGTGCGTACCAGGGCCCGGTCGTGAGCGGCGACACCACCGATGACAACACCCCGACCCTGAGCGGCAGGGCCGAGCCGGGCAGCACGGTGAACATCATCGACAACGGCCAGGTCATCGGCACCGCGAAGGTGAACCCGGACGGCACCTGGAGCTACACCCCGGACCAGCCGCTGGCGAACGGCGCACACGACCTGACCACCACCGTCACCGATCCGTCGGGCAACACCGGGCCGGAAGGCTCGCACGTGGTCATCACCGTTGACGTGGTCCCGGGCAAGGTGGAAATCACCGCCGTGACCGATGACACCGGCAGCGTGACCGGCAGCCTGTCGCAGGGCGCGCTCACCGACGACACCCGTCCGCAAATCAGCGGCACGGCGAAGGCGGGCAGCACCGTGACCATCATGGACGGCAGCAACGTGCTGGGCACCACCACCGCGGGCGCGGACGGCACCTGGAGCTTCACGCCGAGCGTGGACCTGGGCCGCGGGGACCACACCTTCACCGCCACGGCGAAGGACCCGATGGGCAATGAGTCGAGCAGCAGCAGCTGGACCGTGACCATCGACACCGATGCGCCGGTGAAACCGACCATCGACGCGGCGCTGGACGACGTGGGCAGCGTGCAGGGTAACCTGGCGAACGGCGGCACCACCGACGATCCGACCCCGACCCTGAGCGGTAAGGCGGAAGCGGGCAGCACCGTGAAGATCTACGATCAGAACGGCCTGCTGGGCGAAGTGACGGCGAAAGCCGACGGCACCTGGAGCTTCTCACCGGTGGCGAAACTGCCGGAAGGCGAGCACCGCTTCCACGTGACGGCCACCGACAAGGCGGGCAACACCAGTTCTGCGTCAGACGACTTCGTCCTGACCCTGGACTTCACCGCCCCGGACGTGAGCAAAGTGAGCATTACCGATGTGGTGGATGATTTTGGTTCCGTCACCGGATCGATTGCTTCGGGTGGTAAGACGGACGATAACACGCCGTTGATCAAGGGTACGGGCGCAGAGCCGGGCAACACCATCACCGTCTATAACGGCGACAAGGTGATCGGCACCGCGAAAGTACAGGCTGACGGCACCTGGGAACTTCAGGTTACGAAAGCCCTGCCTGACGGGACGTACAACCTGACGGTGAAAGAGACCGATAGCGTGGGTAACACCACGGCGGCATCACCGGAATACATTATTCAGATCGATGCTGGCGGTCAGCCGCTGCCACCGACCCTGAGCAGTGTGGAAGATGATGTTGCGCCGCATACCGGCCCATTACAAAAGGATGCGACAACCAACGACAACACCCTGTTGTTGACGGGTACGGCTGAAGCCGGTGTCACGGTTCGCATTTATGGCGGCCCGAACGGTACCACCCTGCTGGGTGAAACCAAGGCCGATGCCCAGGGCAAATGGAGCTTCAATACGCCGAAACTGGCGGACGGCGTTCATACGTTTGTCGCGGAAGCGATTAACGACATTGGCCAGGTAAGCCCACAGACTGGCGGCTTCCCAATCACGGTCGATACCAGCGCGCCGGGTGAGGTCACTGGCTTTATCGTGAGCGATAACGAAGGTCCGCAGACCGGTACATTGTCCAATGGCGATACCACTGACGATGCGACACCGACGATCAGCGGTAAAGCAGAGCCAGGCAGCGTTGTTCACATCTATGTGAATGGTCAGGAAAACGGTACTGCGGTTGCAGACGCGAACGGTAACTGGACTTACACCACCGGTTCTCTGGTGGATGGAGAATACACCTTCACCGCGCGTGCTGAAGATTCAGCAGGCAACCTGGGGGCTGAAAATGCCGGTGTCACCGTCACGCTTGATACCTCCAGCGTTCCGGTCACCATCGTCCGCGTAATGGATGATAAAGGCAGCGTCACGGGTGAACTGAAGGCGAACGACGTCACTGACGACGCGCGTCCGGAAATCATCGGTAAGGCGAAAGCAGGCAGCACTGTCACCATCATGGATGGCAACGTGGTGTTGGGCAGCGTCAAGGCCGATGCCAGTGGCAACTGGGTATTTACGACTACCAGCGATCTGGGCGATGGTGTACACAACATTACGGCAATCGCGAAAGATCTGACGGGTAACGAGGATACCTCCAGCACCTTCAGCTTCGAAATTGACAGTAAAGCACCGAACCGTCCGAGTATCGATTACGCGGAAGATCAGGTGGGAACGATCAAGGACGATCTGAACAGCAACGATGTCACTGACGATCCGCAGCCAATCCTGCACGGTACGGCTGAAGCGGGTAGCACCGTCAATATTTACACCGTTGACGGCACCCTGCTGGGTTCAGTCACCGCGAACAGCAACGGTGCATGGAACTTCAAACCGGGCAGCAAGTTACCGGAAGGCAAAAACACCTTCTACGTGACGGCCACGGATGAAGCCGGCAACGTCAGTGACAAGTCTGCGGACTTTATTCTGACTACCGACTACACCGCGCCGGATGCGAGCAAAGTGACCATTGATTCCGTAACGGATAACGTGGGTAACGTTCAGGGTATTGTTGCAGATGGCGGGGTACTGGATGACTCACGTCCGGTGATCCGTGGCTCTGGTGCTGAAACGGGCAACGTCATTACCGTCTATACCACCGACAAAGACGGCAACACGAAAGTGTTGGGCACGACCAAAGTGGATCAGAATGGCAAATGGGAACTGACGCCATCTGAGTCTCTTTACGGTGATTCAATCAACAAACTGACCGTGACGGAAACCGATAGTGTTGGCAACGTGGCGAAACCGGCTGACAGCTATGACGTCATTATGTCTGACACCCCGAATGCGCCAGCGATTGTTAACGTCCTGGATGATACTGGCACAACCGTTATCAATCTGGCCGACAATGCGTTGACCAAAGATGACACGCCGACCCTGAAAGGGACTGCGGATGGTGTTGCAGGCGATACCATCACCATCTACAACGGTAGTCAGGTTGTGGGTAAAACAACGCTGAACAGCGATGGCACCTGGAGCTTTACGCCATCACCAGCGCTGGCTGATGGTAACTATATCTTTACGGTGACCAATACCAACAGCGCGGGTCAGGAGAGCGATCGTAGTGGTTCGTTCACCCTCACTATTGACTCAACAGCACCAAATCCGGTTTCCGGTTTACAGGTGGCTGACGATCAGGGGGCCTGGAAAGGTCAGTTAACCGACGGTATGACCACCGACGACAACAAACCGACCTTCACGGGTAAAGCAGAGCAGGGTAGCACGGTCACTATCTACGATAACGGCCAGGCGATTGGTTCAGTTGTTGTGACCAACACTGATGGTAGCTGGCAGTACACGCCAACCACGCCATTAGCAGATGGTGAACACCAGTTTGCGACCCAGGTAACGGATCCGGCGGGTAACGCCAGCGCGATCGTTGAAGATATCACCGTTAACGTCTCCACGGGTGCAAGCTACCTGCAACTGCTGCAGGTGGTGGATGATGTCCAGGAAACGGGCGGCTCACGCGTGCTTCGCGAGGGTGACGTCACCAACGACAGCCAGGTACAGCTGGTTGGTAAGGCGACGGCAGGCAGCACCATTATCATCACTGACGTCGGTGGCGTTCAGCTTGGCACGGTGAAAGCAGATGCCAACGGTGACTGGGAATTCACGCCGCTGAGCAGCCTGAGTGATGGCGCGCATACGCTGCGTATTACCGGGACCGATCCGTCAAATAACCCGCTCACCCCGATTGACTTCGATCTGGTGGTGGACACGGTTGCGCCTGTTGCGCCGGTTATCACAAACGTGCTGGATGATGTGAACCCTGTTCAAGGTTCCGTTGCTCACGGCAAGCCTACCAACGACACCACGCCGGAAATCACCGGTACGGCGGAGAAGGGAAGTACGGTCAATGTGTATCATCAGGTGGATGCGACCACGCGCATTCTGCTGGGTACCGCCGTTGCCGATAGCACGACGGGCCTGTGGACGCTGCAGATCACTGACGCGAACAAGCTGACTGAAGGCACCTGGAATCTGGTGGCAACCTCCACGGATGCGGCCGGTAACATCAGTACGCCGAGCAACACCTGGACGATTGTTGTCGATACCACCGTGTCTGACGCGGTTATCAATATCAGCTCTATTTCAGAAGACCGGGGGGCATCAGATACTGACTTCATCACCAGCGATAACACGCTGTTGATTAACGGTCAGCTGACGAAAGCCCTGCAGGCGGACGAATGGGTTGAGATTAGCCTCGACAACGGTGCAACCTGGACGCGTGCCTCAACGGTGACCAGTACATCCTGGACTGTGGATATGCAGAACACGCCGCTGAATGATGGTGCTTACACCATTCAGGCTCGCGTGGTGGATAACGCCGGTAACGTTGGCAGCACTGATTCTCAGGCGCTGCAGGTGGCAACAGGCGGCAGTGACATGAATGGTCTGTCTACGACCACCAAAGTCACCACCGATACCAGCCATGGTCTGACGACCGGTGATCACTTCAGCCATGCTGCGACAGCAACTAACAGCGACATGGTCACCCGTGACCGTACGGTGACCATCAGCGGTAACCTGAGCGCGGCGCTACAGGCGGGTGAGCATCTGCAGATCTCCCTGGATAACGGCAAAACCTGGCAAACGCTGGCACTCAACGGCCAGAGCTGGAGCTATGTACTGCCGGAAGCGACAGCAAGCACCACTCACAGCTTCAAGCTGCAGGTCATTGACGTTGCGGGCAACCCAGGTACGAACACGAAGTTTGCGGATAGCTACAACGTGGTTATCGATCTGGATTCTCCGAACGGTATTACCGGGGCGCCAGATGTGCCGCAGCACACCACCACAGGAGATTCGTTCACCTTCTCCAGTGGTCAATACGGTCGTGTTGAAGCGGGGGCGATTGTCTCGCTGGTGAGTGACGTCAACAACAACGGGACATATCAGGAAGGTCTGGATCAAGTCATTGGCTTCGTGAAGGCTAACGCTGACGGCTCCTGGAGTCTGAATACGTCACTGCCTTCTGGCGCACATAACCTGGCCTTTGTGGTCTGGGATGAAGCGGGTAACCGCTCAAGCATGAGCGCCAGCACCAGTACAGGTGTCACCGAAGGTGGCGGCAGTACGCTGATTGAACAAACCTGGGGGGGAACGACCGATGCGGATAGCCGCGGTCTGAACGCCGCTGCGGTGACCATCAGTCAGGATGGTTTGTGGTCATTCTTCCAGAGTGCTCGTGGCACTTCTGGTACATCGACCGCTAACGCCGGACGTGTCTATGACTCCGTCACGCGTGAAGACTACGATTCAACGTACCTTGCCCAGCCGTCAACCGACAACGGTGCGGGTTACAACGTAGATAGCACGTCATACAGCCGTTATGTTAACTCCGCAGCCTTTGCGGACATTAACCGCGATGGCTATGCCGACGTCATGTCTCAGATCAGTAGTTATAGCAACGCGGGTCGTACCGCCTACTGGCTGCAGAACGCGGACGGTAGTTACTCCGCGAAGGCGCTGGATCAGGGCACCCTGAACCACCTCGGCGGCGTGATTTCCTATGACCGTGAAGGTGATGGCTATCTGGACTTTGTGCTGGGTGACTCCGAAGCAGACTCCATTTCGTTCATCAAAAATACGCAGGGCACGCTGAGTTACGAGGACAACTCCGGTTTCTCTGACGGACATCCTGGCGGGGCATTGCCAACGTCGCTGAGTGTGCTGCACGAAGTCGGGGCTGTGGATATCGATAACAACGGTACCGTAGATATTACGGCACATATCGACTACAACGGCGCTGGCAACCTCGTCGGCAACAACTCCCGCGGTCTGGGTATCTTGTATAACCAGACTACCGGGACGTCGAACACCAACTTCGGTGAAGTTGGCTACTACGCGAACGTGTTCCGTGACGATGGCCATGAAGACTACGGTAACTTGTCTATCTCCATGACCTATGCGGATTACAACAACGATGGTTGGCTGGATCTGTTCCTGAGCCGTGGTTCGAAGGGTGGCAGTAACAGCGACGAGAGCCGTATCTATCTGAACGATGGTACCGGTAAGCTCAATGCAACGGACAGCCAGGCGCAGTGGTTTGGCGATAACGTTGATGGCGGCACGTCGCTGGCAGTGGACTGGAACCACGACGGTAATATGGACATCATCGAAGTGCCACGCTCTGGCGTGACTGGCTCGCCGATGTTGTATACCAATACCGGTAGTAACAACTGGGGCGCCAATAAAGTCAGCCTGACAGGTAGCACGACGTTCAACAACATGACGGGTGCCGTCGCACTCGACTATGACTGGGACGGTTCGATGGACCTGGTGCTGTACCGCTCTGGCGCAGATGCTGATGTCGTGGCAAGAGACGACGCGGGACGCACGATGCTGGTGAAAAACACCAATATCGCGGCGGACGGCACGAGCCTGCAGATCCGTATTGTTGACGGCAACGGCATCAATACCTTCTACAGCAACACCGTGAAGTTATACAACTCAGCGGGCGAGCTTGTGGCAACCCAGTTGATTAACCCGCAGTCCTCTGGTTCCAGCAACAGTATGGGTCTGGTGAGCTTCTTCGGGCTGGATCCGAATGAAGTTTACTCCGTGCAGATGCTGCGCATTACCGATGGTAAAGCGGATCACGTTGGCGCAACGAGTAGCATTGGTGGTTACACAAACGGTACGGTAAATGAGAGCTGGGGGGGCCTGACAACAGGTAAAGCCCATGACTCTTACGTACTGACGGCGGAAAGCAGCAATGCGGCGAACAACACCTCCGGAAACAACGGGATCATCGGGACGGGCTATAACGACACCTTCTTCGGTTCTGCAGGCAACGACACCTACAACGGTGGCGGCGGCTGGAACCAGATTGTGAGCGGTAATCCTGTCTGGAGCGAAACTGCCGGTATGGACGTTGTTGACTATAGCCGTTCAACCACTGCGATCAACGCGAACCTGTGGACAGGCACTGCAACCGGTAACGGCACCGATAAGCTCCTCAACATCGAGGGTCTCGTAGGTTCCAGCCAGCAAGATACGTTTACGGATAACTCCGCGAATAACGTGTTTGAAGGACGTGGTGGCAATGATGCCTTCTACCTGGTCAACGGCGGTAACGATACGCTGATGTACAAGGTGTTGGCAGGTCTGAGCAACGACAGCACCGGTGGCAATGGTCATGACACGATCCACGGCTTTAAGGTGGGTAATCTGGTGAAAGACAGTGATGCAGATCTGCTCGATATGAGTGAACTGCTTGACTACAAAGGTTCTATCTCCTTCTTCGAAGACGAAGGAAAACTGGAGCTGGATTACTCCTCCCGCGGCGTACTTGACTACGTCAAGGTGGAAGTTGTGGGTAGTGATACCGTGATCAGTATCGACCGTGACGGTCAGGGCGGACAGCATGGATTTACGCAGGTTGTCACGCTGGCTGACGTGCAAACGGATTTGGTGACGCTGCTACAGAATAACCAAATCATGATGTAACCCAGTAAATACCCGCCATCTTCGGATGGCGGGCTTTCTGCACGCATCTACCAATCGTTGTTACACAGTCATTCACTGGGTTAATCGGGAATTTGATAAATGAAAGTAACCCTTAATAAGTTTAAAAAAATAAACCTGGCGTGTGCTATTACTGCCGCGCTCAGCGTATTGATATCCAGCACTGCATATTCAGCAGAACGAGTGAAGCACGTCATCGATATACCGGCAGACGTCAAAACCACTTCAGGGAAGACGGCACCACAGCCCTATCGTCCGGTTGCGGATGTGACACCGGAACTGGCACAAATTGTGGTTTATTACCCTGAGGGGAGCGTACCCGCGACGATCTACGTCGACCGCGAGCTGCAGTCGGTACTGCTGCCGGGGCAATTTACCGTCCTGTGCGCCGCGCCAGGCGCGCATGCGGTGGAGTCCTGGTTTAACGATCACCCTGCTTATCAGGGGAAACAAAATCCTCTGCAACAGCTCAATGCCGAGAGTGCGCAAACCTATTTTATTCAGGTTAATCCAGGTACGTCAGGAAATACGGCGGCCCTGGAAGAGCGTTATAAGGCTGAAGCTCTGTTGAGTAAGATGTATAAACAGACCAAAATTATTAACCGTGCATCGCAGGTAAAAAACTGTGATTACGTTAATAACAGCGGTGTGGTGCTTATTCAGGAGCAAGTCCTGTTCCGCTTTGCGGCAAGTAATGCGGCAGGGATTTTTGCTGAATCCCGCAATAAGCTGGACGAGGTGGTGAAATTCACCAAAAAGGCGAATAACGTCAGTGAGATCCAGATTGTGGGTTATACCGACGCAATTGGTAGCCGTGAGGCTAACCAGCGCCTGTCTGAAGCACGTGCCGATACCGTTCGTTCATTGCTGATCGAGAAAGGGATTAAACCGGAGCTGATCAATAACACGACGGGCAAAGGAATAGCACAAAGCGCTGAAGGCTGCGGTACCTCTGCCAGCCAGCAAGCGGCAGGATGTAACGTCAACAGCCGTCGCGTAGAAGTTTTAGTGAAAAGCCACTAAGTCAGCATCAATACAAAAATACTGATTGCGGAGACGCTTTCCGTATTTTTTTTTGAATAATTTGACGGTGTTATGGAGACACGGGTGACGTGTTAGAGGCGGTGAGGGATTAAGCAGTTTGTGGTTCGTACATCTTAATGTGGGCAATGCTGTAGTACTTTTTCTTTTCTCTGATTATGTCATGGTCAATCGAGGATTTAATGATTTCGCCGCAGGAATAGATTTTCTTTAAAGAGTTAAACCCCAACTGTTTCATTATGCTGTTGCTGTAGGTATACGTGGTTTTTGGCTTGATGTTATATAAGGTACTGATGTCGTCAATCGTGTAGCCTGAGATCATTAACTTCAGGACACAGAACTCCATGTGCGTCAGTTCGATATGTTTTTTGACGATCCCGCTTTTGCTGGGGTGACGCTGGGTATGCATTTTCCTGACAATTTCATCATTGGTCAGATTATTGATATTCACGAGTCGGTGTTTGTAATGCGAGCAGATGCAGGCGAAAAGCTCCGGAAAGATATCCGAGTGGTAAGCGATGATGATCTCTTCAATGGCGTGGAGGTTTGTTTTCTGTTTTAGTGAGATAAGCCACTGAAAGTAGATGATGTTGCTATAAATAGAGTCAGGAAGCACCAGGTACAAGGTAAAAAAACTCTCTTTTTTCATACCTTTTACCCAGTCATGAAAATGGTGCTGATTATAAAAAGAGAGAATCTCTTCTTTTTTGAACGTATTGGAAAGTAAATGGCGCAATCCGATGTTGCTGAAATGACATCTTGATAATATGACCCGCGACGTATCCATTTTTATCCCTTTGGTTAATGTATTCTGCACGCCTCTTTTTGGTGTGAGATTTGCATGCTAACGATCTTATGATACGGTATGTATATATTTTCATTTTACACGATGTCTCAGGGTTAATATGTGAGAATAGTCTTCGCATAAATGGGAATTGTTTACGTGCCTGATGATTGGACGGCTTTCTATATTAATGATAAGAAAGAGATGTCAGGGGTTAGGATTACTCCACGTCTACAGGACATGCATACTTTTAAGGTTTATCATTTAATCAATTGTGGAATGCCACGCTTCATTCTCTCTGCACCACCATGGGTGATTGATTAATTATAAGGAAATGTCATTTCACCGAAATGGCATAAAGAAAAGTATGAGAAAATTGCCAGCTCTGTTTATTTTTACCACGCTATTTTTACTGGCAGGGTGTCAGATAACCCCCGGAAGCCATATTGATACCGACGGAAAAACGGTTGTCGAAACGCCCGACCCCGATAATATCAATGACGTAAAGGTGAATGTTTACCCCGTTACGCCGGCGCTGATTGAGAAATTACGTGAAAACGTCGTGGTCGCCCACGCCAATGCGGAGCTGAATAAACGACTCGAAGCGTATGAGTACCGTATTGGGGTTGGGGACATCATTATGGTCACGGTGTGGGAACATCCTGAGCTTACCACCCCGTCTGGCCAGTATCGTAGCGCCAGCGATACGGGAAACTGGGTCCATTCAGACGGCACTATTTTTTATCCGTACATCGGGAAAATCCATGTTAAGGATAAAACGGTCACTGAAGTCAGAGAGCTGATTACCGAACATCTGGCGAAATACATTGAGTCCCCACAGGTCGATGTGGGGATTGCCGCGTTTCGCTCTCAGAAAGTGTATGTCTCTGGTGAAGTTAATCAGTCCGGGCAGCAGCCCATCACTAACGTTCCATTGACCGTCATTGATGCGGTTAATCTGGCGGGTGGGCTGACTGAAAACGCAGACTGGGGGAATGCTGTTTTAACCCAGGGGGGAAAAAAATCAATTATCTCGCTGCAAGCGCTTATGCAGTATGGCGATCTGCAGCAGAACAGGCTGCTCTATTCCGGCGATATTCTGTATATCCCGCGTAATGATGATTTAAAAGTCTTTGTTATGGGCGATGTTGTGAAGCAAACCACCATGAAAATGGATCGCTCAGGCATGACGCTGACCGAAGCGTTGGGTAATGCGGAGGGCATGAATCAATTAACCAGTGATGCCAGCGGTATTTTTGTGATCCGTTCGGAAAACAAACCGGATGCGTCAAAGGGAAAACAGGCAAATATTTATCAGCTTGATGCCAGGGATGCGACGGCGCTGGTGCTTGGCACCGAATTCAGGCTCAAGCCGTACGATATTGTGTATGTGACGACCGCACCGATTGCGCGCTGGAACAGAGTCATTAATCAATTAATGCCAACCATTAGTGGTGTCTACAGCCTGACTGAAACGACGCGCTTCATCAGAAACTGGAGTAATTGATATGAATGGCAGGTATCAGTCCATTCTTGTCGTCTGCACAGGCAATATTTGTCGTTCCCCGGTGGGGGAACGCATTTTGCGTTCACGCTTGCCCAATATGATCGTGGATTCCGCCGGGATTGCTGCGTTAACGGGGGAAGCGGCAGATCCCGTAATGGTTAACACTGCATGTGAGAATGGCCTTTCGTTAGAGGGGCATTGTGCCAAACAACTTACACCGCTGATGTGTCGTGAATATGATTTGATTCTGGCCATGGAGCAAAACCATATTGAAGCCGTGACCCGCCTGGCAATGGAAGCCCGGGGAAAGACATTTTTATTCGGATATTGGCTCCAGCAAATGGAAATTCCTGATCCTTATCGTCGGGGTCGAGATATCTCAGGTGTTATTTTTCAACAACTTTTTTCCGCTGCCGAAGAATGGGTCAAGGTTTTCCAGCAGGTTAAATAATCAGGGCTGATTAGAGCATGTTTGACAAACAGATTAGCAATTCGCAAACCGATAATGTTCCGCGGCAGGAGGATATTGACATCGTTCAACTCCTCAAAGTCTTATATTACAGTAAGGTCTGGATAGCGGCGACGACATTACTGTTTATCGCTTTAGGCATCGTTATTGCTTACACCTTAGCGCCGGTCTATAAAAGCGATGCGTTAATTCAGGTTGAGAGAAATGCATCTACGGGGCTGTTAAATAAACTCTCTACGATGCTGCCTGAAGGTTCCGGGGTCGCTTCAGAATCTGAAATTTCGTTAATTAAATCGCGGATGGTGATCGGTAAAACCGTGCGCGATCTGGGGCTGGATATCTCCGTGACTGAAAAACGCTATCCGTTTGCGAATGGCCTGCTCCTGCGCCTGCTTGGTAAACCCACGGGTAACATTGAGGTTTCAACCTTAACTGTCCCCGAGGAGTTCCTGGACGAAGCGTTGATCCTGACGATAACAGCTGCGGGTGAGTACACCCTGCAGGTCGGCGAGGCCGTTTTGCACGGTAAAGTGGGGGTTCCTCTTCACGCACACGGCATTGATTTTATGATTGAACGTGCCGAACTGACTCAGGACACCGTGTTCATTTTACGTAAGCTCAATGAATATTCGGTAATTGATGAGATCAAAAACAATATCGTCGTGGATGGAAAATCCGGTGGCAATGGGATGCTGCATCTGAGCATGACCGGCACCGATCCGGTCATGATCAGCAAAATCCTTGAAACGATCAGCCACAATTACCTTGCCCAGGACGTTGAGCGTAAGTCAGAAGAGGCCAGCAAGAGTCTGGCCTTTGTGAACGAACAATTACTGCAAATCAAAAACAATCTGGTGACGGCAGAAACGAAACTCAATGATTTCAGAAAGAATAATGAGTCGGTGGATTTATCCCTTGAAGCGAAATTCATTTTAGACAATGTGGTGTCCATTGATACCCAACTGAATGAATTAACCTTTAAAGAAGCCGAAATTTCAAAGCTCTATAAACGTTCGCATCCGGCTTATAAAGCGCTTTCAGAAAAACGTGCGGTACTGCAGGAAGAGAAAGAGAAGCTCAATCAACGTATCAGTACGATGCCGCGGACTCAGCAAGAAATTTTGAGCATGACCCGTGATGTGCAGATGGGAAATGATATCTATATGGTGCTGTTGAATAAGCAGCATGAACTCAATATCAATAAGGCCAGCACGCTGGGCAATGTTCGCATTATTGACAATGCCGTCACGCAGCATAAGCCGATTAAACCGAAAAAAACGTTGATTGTCATCCTGTCGGCGCTGTTGGGCTTCCTGTTCGCATCCGGTGTGATTCTGCTACGCAACATGTTAATTAAAGGGATCAAACAACCCGCGGAGCTGGAAAAACGGGGCATCCCTGTCCACGCCGTCGTACCGCTGGCACCTGAACTGACAAAGAGCAGACGCTGCCGGGCGATTACCACCTATCAGTCTGATGAGCTGTTAGTGAAATCGTCGCCAACCTCGCTGGCGGTCGAAGCGATAAGAGGGCTGCGGACCAGCCTTCATTTCGCCATGCTGAAGTCAGAAAATAAAATATTAATGATTTCAGGCACCTCTCCGGGGGTGGGTAAATCCTTCGTCAGTTCAAACCTTGCGGTGCTGATGGCGCAGGCCGGTTCACGGGTGCTGCTGATTGATTGCGATCTGAGAAGGGGATATTTGCACAGCATCTTCTCGCAGTCGGAAGGCCATGCCGGGCTTGCCGATTATCTCTCTGCGAATGCGGCGGTGTCCCAGGTGATAGAAGAGACAGAGTACCAGGGCGTCGATTTCATTGGCCGGGGAAGAATGGTCAATAACCCCGCCGAGCTGTTTATGACGGAGAAATTCCAGACACTCGTTGACGCCTGTTCAGCGCAATACGATGTCATTCTTCTCGATACGCCGCCAATTCTGAGCGTTACGGATGCCGCGATTATTGGCCGATTTGCCTCAACGTCTCTGATGGTCGTCAGATTCGAACAGAACACGGTCCAGGAGGTGGAAGCGGGGCTGCGTCGATTCAATCAAAACGGGATTGCCATCCAGGGGGTCATATTCAACGGCGTTGAAAAACGCGCTTCGGCCACCTATAGCTATGGCGATTACTCATATCAGGAGTAATTCATCTCTCTTCTTATAAGGAATAAGTCTTGACAGGCCGGGAATGTGTAATATTCCTAATGCCTGTGGACTTGTTCCTGGTTAAAAGTTCCCTTTATGTTATGCAGTCTGAATGCTAATTCCAGATAAAAATGCCAGAATTAATATCAAGGAATGCTCTTAAAATCTAAATTAATGAACCATCAGGGAACCACAAGGGGGGATAAACAGTAATCAACGGATGTGAAGTAGTTATTTAGAGTGGTGATGTTATATTTTGAAAAAATGTAATAATTCCGAAATAAAGAGTCGATTAAATGAATAGTAATAAAAATAAAGTCTTTCAACTCGAGTTGAAGTGGCATCCTGTTGCCGCTTCTGTGCTACTCGCTCTGCCATTTGTTGCGCACTCAGCAGAGATCAACATCAAGAACGGCGTGGTTTATACTGCCGGGAATGTGCCTGTCATTAACATTAATAAAGCCAACGATAAGGGGCTTTCTCATAATGTGTATGACAACTTAAACGTTGATAAGAATGGCCTTATCTTCAATAACAGCATGACTGAATCAAATACCGTTCTGGCGGGTAAGATTCAGGGGAACAGCAACCTGACGTCCGGGACGGCGAAAGTCATCCTGAACGAAGTCACGTCTAAAAATGCCTCTGCGATTAACGGCATGATGGAAGTGGCCGGCGATAAAGCCGATTTAATTATTGCTAACCCGAACGGTATTACCGTTAACGGTGGCGGCGCCATTAACACCAGTAAACTGACCCTGACAACCGGTACGCCGGATATTCAGAACGATCAGTTAGCCGGTTATTCTGTTAACGGTGGCACCATTACGCTGGGTAAACTGAATAACGCCAGCCCGACGGAAATTTTGTCTCGCAATGTTGTCGTGACCGATAAAGTCACAGCTAACGAGCTGAACGTTGTCGCCGGTAATAACTACGTTAACGCTGCAGGTCAGGTGACCGGTTCAGTAACCGCAGCCGGAACGCGTAATGCCAACAGCATTGACGTTGCTGCGCTGGGCGGTATGTATGCCAATAAGATTAACCTCGTCAGCACCGAAAGCGGGGTCGGCGTGCGTAACCAGGGCATTATTGCGGGTGGCATCAACGGCGTAAATATTGACGCTAACGGTCAGTTGCTGAACAACACTGCGCGCATTGAGTCCTCTGGTCAGATCAATATTAAAACCAACGGCGCACTGAGCAACGTCACCGGGGATATTACCTCTGTGGGTACCATCGCGCTGGACACCAATAAAAACAGCCTCAACAACAGCCGTTCAGGCAACATTTCGACAATGGGAGACCTCTATGTTAATAGCGGCGCCATTGATAACACCAACGGCAAAATGGCGGCGGCAGGCATGCTGGCTGCGGATACCAACGGCAACACCTTAACCAACTACGGTAAAGGGAATACTGTCGGTATTGAAGCCGGTATCGTGGCGTTAAAAACCGGTATCCTGAATAACAGCAACGGCCAGATCAAGGGCGGGTATGTGGGTCTTGAATCTGCTGCTGTGAACAACAACAGCGGTTTAGTCGACTCCCTGGGCGATGTGAACGTGGTGAGCGGCGGTAACGTCGATAACAACCGGGGCATGATCCGTTCTGCGGGCGGTTTCACCAAGATTGCCGCGAAAGGTACGATTAACAACGGCGCGACCAAAACCGCCGACACGGCCAGTAATGACTCGTTAGGCATTATCGCTGAGAAGGGCGTGCAGATTGCCGCGAACAGCATCAATAACAACGGTGGGCAGATGGCGTCAAATGGCGATATCTCCCTTGAAAGTGCCGGCGCGATTGATAACTACTCGGGCAAACTGAACTCAAACAGCAAGGTTATTGCCAAAGCGGCTTCTATGCGTAACGACAACGGCGGTGTTGCGGGTCGTACCGGTGTGAGTGCCGCAGTGGGTGGAAACATCACCAACTACATCGGCGTCTTCAGCTCTGAAGAAGGGGATGTTGCCCTGGCATCGAATGCCCTGAACAACCGCGGTGGCTTCATTATGGGACAAAACGTCACCATTAATGCCAACGCAGGGGTTAACAACAATACCGCGTTCATCGTTGCCAGTAAGGTATTGAGCGTCACTGCAGGCGATAACATCGAAAACCGTTACGGTATCGATTTCGGATCCACGTTTGGTACCTACTTCGGCATGCCGCAGCAGAACGGCGGTATGGTTGGTAAAGAAGGTGTCTCGCTGTCCGGGAACTATATCTATAACGGCGAAAGCCGCATCATTGCTGAAAATGGCCCGCTTACAATGCAGGCACGAGGCAGCATTGATAACGCGCGTTCGTTGCTGGTCAGCGGCGGGGATGCCTCCATCAAAGCGGGAAGCACCCTGACGAACAACTACGCAACCATCTACAGCATGGGCGACCTGCTGATTGATGCGAACAGCGTGAGCAACTACAGCAACGGTGCGCTGGAAGATAACAACGCGACTGGCGTTATCGCGGCAGATAAAAAACTGACCATGAATGTGAAGAACAGCTTCACCAACTATGGCTGGATCAGCAGCCTCGGTGATGCCATTCTCAATATTCTGAACGGTTCTTTAACTAACCGTAATACGCTCTCCGCTGAGAAGTCTCTGACCGTGTCTGCACAGACCGGGGTTGAAAACCTGAAAGATATCGCCGCGGGCGAGCATCTGGTGGTGAACAGCCAGCGTGGTGTGACCAACAACTCCAACAGCAATATGGTGGGTGATAAGGTCACGATCTCTGCGGTCTATGATATTAACAACCGTGGCAATATCGTGGCTGACAGCAGCCTGGCGATGAGCGCTAAAGGCAATATCTATAACGATCTGAATATGATCAGCTATGGTGACATTGCCTTAAGTGCCAATAACATTGATAACGCCTCGCGTAAAATCAAAGCGGTGGGTGATGTCACGCTGACAGCGGCCGGGAATGTGAGCAACAGCCGCGGCGAAATCAGCTCTGAGACTGGCGATATCACTATCAATGCGGGTGGCACCGTAGATAACTACTACGGCCAGCTCCTGTCCGGTAGCGATATTGCGCTGAAAGCGAACCGTCTGAACAACGACTACGGTCGGGTTGCCGCTTACGGCAATATCGATCTGGCGCTGACGGGGTATTTCGACAGTAACCGTGGTTCCGTCCTTTCTCAGACGGGTGATATCACACTGGCTGCCAATACCGTTGATAACAACAACGGTCTGATTGCCGGTAAGAATGTCACCGTCGAGTCCAAAGGCGCGGTTTACAACAACACTGCCATGATCGTGGCAGACAAAAAGCTCTCCGTGAACGCGGCAGGGAATGTTGAAAACCGTGACGGTAACAACTTCGTACGTAATCATGGCGAAACCTTCGGTGTGACGGGCGATGTGGGTGGCATGATTGGCCGTGAAGGTGTCGCGGTTTCCGGTCAAAACGTCTACAACAACAACAGTAGCATCATCGCTGATAACGGTGCGCTGAGCGTGCTGTCTAAAGGGACGCTGGACAACACCCGCGCTATGCTGGTGAGCGGCGCTGACGCCATCATCAAAGCGGCCGGTACGTTCTATAACAACTATGCCACCACCTACAGTGCAGGCAACCTGGATATCACTGCAGGTACGCTGAACAACTACAGCGATGGCAGCATGGAGAGCAACACGGCGACCGGCGTTATCGCGTCAGATAAGAATCTCAATCTGACGGTTGATAACAACGTCACCAACTACGGTTGGATCAGCGGTAAAGGCGATCTGAACTTCACTATCCTGAAAGGTGCACTGACTAACCGCAATGCAATCTCTTCAGGTAACGCTCTGGCGATTAATGCCCTGAACGGTGTTGAGAACTTTAAAGACATCGTGGGTGTGGCCAGCGCGAAAATTGATACTCAGCGTCATGTTACCAATAATGCCAACGGCAATATCCTTGCACAGAATATCGTGATTAATGCCGGTGCCGACATTAACAACCGCGGTAATATTGTGAGCGATTATACGCTGTCTGTGAAAACAGCAGGGAATATCTATAACTACCTCAATATGCTGACTTATGGCGTTGCGGGTGTCACTGCGAATAACGTGACAAACAGCGGTCAGGATGCAGTATTTGGTGGCTTATACGGTATGGAACTGATTACCAATAAAGTGACCAATACCGGCACGATTGTTGGTATGTAATCTAAAGGTGTAACAAAAGGCAGCAGCTATTGTCTGATAGCGCAAAGTCAGTACGAGACCCTGCTGCCTTTTTTTCTGAGAAAGTGAATGGAACTGCGATTTAAATTTTTACTGTCATTGCTGGTAATGTCGTCTCAAGCGTTTGCAGTTGACGATATTAATGCCCTGATTAAACAGCAGCAAAATGCAGATCTAAATACTTTCAAAGAACACAAGGTGTATCGGCAGGATGTTTTCTCCAGCACCGAACGTAAAGTATTTAGACTGGACAAATTACCTGAGGAGAAAAACTGTTTTACCCTTAAAGCACTTGTTCTTGATAATGATTTTTTGAAACGTAAAACCGAAAAGGCGATAAAAAAAGAGATCGTCGGGCGCTGCGTGGGCAGCATCGGTGTGGTGAAAATTGCCGCCGCGTTACAGGATTTTTATATCGATGCCGGTTACATCACGACCCGCATTACGATCCCTTCGCAGAATATTTCGTCTGGCACGCTGAAGCTCGACGTCAATGCGGGGAAAATAGAAAAAATTATTGTCGAGCATAATGATATTAATCCATGGATGTTGCCGTTTGCGAAAGAAGACATCCTTAATATTCGCGATATCGAGCAGGGTCTGGAAAACCTGCAGCAAGAACCCGGCGTGGATGTGAAGATCAATATCGAGCCGGGTACGAAGCACGGGTATAGCACCATTCGCATCAGCACCAACCGGGAAAAACAGTGGAGCGTGCGGGCGAGCTATAACAACTGGGGCGATAAAGCGACAGGAGAACACCTGACCTCTGTGGTGGGCTATCTCTATAACATCGCCCGGTTTAGCGATCTGTTTTATCTCGCCGGAACGAAGAGCACAACGGGTCAGTATCAGAGTGTAAGTGGTTACTATGCCCTGCCGGTAGGCTACTGGAACTATTCGCTGTTTTATAGCAGCAGCAAGTCGCGTCAGGCGATACCGCTCTATTACACCACGGTGGATTACGCCGGTAAGAGTGAGTACGGCAGCGTGAAGGCGACGCGCACGGTCTACCGGGATAAAAGCCGGAAGGTGACGGGGAATGCCGAGCTGATCCGTCGAAAAGCCGGTTATACCCTTAATGGCGAGGAACTTGTCTTACAGAAGCGTGACATGGATAACGTCAGGTTTGGCGTGAATTACACGCAGCAGCTGGCAAATGCACACTGGGATTCAACGGTATCCTGGCAGCGTTTTGTCACCTGGTTCGGCGCCGAAAAAACGCCGGATATGGTGTATGGCAATGTCAGTCCCGTCAGTCAACTGGTGAATGTGGAAAGTCGCTATACCCGACAATTTTCTCAAAACGCCTATAGCGCTTTTTTTTTGGCGCAATACGCACCGCGTGAGCTGACGCTGCAGGATCAAATGACGATGGGCGATCGCTGGAGCGTGCGCGGGTTTGAAAACAGCGTTGGCCTGACCGGGAACAGCGGGTACTACCTGCAAAATACATTTTTATCGCCCGGTGCGAGGAATGAACGCAAACTATTACGTTGGCGTAGATGCCGGTCATATAAGACGGGACAGTGTCTATGGCGAAGAGATTATCGTCGGCAGCACCCTGGGTATTCAGGGGAATGTGAAAAGCCTGGCGTACGATTCATCAGTCTCCATGCCGGTTAAATATCCTGGCGGCATGGACGTGAATAAATTTAATTTTAATCTGAATCTTTCTTATCAGCTTTGAAAGGGAAGCACGATAAATGCGTATCGGCACGGACATTGTGGAAGTTTCACGCATACAGCGAGCGATAACAAACTGGCAAAGCGATTTTTTACAGCGCGTCTTTACCCCGCAAGAAAATATAAAAATTAACCGGGAAGATCCTAACTATGAGCGCGCATCAGGATTCTGGGCGGCAAAAGAGGCGGTCGTTAAGGCGCTTGGCTGTGGATATCGCGACGGCATCACCTTTAAGGATATTGAAATAAACCATGACGAACTGGGTTGTCCCCATCTGATTTTCTCTGGGCGAGTCAAAGAGCTGCTTATTGAAAAGCAGATGGCGAATGCCTCGCTCAGTATTTCGCATTGTCAGCACTATGCGACAGCCGTTGTCATACTTTATTAACCTAACTAATTGTGAATATTATGTATCAATACAATGATCTTAAGGAAAAGACGGTTCTGGTCACCGGCGCCAGTGGTGATATTGGCCTGGCGATCTGCGCTAAATTTCTTGACCAGAATTGCGATGTTTATGCGCTGTATAAATCCAATGCCACGCAATTAACGGAACTGAAAGAAACGCATCCGGCAGGAAGCAAGCTCACTGTCATTCAGTGCGATCTCGCCGATGCGCAGAGTGTCACTGCACTCTGTTCACGCCTGACCGAGGAAGCGGGCAAGCTTGATGTGCTGGTTAACAACGCCGGGATTGTAAAAGACAGCCTGTTTGCCTCGATGAGCTTTGATGACTTCAGCCAGGTGGTAGACACCAACCTGTTCAGCATTTTCCGTCTGACGAAAGAAGCCTTAATGCTGCTGCGCTCCGCAGAAAACCCGGCCATCATCAATGTGGCCTCCATTGCGGCCATTATCCCAAGCGTCGGGCAGGCGAACTACAGCGCGTCGAAGGGCGCAATCCTGGGATTCACCCGCACGCTGGCGGCTGAACTGGCGCCGTATGGCGTGCGCGTAAATGCCATCGCGCCGGGGATGATTGAATCCAAAATGGTGAAAAAAGTATCCCGCACGGTGGTGCGTGGCGTAACGGCATCTATTCCATTACGTCGTCTGGGTAAATGCGACGAGGTTGCCAATACCGTCGTTTATCTGGGCTCCACTGCCTCCAGCTACATTGTGGGTCAAACCATCGTTATCGATGGCGGCCTGGTGATGCGGTGATTTATGTCTAAATACGTTATCCCCTCGAAGATCTTTCTGGAAATGGGCGGCTGGCGTCAGCCGTTGCTGATGGTCGACAGAATTGATGACTTCAAATATGGCGAAAATGGCTTTGTGAAGGTGACGAAGCATATCACCTACAACGAGCCCTATTTGCTCGGGCATTTCCCGGACGATCCGATCATGCCTGGGGTTATTATTTCTGAGATTTTTGGTCAGGCCAGCGAGTATCTCTCGTTCCTCACCGATATTTGCGATATCTACAACCAGACATACGGCACGGAACTGAAATCGTTACGCGATATTCATGCGCTCATTCAGCGTGACGAGATGCGGGAGATCATTCGCACGCGCCGCGCGCAGGTTCGCGGTGTTCTGGCGGCCCAGAATTTGAAATTTAAAGATATTGCCTACCCAGGTGATTCGATTGAAGTGACCAGCAAGCTGGCATTTTCTGATGCCCATGGCTTTAAGCATTATTCCGTGACGGCTAACGTCGGCAAGCGGTTAATCAGCCATGGCACCATTATTAATTTCCGCGAAACAAAGTAAACCCCTGAGAGAGTTAAAACCATGTCTACAATGAAAAACGAAATTGACCAGCGCAAGGACGTGCTGATGACAATTAAAACTGAGATTATTCAGCGTTTAAATATTCAGCGCGATGAGTCTCAAATTGATGATGATACCGCCCTGTTTGGTAATGGTTTAAAACTGGACTCCGTTGATGCAACGGAAATCGTGGTCATGCTGGATAAAGTTTTCGATATCAAAGTGAGCGAAAGCGATGATCCTTCTTATATGAGAAGTATCAACAATCTGGCGACGTTTATCATCCAGAAGAAAAAAGCTTAATTTATCATTGCGAATAACAGGATCACGTTATGAAGTCTCTTTATGATTTTCATTTAAAAAACAATGCGAAAATGGGCATTTACAACAATGCCAACGTTCCTTCTGCCTATCACGATCCGATGGTGGAATATAAAGCCGTACGTGAAAATGCCCTGCTGGTGGACTATTCACACATGTCCATTGTCAGCGTGATGGGTGATGATGCCTGGGCACTGGTGAATTATTTTGTCTCTGCCGATGTTTCAATTATCCGTGACGAGCAAGGGATCTACTCGCTGGTACTGAATGAAGACGGTACGGTGCGCGGTGATGTGTATGTGCTCTGCTCATCCGACGGCTACTACATCATGTCCGAGAATATTCCGGCGGCGGAAATTATCGCTGGCCTGAACGCCCTTCTGGAAAAAGCCGACGAACTGGATATCCAGGAAACCCCTGAAATTGCTGACATGCGCGAGCAGAACTGGGGCGCGATCATGGTAGAAGGACCGTACTCCTGGGAGCTGATGTCTGAAATCCACGGTTTCGACGTGATTGGTCTGCCTTACTACGAGTACATGAATACCGACGACGAGCTGATGGTATTCCGCTGCGGTAAACACGGGGAATTCGCCTATATGGTTATTGGCCAGCAGGAACAGCTGCTGGATCAGTGGCAGCAGCTGCTGGAGCACGGCGGCAAATACCTGCTGCAGACCGGTGGGCTGGACTACCAGAAAATTGTACGTATCGAAAACCCAGGCTGGGATGACGCGCTGTGGGCTGAGTACAACCTCAATCCGGTAGAGCTGCAACTGCAATGGGCTGTGCAGTACGACAAAGAGGGCTTTGTGGGTAAAGACGCGGCCGAAGAGCTCTCTCACGGCGAAGGCGCACGCAAGGTGATCGGCATGATTGTCGAGGGCGAATGTTCAGGCATTGAATCCGGCGATAACGTACTGGTTGAGGATCAGGTGGTAGGGAAAGTCGCTAAGGCTATCTATTCTCCAGCCCTGCAGTGCTTTATTGCCCTGGCGCTGATCGACAATGAATATGCATGGTCTGATATTAGCGGCTTTGCTATTCAAACGCGTTCTGAAACGGTAGCCGCGAAAACCAAAGGTATGCCATTTATTTATAACCTGAGCATGCTGGTTAATCCAACTGAACACAGTTTTGTGGATGCCTCTAAAGCGAAAAGCGCACTGTAATTATTAATCGAAACAGCGAGAAGCGAATCCGTGGGAATAACATCACGGATCCTTTTCGCTGCTCATTGCCTGTACATGGCGGTACATATATTTATGAAGACAAACAGAAAACGGGTTGTCATTACCGGGATCGGTATTCTCTCTTCGCTGGCTGAAAACCTGCAGGATTTCAGAAACGCCTTACTGAATAAAAAAAATGGCGTCACGGACAGCGTGCGTTTTTCAAAATGGTTTGAAAACGCCAGAGCCGCTGAAGTCTTGCATGACATTGACTATTCGGAATTACCGGACGACGTTATCGCCTCCCTGGATAATGCCGCACTCTGGGCCTACAAAGTGGGTAAAGATGCGCTGAATCAAGCGGGACTGGCTGAGAATAAAGCGCACCTCAAAGAAACCGGTTTAACCGTCGGCGTGTCGTCTGCCGGGACCGAGGCATTTCTGCCGCTGTTTGAGCAACGCATGGAAGACTTTTCCCTGCGTAAGGCGCTGTTCTCTGGCGGTTTCTCCTCCTGCTGTTCCAGCGTCTCCACGCTGCTTGGGTTACAGGGCGGTGTTGAACTGGTCGCGACCGCCTGTACGGCCAGCCCTAATGCGGTCGGCATGGCGTTTGACTACATCCAGAACGGCAAAAGCAAAACCATGCTGGCCGTCGGGACAGAACCTATCTACCTGCCCACCTTCGCGGGCTTTTATGCCCTGAACGTGATGCATCCGGACGCCTGCACGCCGTTCTCCGGCAATTCGGGTATGTCCATCGGTGAAGGGGCCGGGGCGATCGTGCTTGAAGAGTACGAACATGCTGTCGCACGTGGCGCCACCATTTACGGTGAAATTCTCTCTTATGCCACCTCCTGCGATGCGTTCCACGAAACCGGACCGGATCCACGCGCCAGCGGCGCGGTACAGGTGATGCATAAGGCGATGGAAAATGCCGGCGTTACCCCGGATCAGATCGAATACGTCAACGCCCACGGTACCGGAACAGAAGCCAACGATCGTATCGAAACGCTGGCGATGAAGAAGGTGTTTGCCAACAATGAGAAACTGTTGGTGAGCTCTACCAAGTCTTATTTTGGTCATAACATCGGCGCGGCGGGGATCGTCGAACTGATCGCCTGTCTGGTCACGCTGCCGGATAACCGCGTGCTGCCGACGCTGAACTTCACCAACGCGCGTCCAAACTGCGATCTGGATTACGTGCCAAACGACTTCCGTGACCAGAAAATCAACCTCTTCATGAAGAACAATTATGCCTTCGGCGGTAACAACTGCAGCATGATTATCAGCATGGAGCCTTGTTCGATCCCGGTCAGTACCTACGACGAAAAGCGCGTGGCGATCACCGGCCTGGGTGCCGTTTCCGCGATTGGTCACACCGTTCACGAGATCCTCGACAACGTATGGCAACAGAACCATACCGTTGAGCTGGGCGGCGTCACCTTCCCGGAAGACACGCTGGAAGAGGCAAAAGAGTTGCTGGATGTGCTGGAAACCACCCGTCAGTTCGAAGCGCTGTTTGGTGACGATTTCAACGCGCTGGCCGAAACGCTGCCGGAAGCGAATGAACACTTTAAAACCTTCCAGGTTTCCGGGTTGGAACCGCGTAAACATCTGCGCCGCTTTGACCCTCGCAAGGCCACGCGTGGCGGTACGTTCGCATTAATTGCCCTGTCCGAAGCGCTGGAGCAGGCGAAGCGTAAAATCAAGCGTGATGGCGATGAGCTTGGCATGGTCATGGGAATGTCCAGTGGCCCGCAGGAGACGACCTACAAATATCTGCAGAGCCTTAAGCCAGACCCACGTAAAGTCAGAACCTCTGAATTCCCGGGATCGTTGATGAACTCCATCCCGACGTTCTGCGGTATTTCGGAAGGGATCAAGGGCTACACCACTACTCTGGCGACCGGCGAGAATGCGGCATTAGGCGCATTAACCTACGGCTACGAAATCGTGCGTCAGGATCTGCAGCCGCAGGTGCTGGTGGGCGGCGCGGACGAGTATTTCCCGTCCATGTCACTCTATATGGACGCCGTTACCCGCAAGCTGCATATGACCTCCGACGCCAGGGAATATCAGATCTACGGTAACGATCCGAAGGGTTACATTCCTGGCGAAGGTGCCTGCATGTTGCTGCTGGAAGATCCGCAGCGTGCAGCCGCGCGTGGTGCAGAAGTGCTGGCGGAAGTGGCCGGTTACGGTAAAGCCTGTAGCAACAGCTATTTTGATGCCTCTCAGCGGGACGAGAAATCCTCCTCCATGGCGCTGGCTATCGCCCGTGCGCTGGCGGATGCCGGTGTAACGGCGCAGGAGATCGACCTGGTCTGTGGTACCAGCAACGGTAGCGATGAAAGCTCACGCATTGAAATCGATGCGATTTACGCCACCTTCGCCCAGGCAAAACCGGATGTACCGGTCGTGAACTACAACGCCTGCTTTGGCTTTGTCGCGTCTGCTGCCGGACTGCTTAACCTGGCCGTCATCATTGACTGTTTTAAGACGCAGGCGGTTCCCGCTATTCCTCATACCGTCGAGTTTTTCGATAAGCGAATTAACTTCGTTCGTGAACCGTTAAAACTTGCCCTGAAGCACGTATTGCTGGTGGGTGCGACGGAAGGCGGTAACTACTACGCGTTTGTGATTAAAGGATAATATTGTGGATAATGCCGCTATCATTTCGGGGTTCAGTTCTTGTCTGCCGTTTGCCGAAGACAGTCTTCAGCTTATTCAAAATCTGAAGCTGGGCAAACGCGTTGAAAGAAAGCCTTGGTTTAAATCCGACGACGAGGCAATTAAATGTGGGTTCGATGGCAATAAACATATTGCCACGCTGGATCATACGGATGATAGCGCATTAGATCTGCTTTATCGTCTGATTGACGATGCACTCGACCAGGCCGACCTGGATGTTCAATGGCTGGCCGGGTGCAATGCCCGGGTTTATTTAACCGGTATTGGCCCGCGGGTCGATGGCATGGCCTTTAAAAGTTTCTATAACAAAAATGATGTGGAAGATATTTATCTTTCAAAATCATTAATGCAGCTGCATGTGGATAATATGTCGCAGGATCGTATTGCCGGTCACCTTGCGCGTAAATACAACCTGCAGTATTTACCCCCGAATATGAATTGCACCAGTAATTCATCCATGACAGCCGTGCATTTAGGTTGCCAGGCCATCGAGCATGGCGGCGTAGATATTGTCCTGGTGGTGAACTGCTCAAAAATTAAAACGCAGGATATCTGGTTTCTGGATACGCAATCCATGCTGGATAGCCATCTTGTTCAGCCCTTTGGTGAAAACAGCCAGGGGGTGCTTTTCGCGGAAGGCTATACCGCCATTCTGCTGGAAAATTCCCGCCACCGTCGCGCCAGAAAGGCGAAGGGCGGCGTGCGGTTGCAAACAACCTATACCCAAATCAGCGCAGGCAGAAGCAACGACAGTTCATGGCTCAGCACCAATATTTTAAAAGTGATGCAGGCCACAATGAAAAAAGCCGAACTGGACGTTGAGGCACTGTGCGCGATTATCCCTCACGGTAACGGTTCATCCGTCAGCGATAAAGCGGAAGCCAAAGCAATAGCGATGTTGACGGAAGGACATCCGGTTCCGGTTCTGGCTTATAAAGGCCAGATTGGCTATACCGCAACCGGCTCTGGGATTGTCGATTTAATTATTGGTCATCATTCGCTCACCCAGCAGGAGCTTATTTCCCCCGTTGGTAATGACACCATTATTGATGCCGTTGCTCAGCATGTTTTGATTGACCGTGGCGTTATTGGTCATCACAAAAACCACCTGCTTAAAGTCGGGGTTGGCGTGGATGGATCCATTATTGGCGCCGTCATGTCTACGGGTCATCCAGGCTGTTGAACGATCATGGAGAGTAACATGTATTTATCCTCATTTTCGCTCATTGAGCCGGAAGATAAATTTTATTTCTATCAGCCCAGCTGGCTAAACGCGTGGGAGTCGCATTTATTTAATAAAGCGCTCAAATCAACCCATGCAAACGGCTGGGGTCTGAAACGTTTTGGTACGCAGCCGGAGTTATATGCCGGTGAGATGATCCGCAATCCTCAGTATCAAAAATACCTGGATGCGATGGAGCAAGCGGCGGATGACGCGCTCATGGCGCTGCCGGCGAAAGAGCGAATGAAGCTGCTAAAGCAGCGTACGGCATTTATTTATGTCGACTCCTGGGGGGAATCCGGGCCGTTTGAAAATATCTCCAGCGCATTACACATCTCAATGATTGATACGCTGCCAAAAAACCTGGTGAAGAAATTCTCTGTGAATTCACCGACGTGCAAAATCCGGGGTGAAAGGCAATCCTTCATCCAGGCAATGAGTCTGGCAAAGGATTATCTGAGCTGGGATGTGTTTGATTACGTGGTGATCTGCGCCGCCTACCGTGCGATCCCGGTGCTGGTGTTTTCGGACGAAGATATCGCGCTGAAGTGGGGAGAGAAGCGCAGGGGGAAAGCCCAGGATGTCAATTTAACCGTTGAGCGCGCGGGCTGTTTCATCTTTAGTCAGCATGAAAGTGCAATCCGGGTGAACGGCGGTCAATACGTGATGGCCGATACCCTTGAGGACATGCAGGCAGCGGATCGCGTGGCGTTTGCCGGTCTGCGTAAAGAGATGCTGTCTCGCTCAACCGTTGCGCCGCAAAAGACGTTAGATCTGGTCGATACCTTTGGTGCCAGTGGCTGTCTGACGCCAGCATTAAGCTTTGCGTATCTCCAGCAGGCTCCTCATTTTGCGGGAAAATTAAGAACTGTCGTTCCCGATAAACAGTTCGGTTACAGCTATTTCGACATTGACTATTGCAAGGAATAACGACACCCCCATGAGCGGAATGATTAAAGAACTCCCAATGATATCGCTGAACAATATCTATAAGAGTTATGGCTCGGGCGAAGGCAAAGTCGATGCCCTGAAAAATATCAATCTTGAAATAGAAAAAGGCGAATTTCTGGCACTGTGCGGCCCCTCCGGCAGCGGTAAAAGTACGCTGTTAAATATCCTGTCGGGTATTGATAAACCGGGATTTGGTTCGGTGATGTTTTTGCGAAAATTACTCAACAATTTACCGGAAGAACAATTAGCAGAAATTCGTGGCAAGCATCTGGGGTTCATATTTCAGTTTTTTAACCTCATCCCCGTGCTGAGCGTATTTGATAACGTTTTTTACCCGCTGGTGCTGAATGGGCACATTGGCAAAAAAGAGGCGAAAGAGCGGGCGCTGCATTTTATCGAGAGCGTAGGACTGGCGGGATATACCGATCGTAAGCCGGGCCAGCTTTCGGGTGGACAACAGCAGCGTGTGGCTATTGCCCGTGCACTGGCGCATGACCCTCAGGTCGTGATTGCCGATGAGCCAACCGGAAACCTCGACCTGGTCACCGGTGAGGCCATTCTCGATCTGCTGCTGAAAATCAACCGGGAGACACGCACCACTTTCATTATTTCGACGCACTCAAGCCAGCTGAAAGAGCGCGCGCGGCGTGTGGTTGAAATTAAGGACGGAGTATTAGTTCATGATTCACAATCGTAATTTCTTCATTCTCTGCTGGCTATTGATCTGCATGGCCTATGCCGGGAGCGTTAAAGCCGCCGCGGCCCCCGTGGCTGAGCAGGTGATAAAAAATGGCTTCCCGACACAGGCCTATAAGCTAGCCGATATCACCCGTGCGTTGTTTACCGAATACAAGGCCAATGATAACGCGCTGTCGCTGGTTTTTTATGCCTACGGCATGCTGCGCCAGGCGGAACATGCCCTCAATACCAATGACGTCATTCAGGCGTCTGAGTATGGCAAAACGGGCTTTTTCTATCTCGATGAAGCGGTGGATTTCTACGAGGGCAATCAACGGGTGCGCTACATGCGTGCCCGTGTGGACGCGTACCTGCCAGCCGATATTGGCCGCTGTGTGGTGACGTTAAAAGATACGGAACAGATGGCGAAAAGCCCTGACGTATTCAATGCCGGGTTGATGAAGCACATTGACGAAATGCGTTATCGCGCGCTGTTGAGCTGTAACCGTACCGCCGAGGCAGACGCGCTGCTGGCGCAAACAGAACTGCGTCACGCCAACTCTGCATTACCACTGGCTTCTGGCGACGCGCCAGAGTGGGATATCAACGAAGTGACAGAGGTCTTGTTACCGCTGGTGAAAGGGAACTAAATGTCCGGGGTTATGGTGTTAGCGAATAGTGTTGTTGTACTGATTCTGATTTTTGTCCTCTGGTGCGTATTATTCCGCTCGCGGGATGTGAAGTTTGCTTTTTTAAACCTCTTTCGCCACAAGAGACGATCTTATTCAACCATTGCCGCCATTATGCTCGGTGGCGTGTCGATTTTTCTGTATGGCGGGTTTATCGATTACTCTTTCTGGATTTTGAAAGAGCAAACGATTCGAACCAATATTGGTCACGTGCAAATTTATAATGAAAATTATTTCCAGACGTCGAATAAAAATAAAAGCCTGATTGCCGATTATGCATCCCTGAAAAAGGCGATTCTCAACGATCCGGATCTTGCACCGCATATTTCGACGCTGTCCGGTCAGCTGGAATTTACCGGGGTGATTTCGCAATATGAAAGCGAAACGTCCAGCTATTTTTCCGCACTGGGTGTGGAGCCGCTGCCTGCGTTAAAGCTGGGATCGTTTGATAAATTAATTTCCGGCAGCGATCTCTCCCGGGTGCGTACCGACGAAATCACGCTGGGCAGTGGGCTGGCGAAAACGCTCAATGCCCACTACGACGACTGGCTGGATGTGCTGGTGGTGAATACCGAGGGCGGGCAGGGCGCGTTATCGATGAAGCTTCGCGGCATCTTTGAGTCCGGTATTAAGGATTACGATGATGTGGCGATGAAAATCCCGCTTGATACCGCACAGCGCATCATGGGAACCAACAGCGTCAGTAAAGTATTAATCCTGCTGAAGGACGACGATACCGCCGTCTTTAGCGCCAAACTGCGCCAGTTTATTGCGAAGCATCATTTACCGCTGCTGGTCAAAGACTGGAAAGAGACCTCGATCTTTTATCAGCAAGTCGAAGGCTTATTATCCGGGATCTATTTCTTCATTAAGCTCATCGTCGGATTGATCGTGATCTTTATGATCGGCAATTCGATGACCATGAATATTATCGAACGTACCCGGGAAATAACCACCCTCAGGGCGATTGGCCTGAAACCCCTGCACGTCACCCGGCTGTTTTTACTGGAAGGGATTTTCATTGGTCTTATCGGCGCCCTTGGCAGTCTGGCGACAGGTTATGCCATTGCCTCTGCCATCAATCTTTACGGTATTGCGATGCCGCCGTCACCGGGGCAATCGCTGGGCTATACGGCCTTTATTAAAACCGACAGCGTAGCACTGACCTGGATAACCCTCGTATTACCGATCCTGGCCGCAACCGGCGCCTCTGTGCTGCCTGCATTACGTGCTTCACGGCTGAATATTTCAGATGCTTTTAAATTTTCGTAAGGAAGCGATATGAAACGCGTTGTCATCACAAAACTGCTCTTTTGTCTGTGCCTGTTTTCCTCGGCAGTATTATCTGCGCCGGTGGATAACAAAGCATCAGAGATTATTCGTCGTGCCGATGAGGTTCGTTCCCCGAATAAACCTTTTCGCTACACCCTGACCATTTATGAATATAAGTCGGGCGCATCTCAGCCTGATAATAAGCAGGTGCTGGATATTTCCATGCGCTTTATGAAACCCGAAGGGGGAATGAAAGCCGATGCCCGTTCGCTGGCGCGTTTTATTTATCCTCCGCGGGACAAAGGCAAAGTGCTGCTCTCTGACTGGTACGATCTTTGGTTCTACACGCCAGAACTGCGTCGACCGGTGCCCGTTTCGCGCCAGCAGCGCCTGATTGGACAAATTTCCAATGGCGACGTCATTGTCACCAATTTTGAGTATGCCTACCACGCCACGCTGCTGGGCGAGGAAGCATGCGGCGATACGCAGTGCTATAAGCTGGAGTTGGTGCGCAAAACGGATGACGTCACGTGGCCAAAAGTCATCTATTACGTTGAAAAAGAGGGGGAGAACCGTCCTTTTAAAGCGTCGTATTACTCTCTGGATAATAAATTGATGAAAGAAGTGCTGTACCAGGATTTTCAGATGGTATTAGGGAAGATGCGTCCGATGAAAATTATTGTGAAGGAGGCCCGTCACGGCAACAGCTACTCCGTGATGGAGTACAGCGATGTTCGCCTGGAGTCCTTGCCTGAATCCCACTTTACTCGCGAGTCTATTCAGCGAGGTGCCAATTGAAACGCACATTACTGGGGTTAACCCTGGCATTCTCCGCTCTGCCCGTGAGCGCACTGGCGGACTGCCTGTCCGGTTCCGACTTTGCAAAAAACAGCACTGTCACGCTGTATGAGCAGGTGACGCTGGTCAAAAAACAAATTTCAGACTGGCGAATTAACGGCCGAAATCCGTATACCAGACACAATATCTACAATGACGCGGGCGTGAATCTCACCAGCAAGTGCGCGATCGTTGATAATGCGCTGGATCTGGATTTGTCTCTCTACGGGCTCACCTGGTACTCACCGCGCAAGGTGGGAGCATTTGAAGAGGACGACAGCCGCTCTCAGCTGCTGATTGAGCGTCTGAGACTGGTTTACGCCGTTTCAGACAGCGTGCAGCTTGAAGTGGGAAAACTTCAGGCGAAGCAGGGTCTCTTTTTCCTGCGCTCACCTTCCGATCTGACTCCGCATTACTACGCCGGGTTCAAACCGACGCGGCTTTACGATCCCGCGCTTCGCACTGCGTATCAGTCCTCGTCCTGGGCCGCGACGCTGTCAATGGACAACCGGGATGAGTCGCTCTCGCTGACCGTGATTCCGAAGCTGGCGACGATCGATAAATACTATCTGACCTCCAGCAACTGGTCCGCGAACCAGCGTGGCAACAGCAGCGAGGCCTGGCTTCTGAGCTATACCTCACATGCCTTCCGTCAACATACCCCGGGGATGCGCATTCTGCTGGGAGACTCGCAGTCGGTTGCCGTCTCTGACAGCTATCACTACACCCCACAGCTGACCCTGAATGCCGGGATGGCCTGGCACCGGGAGCAGCGCTGGCGTCATCTCTCTGAGGAGAAAAGTGCAGAAGTCCAGAACTATGCATTTCCTTCATCGCTGTATGAGACCAAGGACAAAAATGGCGTAGAGCTGGCGGTGGGCGGGCAATATACCACTGATAACTTTAACGTTTTCGGCCTGGAATATTATTACCAGAGCGAAGGCTACTCCCGCACGGAATGGCGCAAACAGCGCGAACTGATGACCTTTTTGAATACGCCGACAGGTTATGTGCCGCTCGACAGGGCGTTTGATTCCTATAAGTACCTGATGGCGTCTGAAATCAGCAATACGGGCAACAAAGGCATGTTGCAGGGGAAACACTATCTCAACGCCTGGTCCAGCGTGCAGCTCACGCATCAGATCGCCGTGCAGCCTTATTTCGTCGTCAATCTGATGGATAAAAGCACCCTGTCGGGGCTCCACATCAGCGCACCGCTGACCTTTATTGATGACCAGCTGGAAGCGTATACCGGCGTCTATTCAGCACTGGGTAGCGCAAATTCTGAGTTTGCTTTCTTCGGCGATGTTGCCGGTGGCTATGTTGGCTTTAAGTATTACTTATAAGGAAATGACTATGACGCTTGATAATCCATCGCAGCCTGTGGTGCTGCTGTTTTCCGGCCAGGGAAACCCGGTGATTGGTATGGGCAGCGATCTGTGGGATCTCAATGCAACGACGAAACAGATCTGGGATTGTGCCAGCGATGTGTCGGGTCTCGATCTGCGCCGACTCTGCCTTAAGGGGCCGATGAACAGGCTGATCCAGACCACGGTACAACAGCTGGCCGTTACGGCGATCAACGTATCGCTTTATAGCCTCTGCCGCGAGCGCTTCCCGGCGCTGCGCGTCGTGGGTGCCTGCGGCCATAGCGTTGGCGAATACAGTGCCCTGTACGCGGCAGGCGCGATCTCGCTGGAGACCCTGTTCCGTACGCTGCATTTTCGTGCCAGCACCATGGATGCGGTGAGTAAAAAGCAGAAAGGCGCGATGCTGGCGCTGAAGGGGGCCGATTTTGCCACGCTGAGTGACATCATCACCCGTTCCGGGATCGCGCTGGATATCAGCTGCGACAATACCCCGCGTCAGCAGGTAATTGGCGGGACCCCGTCTGCGCTGAGTGATTTTGCCAAAGTGCTGGCCGATGAAGGCTATGAGCCGATCAAGCTCGGCGTCAGCGGGGCCTGGCATACCCGTTTAATGGCTGAGGGCGTGCAATTGATGCGTGACTTCCTGGCGGGACAGCCCTTCACCTCGCCAGCCTATGACGTGCTGATGAATGTGACCGCCAGAGTCGAAACGGTGCCGGGCAACATCAAAGAGAACCTCTCCCTGCATCTGACGCAGACGGTGAAATGGGCCGATTCCATGGCCAGATTCATCCATCATCCAGACCAGCCGCTGTTCCTGGAGATGAGCAACAAACCCTATCTGGGACAGATGCTAAATGATTTTTCCGGTTTTTCTGCCGGGCGTGTCCTGCACTGCAGAAAAGTGTTAGGGATGTAATGGCCGAGCTATGATTCCAGATTATTTAACCTTCATCCGCTATCAGGATAAAAGGAACGTGCTTTTTATCTATATCGTGACGTTTATCCTGCTGGGCTTTTACTGGAAAAATGCCGGTTTCTCTTTTTCCCGGCAGGATGCCTGGGTCGCGAGCGGTATTTTCGCGCTGATCGGGTATAGCTTCATTGCCGACCTTAAGGCCTTCTGGGCCTATAAATGCGTCGTCAAGAATGTTGATTTGTCGGTATTTGTCGGCAAAGAGAGCCCGAAAACGAATTCGATCATCTTCGAACCGTTCGTTGTGCTTGCCGTCTCGATCCTGATTTTCGCGGGCATCACGGGGCTCTTCCTTGCGCTGACCACGCCAGGCATCACGCTGCTGATCATGGTTTTCGTGGCGCCGCTGATTATCTGGGGGATCTTTGCCGCACTGCGTCATGTCTATATTCAGCAGGTCGTTGCCTCAGCCAGAGACAAGGCAAAATACACGCAGCTTTCACAGTATGTCGCCGTTGCTGTCGTGATGAGTGTGGTGATGAATCTCCTGACCATCAGCCCCTTACGCAACAGTGCGCAGTTTGATCTCTATGGGCGCTACTTCACCTTAACCGCCATCATTACCATGGTGGTGCTCTGCGTGGTGGTGCTGGGAATCAATCTGCTGTTCTTGCGCTTTACCCGACGCTATGTGTTTCTGGGCCATCTGTTCCTTAACGAGATTGATCTCTATTTCTCCCCGTCAATCCCGTGGAGGACGCTGTCTGAGAAACCATTATGGCTGCGGCTGGTGATGCTGGTGGGCGTGGAATGTGTCTGGTCGGCTGTTATCGGCGTGCTGCTTACGCTTTCGGGATGGCAGGTCTGGTTTGAGGTCTATTTCCTGCTTTGCTATCTGCCATGTCTGGTGTACTACACGCTGCACACCTGGTGGAAATGGCATACCGATTTTATGATGTCGAGCGATATGTATCTGCGCTGGGCGGAGATCAGCAGAGAGGACACCCCCTGGTAGTCGCCTTCTGAAAGACATAAAAAAGCCAGACCCTCATCACTGACGGTCTGGCTTTTTATTACGTCTGTTTCGCTTAGCTCATTTTCATCCATGACAGCAGCATGGAGGCGCTGGCAATGACGTTAATGTTGGAAATATAGCCGTCGTAGCGGTTGTTAATGGCAGAAAGCTGATTATTAAAATGATCGTTTTCTGCCGTCAGCACGTCGAGCAAGGTGCGTTTGCCAAGGTGATACCACTGTTCGTAGAACATACGACGCACCCGATCCGTTTCACTTGTCAGGCGATCGTAATCATCGGCGCGCAGGAAAGAGGAGTCACGTACCTGAATCTGATAGTTAATCTGATACTCCAGATCTTTGTAACTCACTTCATATTGCTGCTGCGCCATATTGGCTTTCGCCCGTGCCGACATCTCAGCGGCACGCTGAGAGCCGCCGCTAAACGCCTCCCACTCGACGTTTAAACCCGTATACCAACCCGCTTCGTTGCCGTTGCTGTCTTTGGCGGTGCTTTTGGAGATGACCCAGTTCACCTGCGGCAGGGCCGACGATTTAATGCTTTCTGCCTCATACTCTGCCGCCCGGACTTTGGACTGCAGGTTCAGCATCATCGGGTTCTTATCCAGCCCAGAAAGCGCCACCGACGCCGGGATGACCGTGTCGTGCCAGCTTATGCCTTCCGGTAATTCAGGCTCGATCCCCAGCAGACGCACCAGTTTAATTTTGCTGGCACTCAGCTGATGCTCAATGTTGTCGAGACTTGCCTGGGCCGACATCAGTTTTGCTTTGGCCTGCACCAGTTCACTTTCTCTGCCGCGGTCTGCCTGGGTAATTTGCGACAGCATGGTGACCAGCTCTTTCATGCGGCCAACATACTGTTTCGCCACAACCTTACTGTGCTGGTAACGCCCCATGTTCATCAGCTCGGACACGGTGTTGTAGGCTAGCTGTTCGCGGGAATACTCTTTTGAATAACGGGCTGCTTTTGCCGTTTCCAGAGAGTTGTCCACCTGGTTACTGATCCTTCCCCAGTCAATAATCGGCGTATTTACGGAGACCGTGCCGCTTGAGTCGCTGATATGGCTATTGTTGGATGACGACTGGCGATCGCCGCCCACGGTCGACAGCGGCGAGGTTACACCCAGACGTACCTGGGGCATGCGCTGGCCTTTTACCTGATCGACCATGTAGTCAGACGCCATCACCTCTGCTGAGGCGGCCCGCAGTTCCGGGCTATACGCCAGCGCTCTGGCCACCATGTTGCGCAGAAAAACAAGCGAATCCTGACTGCCGGCACGGTAGCCCTGCGACATGCCGCTGATGGCTTGACGCGCACCGCCGTCACGACGCACCCCGGCGTACGCCGGGTCCGGTTTGTAATACTCGGTGACGGGCGGGAAGAAGTCTGCGTTTTTCTTTAGCGCAGCCCGGCTTTCCGCCGGTTTTGACGGGGCGGGGGCAAACTCCCTGGCTGTCGGTGCAGAGGCGTAACGTTCAGGGCGCGCAGTGGCTTGCGTTGGCATCGCCTTTTGCGTACTGACGTATTGCGACTGGGTACGCATGGCGGGCAGCGAACGCGACGATGCCGCACTGTGCGACACCGTCCGCTGCACAGGCTGCACTTCGCGGTTGAGCTGTGACTGTGTGCGCATCGGCGGCAATGACGCCAGGCTGCTTTTAGCCTGAGCAATGTCAGCCGCGTGCAGCGGAATGACAAAAGAAGAGCAGGGCAAGCAGAGTGCAACTGCGGTTGCTACCCTTGCCCAACGACGCTCTTTACGTGCCTTAACCATATAATTATCTCTCCCTGAAGGCTTCGCGCGCTTTCAGTATCGGTTTGAGGATGTAAGACAAAATGGTCTTCTCCCCCGTTCTGATTTCTACGTTTGCCACCATTCCCGGCATGATCGGGAATGACTTGTCTTTTACCTGTAACGCGGCACGGTCGGTGCGGACGAACACCCGGTAATAGGTAGAATCTCCACGCCCCTGACGGGCTTTCTCTTCATCGATCAGGGTGTCTGAACTGAGGTGTTCAACGACACCGTTTAATCCGCCATAAATGGCATAGTCGTAGGCGGTAATTTTTACCGTGGCGGGCAGGCCCGGATGGATAAAGGCCACATCAGAGGGTTTGATTTTGGCTTCAACCAGCAGGTTATCTTCAAGCGGAATGAGGGTCATGATCTCCGCCCCCTGCTGAATGACGCCGCCACGGGTTGTCACCCGGATGTTGTTGACGGTGCCGCGCACGGGCGCCACCACCGTGGTACGGTTCATTACGTCCTGGCGTCCGCGCAGAATTTCTTCCGCCTGCGCCAGCTCGGATTCCAGTCGGTTCAGTTCGCTGTTGGCATCAGAGCGGAAGCGGTTGGTACGCTCGGTGATCTGCAGGCTGAATTCGTTCGCCTGGCGCTTGAGGCGCAGGATTTCGACATCCGACATTAACCCTCTGCGCGCCAGCGGCTCCGACAGACTGACCTCGTTTTGCGCCAGTGTCAGGCTCCGTTTTAAGGCCTCTACGCTTTCATTCAGGGTTTTCAGGCGGGCGTTATAGGCCTGGGTCTCATCACGCACGATTGACTCAATCCCGGCGATATCCGGCGGGAAGGTCAGTGGCGTGTCGTAGGCTTCCGCCCTGAGACGGGCAATGCTGCCTTTCAGCCCCTGCACTTTGGACAACGATTCGCCATAGCTGGCCCCGGCGCGAGTCGGGTCAATCTTCAGCAGAATCTGGCCTTTCTCGACGATGTCGCCTTCCTGCACGTTCAGCTCTTCGAGAATGCCGCCTTCCAGGCTTTGAATGAGCTGCTCGCGGCTGGCGGGGATCACTTTCCCGTCGCCACGGGTAATCTCCTCAACCCGGGCGAAATGCGCCCAGACCAGCGCCACCACCACAACCAGGGTGATGGTGTAGAGCATGATCATGCTGAAAGGGGTCTTCTGTGCGATCAGCGCGCCCTGCAGGTCGTGCATGAATTTCAGATCGTCGGCTTTCACTTTCCCCGTTGGCTGTGCGGGGTGTAATGCCAGCCCGGTGCCCGCTCTCTGCGTAGCGTTCACGTTTTCCAGTGCCGTTGAGGGTACGCCTGCATCCGTTTCGGCCTCTCCCTTTGAGGCGTTATGATTCACTTCGTCCTCGTTCATCATTCATTCACACCTTGTTTCTGTTGCTTCTCTTCGACTGAATGCATTGCTTGTTTTTTCTTCATGACATTCTCATTCAGGCTGGCCATCACCTGATCTTTGGGACCGTCTTTCACTACGTGTCCGTCTTCCATGACGATCAGACGCTCTACCAGGCTCAGTACGGACATGCGGTGGGTCACAATGACCAGCGTTTGTCCTTGCGTCGCTTCTTTGAGCCGACGAAGGAACAGGGTTTCCGTCATCGCATCCATTGAGCTGGTGGGTTCATCCATCAGTAAAATCTTTGGCCGCAGCAACAGGCAGCGGGCGAGGGCGACGAGCTGTTTTTGTCCACCGGAAAGGCAATTGCCCATTTCGCCGATAGGCATGTCAAAACCCAGTGGATGTCTGGCCGCCACGTGATCAAGCCCGGTCAGGCGAACCACCCGCAGAAACTCTTCCGTGCTCACGCCCGGGTTGCCAATGATGATGTTTTGGCGCAGGGTGCCGTAAAACAGGCGGCAGTCCTGCCCGACGTAACCCACCGCAGCGCGCCAGTCGGCGGGATCAACCTGTGTCGCATCCACACCATCAATGAAAAGCTGTCCGCTGCTCTGCTGGTACAGGCGCGCCATCACGCGCAGCAGGGTCGACTTCCCGCTGCCAATTTTGCCCAGCACGGCCACCTGCTCCCCGGCCTCGATGTTGATATTGATGTTGTCCAGAATGCGTGGCGCGACCATCATTCCCGGTACCGGATAGGTAAACCCCACCTTTTTCAGACGCAGGCTGCCGGTGAAATTGGGCGTCGGCAGATAATTGATCAGCGCATCGCGCTCGGTCGGCGTTTCCATCAGCTGGTTAAGGGATTTCAGCGCGGTTTTAGCGTGCTGATAACGCAGCGCCAGACCGACCACGGAGGCCAGAGGCGCGAGCGAACGGCTGGAGAGGATCACCACCCCAATCATGGCCCCCATGGTCAGCTCTCCGGCGTGGATTAAATAGACGCCGAGCACCACGATGCAGACGGTGGTGATTTGCTGCACAAAAGAGACAAAGTTAGTGGTCAGCATGGAGAGATAGCGGGTTTTCATCGAGGAGGCCGCAGCCAGTGCGCTGAAATCATTCCAGCGCTTTTGCATCACCCCTTCGCCCTGAGCGGCTTTTAAGGCCTCAAGCCCTTCGATGCTCTCGATCAGCAGACCCTGCTTAAGCGAAATTTCCCGGACGTTTTCTTCCATGTAGCGACCCAGTGGCCACTGGATAATGACGCTGACAATCAAAATCAGTGGCATGGCGACCAGTGGTACAACGGCCAGTGGGCCGCCAATCATGTAAATGATGAACATGAACAGCAGACAGAACGGCAAATCGGACAGCGTGGCGAGGGTCGCAGAGGTGATAAAGTCGCGGACGGCCTCAAAATCGCGTAACTGGTTCGCAAAGGTTCCGGAGGATTGCGGCTTGTATTCCATACGCATCGACATCACCTGGCGAAACAGCTTCGCCCCGAGGATCAGATCTGCTTTTTTACCGGCGATGTCGATCAAATAGGCGCGGATTTGTCGGCTGGCAAATTCAAAAATAATGGCAATCACCACGCCAATCGCCAGCGACCACAGGGTGACGTACGCCTGGGTGGGGATCACGCGGTCATAGACGTTCATGGTGAAGAAGGTACCGGCCAGCGTAAGAATGTTCGCCAGCAGCGCCGCCAGTGCCGCGCTGTAGAAGTAATGCCGGTAGCGCCACAGCGTCGAATAGAGCCAGTGACCTTCATCCTTGGCTTTCGGTAACAGCTGGTCTTCAGCACGCGCGTCCAGCGTGGGTTTTGGCGTCGTCACAAGGGCATAACCGCCATAAGCCTCGTGTAAATCCGCCTCTGCAACGAGGAGCGTTCCGTCGTTTTCAGGTACCACAATCTGATACGTATGTTGCCCGCGCTTTCCCTTGCGTGCGGTAAGAATGCAGTATGTCCCGTCTTTGCGTGCAATAAGCAAAGGGAACAGCCAGGAGGAAAGCGAATTCAGATCGCGCTTAACCCAACCGGCGGATATGCCCATCTGCTCAAGCATACGTAATGCCATTTCAGGCTCCAGCTTGTCGCTTTTTGGCAGGCCTGCATACAGCACCTCTTTGCTGGCATACTTAGAATGATGCCCACAAAGCCATTCAACGCCCCACAGAAGAGAATCTTTTTCAGGGGCTTCAATATCATCAAGAGTATGCTCTGAATTAATTTTTACCGTGGAGAGATGCGTATTCATTTTGAATTCAGACCTGTAGTTGCGTTCCTCACTTAGAATTAAAAAGTAAAGAATATGTTATTTAAAAACGACCAGGGGCATCCGTAAATACAACGGGTGACGCGGGTGGATTATGTAAAAATACAAGCACTGGTAATATCGTAGTGTAGGGTTTTATCCCTCTTACACACAATAAGGAAAAGTAACTGTTCCTTTAAGAATACTCTACGTCATATTTGCTATGCTGATGTTTTAACGTCTCTTTCTTACGTGGACGTATTAGCTCGCCAGCCTTGAAATGGGAACGCCCAGCTTTGTTTCAATTCTTATTTTCATGGCGTAAATGTTTTTGACATTCGTGGCATTTTTCATGGCAATCTTTTCAGGCAGTTGGCCTTTATACAGTTCAGAAAAGAGTGCATATTCATTTGCGCTAAGTTTGGCTCTTTTTTCTGAAGGTCGTATTATTTTCCCCATAAAAGACTGGCTGATCTTCATTTTGATATCCTCGGCCAGGTCATCATGAAAAATGACCGTGCTGATGATCGTGTCTGCCGTGTCGTTGTAGAACCAGTAGTGGGCAATGGCCGCCATTTTTTTATCGGTGATCAGAATCAGGCGCGAGTTTCTGAACTGAGCTAACCAATTGTTTGATAAGAAATAATTTATATTTTTGTAATTAAAGTCTATCACGACAATGGGTTGTGAAATTATTTTTGAATTAATATCAGCAAAGTATTGTAAAATGCCTTCTATCAGAAATGAGTTATTTTCTGGCCAAATATAAAACTCGGCTCCCGAACATTCATCGCACTTTGTGCTGCGAATGGAGGCATAGGCGCATTTATGCACACATCCGTAACAACGCATAGTGTAGTTGTCATTCTCATTTTGTTTAATAGTAATAATGTTCATGTGATCAAACGCTACGCGTCCATATAATATATGTAAAATATTATGTAATATATCAACAATCAGATAAATTATGCATTACGGAAAAACACGAGTGACAGTCAGAATACGCTCTGTTTGTCCAGGAATTTTCGACAGAGCGTATTGTCAGTTTTACACTAACTTGCAAGCCGCGTGATGGACACGCCCAGCTTGCGTTCAATGCGGTTCTTCATGGCGTAGGTGTTTTTAACACTGGTGCCGTTCCGGTAGGCGATTTTCTTTGGCGACCATCCATTAAAGAGGAATGAAAACAGGCTGTATTCATTCTGACTCAGTTTGGGTCTGTTACCTGTCGGTTTAATCGTTTTTGCCAGGAACGTTTTTTTCAGTTTCGTCGAGACTTCTTCTGCGCTATCGTCATAAAAGATAATTGAACTGATAGTGGTTTCTAACGTGTCGTTGTAAAACCAGTAGTGCGCAATTGCCGTCATCTTTTTATCAGTGACAAGAATCAGTCTCATGTTTTTGAACTGATCTAACCAGTTTTCAGATAAAAAATAATTGATGTTTTTATGACTGAAGTCGATGATGACAACCGGCTGCGAAATATATTTATCATTTACCTCGCCAAAGTGATGACGAATGCCTTCAACCAAAAAGGTATTATTATCAGGCCAGATATAATATTCAAGCGCGTGGCAATCACGGTTTTGGCCATCTTCAGACGTATTAAAGCGGCATTGCTTTTCACAACCATAACAACGCATGTCAGGGGTATGACAAACGGGTTGTCCACCCGTATGAGATAAATAGCCAGGATTGTTAGTTGCACAGTACATATTATACCTCACACGCGATGTTTTCTTACGTTAATGATATTAAGCCGGAGTCTGACAAACGCCGTCGTTCTTTAGGAATAATCATATGCTGGACCAGGCAATAATCTTAATTAAATAGTCTGAACTGACTGTTATGAATGCGATTTAAGAACTAATTTTATATAAAACAAGGGGTTGTACAAGTCCTTAAATGAGAGTGAGATTCATTTATTTTTATCTAAAATGCTGTAATTGTTGTTTTTTGGTTAATTTTTGGCAGAGTCGTTTACTTTCTGAAATACCGGGTGAGGGACACGATTTAATAAGCCGAAAAAGCACGGACTTTATTAACTAAAGTAAGCGGTGTGAAGCAATAAAATACGCATTTAGATATAGCCGCAGAAAATAGTTGTCCTGTTTATAAAGCGTATTATTTACCTGTATCTTGTGACTCGTCGTCCGTTATATCAGTGCCCGGCGTTACCAACCGGCGGCATCGTTGCCTGTTTTATCGGTTACATAATCTTTAGTTAACAAAGAATATACATAACAGGTGCATTTATTTAACATTTGATCGTTTTTGGTGCATTTGTCGCACTGTTTTTGTGCAGTGAGCGGGGGGCTAATGTGCTGGCGTAACGTTTGACGTGCCAATTCGTTTTTGATGTTTTGCTTATCAATTAACAGGTTATCTCTCTTTACACTGCGAAATTTTGAACCAATATAAAATTGGTTCGTTTATTGCTTAATCATTAGCACGATAAGTAGCGCCTCATATCAATAACTTATCGTTAATAACAATAAAGTCATGATGAAAGCGAGCGAACCAATATGGAAAAACCGTCACGGTTTCTGGCAAATTCCAGCACCGCGCTTGAACAATTGCGCGGTCTTATTCACCAGCACGAGTCAACACCAGGCCTTCCGCTGCCCACGGAACGTGAGCTGTCGGAAACTCTCGGCGTAGGACGACGTGAAGTACGTCGTGCGCTGGATGTGCTGGAAGAAGAGGGGCGGATCTGGCGTAAGCAGGGCAAAGGTACCTTTATTGGTCCTGCTGCGCCTGTGGAACCGCTGGCCCTTCAGGGATTGGTTCAGCAAACCAACCTTCTGGAAGTGATGGAAGCTCGTCTACAGCTCGAACCCGGCTTAGCCCGGCTTGCGGCACTGCGTGCCACCAGGGAAAACCTCGCGCTCATGCAGCGCATGCTGGAACGCATCGATAAGGTCAGCCCGGACGACCGCGATCTGAATGAACTGTGGGACAGCGCCTTTCACCGCGCCATAGCGGAGGCCGCAGGCAATCGCCTGATGCTCGGTCTTTTTGATGCCATTGATGCCGTCAGGCGTGAGCCAGGCTGGCAGCATTTGCGTGAGCTTGCCCGAACCCCCGAACGGGTCGATGTCTACAACGACCATCATCATAAAATCATGTCCGCGATTATCCATCGCCAGCCCAACGAAGCAGCGGCCGCCATGCGCGAACATCTGCTTAGCCTGCAAAACGCCCTGATACAGGCGATCCACCTTGAGGACGACATCACGCTATGACGACGATTCCGTTTAAGGAAGCCACTCCGGTACTGCGCCTGCAAAACCTCAACGTTAAGTTCGCCGGATCGCCGGTGAGCGTGCTTGACGGTATCTCGCTGACGGTCAAAGCGGGTGAAACGCTGGCGCTGGTGGGGGAGTCCGGCTGCGGGAAAAGTATCACCTCCTTAGCGCTGATGGGGCTATTGCCCGCCAGCGCGCAGATTGTCAGCGGCGATATGCAGTTTCGTCGCCACGATTTGCGAAAGCTCTCCCCGCGGGAATATGCCGATCTCCGCGGTAACGAGCTGGCGATGATTTTCCAGGAGCCGATGACGTCGCTCAACCCCGCCTTTACCCTTGGGGACCAGCTCAGCGAAGCGGTTATGCGCCATCAGAACGTTTCGCGTGCGCAGGCGATGAATACCGCGCTGCAAATCCTGGAGAAGGTGCAGATCCCGGCGGCAGAGATGCGTTTGAAAGCGTATCCGCACCAGCTTTCCGGCGGCATGCGCCAGCGCGTGATGATTGCGATGGCGCTGATTAACCATCCGCGTTTGTTGATTGCCGACGAGCCGACCACCGCGCTGGACGTCACCATTCAGGCGCAAATCCTCGCGCTGCTCAACACCTTAAAAGAGGAGACCGGTACGGCGGTGCTGATGATCACCCATGATTTAGGCGTGGTGGCGGAAGTGGCGCAGCAGGTGGCGGTGATGTATGCCGGGCAGGTGGTGGAGCAGGGGAGCGTTGAGGCCATCTTTGCCGATCCGCAGCACCCGTACACCATTGGTCTGATGGGCTCTATTCCGTCCGCGGGCGCGCGTAAAGGGCCGCTCGCCACCATTCCCGGCGCGGTTCCCCTGGCGGAATCCATGCCGAAAGGCTGCCGCTTTGCGACCCGCTGCCCCTTCGCGCAAACGCGCTGCCATAACGAAAAACCGTCGCTCACGGCGCAGGGGGCTGACCATCTGGTCGCCTGCTTCCGCGTGCCGCTGGAACAACACATTGCGCTGGGAGAGATCGCATGACCACGCCCATTCTTGAAGCCCATGACCTGAGCAAGCGCTTCCCCGGCCCGAAGAAGCTCTTTACTCCAGCCCGCTTTGTGACGGCGGTGGATCGCGTCTCCCTCTCCGTGATGCCCGGCGAAACGCTGGCGATTGTCGGGGAGTCCGGGTCCGGCAAATCCACGCTAGGCCGTCTGCTGCTGCGTTTGCTGGCCGCCAGCGAAGGACGCGTGTTTTATCAGGGGGAGGAGATTACACACGCCTCAGGAGCTCGTCTCAACCAGTTGCGCCGGGAATTACAGATTATTTTTCAGGATCCTTTTGCGTCGCTAAACCCGCGCATGACGGTTGAGCAGATTGTGGGTGAGCCGCTGTGGCTGCATCAGGAGATGAAAAAAGCCGATCGTCACTATCGCGTTGCGGAACTGCTTAAAACGGTGGGTCTGCCTGCCGCCTGGGCGGCGCGTTTTCCGCACGAGTTTTCAGGTGGGCAACGCCAGCGCATTGGTATTGCGCGTGCGCTGGCCTCCGGGCCAAAACTGCTGCTGGGAGACGAGCCCGTCTCGGCGTTGGATGTTTCCGTGCAGGCGCAGGTGATCAATCTGCTGGAAAGCCTGAAGCATCAGCTGGGGCTAACGATGGTGATTGTTGCCCACGGCCTGGCGGTCATCCGCCATATGAGTGACCGCGTGGCAGTGATGTATCTCGGGCAGATCGTTGAGCTTGCCAGCGTCGACGAGATCTTTGACGCGCCTCTCCATCCTTACACCCAGGCGCTCATCGCCTCTGCACCGCAGATGCAGCCGGGCGCCCGACGCGCTGCCCCGTTGCTGCAAGGGGATTTACCGAACCCGGCCGATCCCCCGTCCGGATGCCGATTCCATACCCGTTGCCCGTATGCCACGGATGAATGTCGCCTTGCCGAGCCCATTAACCAGGTGCTGGAAGGCGGACGCCAGATTGCCTGCCACCGCTGGCAGGAGATTAACCGCGATCGCAGTGTTATCCAGATAGCACCGCCGTCTGCCGCCTTTCTGCGCCGCCGCGCGCTGTTTGAACACGCGGCCTCTCACTCCTCCCTTCCTTCAAGGAACTCATGATAATGACAATGCGTAATTCTCTTTTGACCGTACTGGGAAGTGTTATGTTGCTCGGCGCGGCGCTGCCCGCCCAGGCTGAAAGCGTGCTGCGAGTAGGGCTGGGTGCAGACCCGGACATGCTCGATCCGCATCTGGCACGCACCTATTATGGCCGCTTCGTTTTTGCCTCCCTGTGCGACAGGCTGGTGGATGTGGACGAAAACCTGAAAGTGGTGCCGGGTCTGGCGAAAGAGTGGACCTGGAGCGAGGATGGCAAAACCCTGACCTTCAATTTGCGTGAAGGCGTCACCTTCCATGACGGCGAAAAATTCGATGCGGCAGCGGCAAAATACAACCTCGACCGGGCGCTGACCTTAAAAGGCTCTCTGCGTAAAAGTGAAATATCGTCCGTGGAGTCCGTTGAGGTCACCGGCCCGATGCAGATCGCCCTGCACCTGAAAACCCCCGATGCTGCCCTGTTAATGCAGCTAACCGACCGCGCCGGGGCGATGATGGCCCCCGAAGCGGCGAAAAAGCCGGACTTTGCCGCCCATCCCGTCTGCTCCGGTCCTTATAAATTCGACAGCCGCGTCTCCCAGGATCGCATTGTTCTGACTCGTTTCGACAACTACTGGAATAAAGACGCTTACCACTTCGACAAGATCATCTATCTGCCGATCCCGGATGCCTCCGTGCGTCTGGCGAACCTGCGCGCGGGCGATCTCGATCTGACCGAGGGCATTGCTGCCAGCGACGTTAAAACCGTCGAAGCCGACAGCAAGCTGGCGCTGGCGAAGGTGACCGGCCTCGGGTATCAGGGCATCACCTTCAATATCAATAATGGCAAGGTGCCAGCGAACGATCCGTTCAAGGACGCCCGCGTGCGTGAAGCGTTCTCTCAGGCCATTGACCGCGATGCACTCAATCAGGTGGTCTTTGAGGGGCTGTATACGCCTGCCAACCAGCCGTTTTCGACGGTAAGCCCGTATCACGTCAACCTGCCGGTGCCCCCGCGTGACGTCGACAAGGCGAAAGCGCTGCTTAAAGCCGCAGGCGTCGCGACGCCGCTGAACGTGAATCTGCTGGTGCCGAACAACCCAACCTCGCAGCAGGTCGGCCAGGTATTGCAGGCGATGGTGGCCGAGGCGGGCTTTACCCTGAATCTGCAGATGACCGAGTTCGCCACGCTGCTCGATCGCCAGCAGAGCGGTGATTACCAGCTGAGCTTCTCCGGCTGGTCAGGACGCCCGGACCCGGATGGCAGCATCTACGGTTTTATCCACAGCAAAGGGACGCTTAACGACGGCCGTTACAGCAATGCGCAGGTCGATGAGTGGCTGACCCAGGCGCGCCTCAGCAACGATAAAGACGTTCGCCAGCCGCTGTACGACAAGGTAGTGAAGCAGCTGCAAACCGACATGCCTGTTGCCTACCTCTACTTCGAGCCGCGTATTTTCGGCCTGAACAAAAGCGTGCAGGGCTTTAAGCCGTACCCGGACGGCATCGTGCGTCTGGCCGGTGTGACGCTGGCGAAATAACCGTCCCGAGGAGAGACCATGCTGGAACTGATTTGCAAACGGCTGCTGCTGGCCATTCCGACGCTATTGCTGGTGAGTATGATGGTGTTCGGGCTGCAGAAGCTGCTGCCCGGCGATCCGCTCATCGCCATGGCGGGCGAAGAGCGCGATCCGGCGGTGATCGCCCAGCTGCGCGCTGAGCTCAATCTGGATGCGCCTATCCCGGTGCAGTATTTCCACTGGCTGACGCGCGCGCTGCAGGGCGATCTAGGGGTCTCCTTACGCACTCACGAACCGGTGACCGAGCTTATCGCCAGCAAACTGCCGGTCACGCTGGAGCTGTCGCTGCTGGCGATGATCATCGCCCTGGTGTTCGGCATCAGCATGGGGATCCTCGCGGCGGTGAACAAAAACAGCTGGGTCGATCACGGGGCGAACTTTGTGGCGATCTCCGGGATCTCGATACCGCACTTCTGGCTCGGGATCCTGCTGATACTGGTCTTTTCGGTCAATCTGCAGTGGCTGCCAGCGTCCGGGTTTGTGCCGTTTAGTGAAGATCCGGTGCAGAACCTGCGGACGTTGCTGCTGCCTGCCGCCGTGCTCGGCACTGGGCTGGCGGCCACGCTGATGCGCCATACCCGCGCCTCCATGATCGCCGTGCTCAAAGCTGACTACATCCGCACCGCGCGGGCCAAAGGGCTGCTGCCAAAAGCCGTCATTATCAAGCATGCGTTTCGCAACGCGCTGGTACCGGTGATCACGCTTACCACGCTGCTGTTCGGCGAGCTGCTGGGCGGCGCGGTGCTGACCGAGCAGGTCTTCACCATTCCGGGATTTGGCAAAATGATCGTCGACTCGGTGTTTAACCGCGACTACGCGGTGGTGCAGGGCGTGGTGCTGATCGTGGCGATTGGCTTCCTGCTGCTGAACCTGCTGGCCGATGTGCTGTACGTTCTCATCAATCCGAAAATGCGAGGTTAACCATGGCGGAACTGACAACTCAAACCGTTGCGCCGGTTCTGCCCCGCGCGCAGAACCGGGTGCTGAAGAAATTTCTCGCCAATAAAAGCGCGGTGATCGGCGCGGTGATTGTGGGCTTCTTTGTGCTGGTGGCGCTGCTTGCACCGTGGATCGCGCCGTTCGAGCCGGTGAAGGCGAATTTCCTCGCGGTGCGTAAAGCGCCCTCGGCGATGTACTGGTTCGGCACCGACGAGCTGGGGCGCGATATTTTATCCCGCATTATCTGGGGAGCCAGAACCTCGCTGATGGCGGGGTGTATGTCGGTAGTCATCGCCGTGGTCATCGGCGTGCCGCTGGGGCTGGTGGCTGGTTACTTTCAGAAGATGTGGGATGGGGTGATCTCACGCGTTATCGAAGCGTTGCTGGCCTGTCCGTTCCTGATCATGGCGATCGCCCTCGGGGCGTTTTTAGGGCCAAGCCTGACCAACGCCATGATCGCCATTGGCCTTTCCGCGATGCCGATCTTCGCCCGTCTCACGCGCGGCCAGGTGATCGCCATTCGCAACGAAGAGTACATCGACGGCGCGCGGGCAATTGGCCTGCCGGATCGCTGGATCATCATCAAATATGTCCTGCCGAACGTCATGTCACCCATTCTGGTGCAGGCCACGCTGGCCATTGCCTCGGCGATTATCGCCGAAGCCAGTCTCTCGTTTCTGGGTCTGGGGCAGCAGCCGCCAAACCCCTCCTGGGGCTCAATGCTTAACACCGCCAAAGGCTTCCTTGAGCAGGCGCCCTGGATGTCCGTCTTCCCCGGCGTGGCGATTTTCCTTGCCGTGCAGGGCTTTAATTTACTCGGCGACGGGCTGCGCGATGCGCTCGATCCGCGCCACGACTAAGGAGTCATGATGACCAAAGCGCTTGATTTTACGTCCGGTTACGCTTCACGACGCCCGCCGATGATGGGCCATAACGCGGTAGCCACCTCGCAGCCGCTGGCGGCGCAGGCGGGAATGAAGATGCTGCAGCTGGGCGGCAACGCCGTTGATGCGGCTGTCGCCACCGCGATGGCGCTGACGGTGGTTGAACCCACCGGTAACGGGATTGGCAGCGATGCCTTCGCCATCGTCTGGGATGGCGAAAAGCTCCACGGCCTGAACGCCTCTGGCCGTTCGCCTGCGAGCTGGCATGCAGATCTGTTCGCTGGCAAAACGGCGATGCCGGAAATCGGCTGGGATGCGGTAACCGTGCCCGGTGCGGTATCGGGCTGGGTGGCGCTGGCGGAACGTTTTGGCACGCTGCCGCTGACCACGCTGGCGCAGCCTGCCATTGAGTATGCGCGTAACGGTTTCCCGGTCTCACCGTTGATTGGCCATCTCTGGCAGCGCGGTTATAACAAACTCAAAGACCAGCCGGGCTTTAGCGCCTGCTTCGCACCGGAAGGCCGCGCCCCGCGCGTAGGGGAGATCTTCCGTAACCCGGCGCAGGCGAACTCGCTGGAGCTGATTGCAAAAACCAACGGCGAGGCATTTTACCGGGGCGAGCTGGCGCAGAAAATTGCCGCCTTCGCCAAAGCGCACGGCGCACATCTGACGGCTGAGGATCTGGCGAACCATCGTGTGGACTGGGTGGAGCTGTTGTCGCGCGACTTTGCTGGCGGTTCGGTGCAGGAGCTGCCGCCGAACGGGCAGGGGATCGCCACGTTGATTGCGCTCGGCATTCTGGAGCAGTGCGGCATTGAGCACCATCATCCGGACTCCGTGCAATCCCTGCATTTATCCATTGAGGCGATGAAGCTGGCGCTGGCGGATCTCGACCGCTACGTGGCGGATGAAGCGCACATGGAGTTTGCGGCTAAAGAGCTGCTGAGCGACCATTATCTGAAATCGCGCGCGGCGCTTATCGACCCTGATAAAGCCTCGGATTTTGAGTACGGTTCGCCGACGCAGAGCGGCACGGTCTACATCAGCACCGCAGATGCCAGCGGGATGATGGTTTCGTTTATCCAGTCCAACTATATGGGCTTTGGTTCAGGGATTGTGGTACCGGATACCGGCATCAGCCTGCAAAACCGCGGCTGCGGATTTGTGCTGGATCCGAAGCACCCGAACGCGCTGGCGGGCAGCAAGCGTCCGTTCCACACCATCATTCCGGGTTTTGCGATGGACGGCAACGGCCAGCCGCTGATGTCTTTTGGTGTGATGGGTGGGCCAATGCAGGCGCAAGGGCATATGCAGATGGCGCTGCGGATCATGCTGCACGGGCAAAACCCGCAGGCAGCAATCGACGCCCCGCGCTGGCGCGTGGTGCAGGGCCGGGAGGTGATCGTCGAATCGACGTTCGATCGCAACACCATTGCTGCCCTGCGTGAACGTGGCCACCACATCGTCGTGGAAGATCCGCTCCAGGAGTATAACTTTGGCGGTGCGCAGGTGATTTACCGGATGCCGGAAGGGCACTACGTGGCCGCGACGGAGAGCCGCAAAGACGGGCAGGCGCTGGTGAGTTGATTAACGCCCGGTGGCGCTGCGCTTACCGGGCCTACGCTGTGCTTTTTGTAGGCCGGGTAAGGCATAGCCGCCACCCGGCTTTTTTCAGCCAATACTAAACGGATCCGCATCCTGCCATGCGGGGAACTTCTCGCGATACTCCTTCAGCGCCGTCAACGACAGCTCGGCATCAATGCGCGTCGCCTGATGCGGTTCGGCGGTGGCGATGATCTCGCCCTGCGGATTCACCACCCGGCTATCGCCCCGGTAGTGATGTCCGTTGCCGTCTGTTCCCACGCGGTTACACCCCACCACGTACGCCTGGTTTTCAATTGCGCGTGCCACCAGCAGCGACTGCCAGTGCAGGGAGCGCGGCGCAGGCCAGTTGGCGACATACAGCGCCAGGTCGTAATCGTTGCGGTTGCGCGACCAGACCGGGAAGCGCAGGTCGTAGCAGACCAGCGGCAGAATACGCCAGCCGCGCCATTCAAACACCACGCGTTCGTTGCCGGCTTGATAATGATGATGCTCATCGGCCATGCGGAACAGGTGACGTTTATCGTAAAAATGGACCTTCCCCTCCGGCTCAACCAGCAGGAAGCGGTTCACCGGGCCGCGTTCCGTTTGCAGGGCGGCGCTACCGGCGATCAGCGCGTTGGTCTGCTGCGCTTTGGCGTGCATCCAGGCGACCACCTCATCCTGCGGCATCGACTGTTGTGCGGCTTCCATCGCGAAGCCCGTGGTGAACATCTCCGGCAGGACAATCACATCGCGCCCGGTAATGCCTTCCAGTTGACGATCAAAGTGGCGCAGGTTGGCAGGGCCATCCATCCACACTAAAGGTTGCTGCAAAATAGAAATCTTCAGACCAGGCACAATTCAGACTCCTCAAACGACCCTTTTTGACACTGTAGCACGACATAAAGAGAAAAGATGGCAATAAAAAACCCCGCTCGTGGCGGGGTTTTTCAGGACGAAACGCGTTAAGCGGCTTCAGGTTTGCGGTGTTTCTCCGGCAGCTTTACCGGCTGTGTCGCCAGCTCATCCGGTTCGAAATCATCGACGTTAATGCTGCGCAGACGGCTCTCTTCGGCTTTCACCAGGAGTGCGGCTTCGCTGTTGTCAATGATGCCACCCGCCAGCGCCTGTTTCGCCAGTTCGTCCAGGCGGGTAAACGGCAGGTTTTTGCCCAGCTGTTTACAGATCTTCTGGTGAATCGGGTCGGCGGCCATCACGTCCAGCAGCGCCTCTTCCAGCAGACCCACCGGGTTATGTGGCGTTGGCGCCAGATACTGACCGCGGCCGATACGTGAGCGGGTTGCGCTCGGTACCTGCAGGATCTTCGCCACTTTATGATCCAGCTTGTCAGACGGCGCCAGATGATGACGACCGGTCGGGAAGATCGCCACGCGCAGGGCACCTGCCACCAGACGGTTAGGGAAGTTCACCAGCAGATCGTCAATCGCCTGCTCGGCCTGATACAGCGCATCCTGCACGCCCCAGTGCACCAGCGGCAGATCCGCTTCCTGACGGCCTTCGTCGTCGTAGCGTTTCAGTACTGCAGAAGCCAGGTAGAGCTGGCTCAGCACATCACCCAGGCGGGCAGAGATGCGCTCGCGACGCTTCAGGCTACCGCCCAGCACCGCCATGGAGACGTCGGACAGCAGCGCCAGGTTGGCGCTCAGCCGGTTCAGATGCTGGTAATAACGTTTTGTCGCATCATGGGTTGGCGTGGCGCTGGTCAGCCCGCGGGTCAGACCCAGCCAGAAGCTGCGCACTTTATTGCTGCCTACATGACCGATATGTTTGAACAGCAGCTTGTCGAAGGCATCCACGTCGTTGTTCTGCGCGGCGGCCATCTCTTCCAGCACGTACGGATGGCAGCGAATCGCCCCCTGGCCGAAGATCATCATGCTGCGGGTCAGGATGTTTGCCCCTTCTACGGTGATGGCGATCGGTGCGCCCTGATAGCCACGCGCCAGGAAGTTGCCTTCGCCGAGCATAATGCCTTTACCACCTGCGATATCCATTGCATCAATGATCGACTGCTGTGCGCGGTGGGTGCAGTGGTACTTCACAATCGCGGACAGTACGGCCGGTTTTTCACCCAGCATAATGCCGTAGGTAATTAACGACGCGGCGGCATCCATCACGTAGGCGTTGCCTGCGATACGCGCCAGCGGCTCTTCGATCCCTTCCATCTTGCCGATGGAGATTTTGAACTGACGACGGATGTGCGCGTAGGCACCAATCCCCATCGCCACCGATTTCAGCCCGCCGGTTGAGTTCGACGGCAGGGTAATGCCGCGACCAACGGACAGACATTCCACCAGCATACGCCAGCCCTGACCGGCCATTTTCGGCCCACCGATGATGTAATCAATCGGGACAAAGATATCCTGACCGCGGGTCGGACCGTTCTGGAACGGCACGTTCAGCGGGAAGTGGCGACGACCAATTTCAACGCCCGGGGTAGAGGTGGGGATCAGCGCACAGGTAATGCCCAGATCTTCTTCACCACCCAGCAGTTTTTCCGGGTCGGAGAGTTTAAACGCCAGGCCCAGCACGGTAGCGACAGGCGCGAGCGTAATGTAGCGTTTGTTCCAGGTCAGGCGCATACCCAGCACCTGTTCGCCCTGCCATTCGCCCATGCAGACCACACCGGTATCCGGGATGGCGCCTGCATCGGAACCCGCTTCCGGGCTGGTCAGTGCGAAGCATGGAATTTCCTGACCGCGTGCCAGACGCGGCAGATAGTGATCTTTCTGCTCTTTTGTACCGTAATGCTGCAGCAGTTCGCCCGGGCCTAAGGAGTTAGGTACGCCCACGGTGATCGCCAGGATCCCGGAGACGCCAGCCAGTTTTTGCAGCACGCGAGCCTGAGCGTACGCGGAGAATTCCAGACCGCCATACTCTTTTTTGATGATCATCGCGAAGAAGCGATGCTCTTTCAGGTATGCCCACAGCTCCGGCGGCAGGTCGGCCATTTCATGGGTGATGGCAAAGTCATTGGCCATACGGCAGGCTTCTTCTACCGGGCCGTCAATAAAGGCTTGTTCTTCCGCTGTCAGACGCGGCTGCGGGTAGTTATGCAGTTTTTTCCAGTCCGGGTTGCCCTGGAATAGATCGCCTTCCCACCAGGTGGTACCGGCGTCAATCGCTTCTTTCTCGGTGCGCGACATCGGTGGCATCACTTTGCGGAAACCTTTGAATACCGGCGCGGAGATCATCGACTTACGCATCGGGGCAAAGTTAAACGGCAGAAGGATGATGGCCAGCGGCACTAAAAGCCAGATATTCCAGAGACCTGCGACGCCAAGCGCAGCCGTCCAGGCCAGAAGAATCAGGCTGCTCAGGAATAAACTTACACGGTGATAGAACAGCACACCGAGCAGGACAACGGTTGCGAGAATGCTCAAAATCATCATAAAGAAAAGCTCCCTTGCTTGTAGGAGGTCTGACCACTTGTGATGATATGGTTGTAGTTGATGTTATTTCCTTTAGCAATGTGTTTACAAAATAATTACAACCTGGTTCACATTGTTCGTTTGTTTGCCGGCACGAAAACGCAAAACGTCAGACGATTCGCATCCCTTTAGCTTCTCGCTTTTATTGCTATCCGGTACACTCCACTGTGTTATCTCATCAATACTGAAGGATTATCCTCATGTACCAGGATCTTATTCGTAACGAACTGAACGAAGCGGCGGAAACGCTGGCTAACTTTCTGAAAGATGATGCCAATATTCACGCTATTCAGCGCGCGGCGGTCCTGCTGGCCGACAGTTTCAAAGCCGGTGGCAAAGTGCTCTCCTGCGGTAACGGGGGGTCCCACTGCGACGCTATGCACTTCGCAGAAGAGCTGACCGGGCGTTATCGTGAAAACCGTCCGGGCTACCCGGCGATTGCGATCTCCGACGTGAGCCACATCTCCTGCGTGGGCAACGATTTCGGTTACGACTACATCTTCTCCCGCTACGTTGAAGCGGTTGGTCGTGAAGGTGACGTGCTGCTGGGTATCTCCACTTCGGGCAACTCTGGTAACGTGATCAAAGCGATTGCGGCGGCGCGTGAAAAAGGGATGAAAGTCATCACCCTGACGGGCAAAGATGGCGGTAAGATGGACGGTACCGCGGACGTTGAAATCCGTGTTCCGCACTTCGGTTATGCTGACCGCATTCAGGAAATTCACATCAAAGTGATCCACATCCTGATCCAGCTGATCGAAAAAGAGATGGTTAAGTAAGGCTTCGCTGGGGGGCACCGGTGCCCCCCGCAGTTGTGGAGTGGAGGTAATCTATGTGCGAACTGCTCGGGATGAGCGCCAATGTGCCAACCGATATCTGCTTTAGTTTCACCGGGCTGGTACAGCGCGGTGGGGGAACCGGGCCGCATAAAGACGGCTGGGGTATCACCTTCTACGAAGGCAAAGGGTGTCGCACGTTCAAGGATCCACAACCCAGCTTTAACTCACCGATTGCCAAACTGGTGCAGGATTACCCCATTAAATCCTGCTCGGTAATCGCCCATATTCGTCAGGCAAACCGCGGCGAAGTGGCGCTCGAAAACACCCATCCGTTTACCCGTGAGCTGTGGGGCCGTAACTGGACCTACGCGCATAACGGGCAACTTGCGGGCTATAAGTCGCTGGAGACCGGTAATTTTCGCCCGGTTGGCGAAACCGACAGCGAAAAAGCCTTTTGCTGGCTGCTGCATAAGCTAACCGAGCGTTATCCGCGCACCCCTGGCAACATGGCGGCGGTATTTAAATATATTGCGTCGCTGGCGTCTGAACTGCGCGAGAAGGGCGTGTTTAACATGCTGTTGTCTGACGGGCGCTATGTGATGGCGTTCTGCTCGACGAATCTTTTCTGGATCACCCGCCGTGCACCGTTTGGCGTGGCAAAACTGCTCGATCAGGATGTGGAAATTGATTTTCAGAAAGAGACCACACCAAATGATGTGGTCACTGTTATCGCCACGCAGCCGCTGACCGGCAACGAGACCTGGCAGAAGATTATGCCAGGCGAGTGGGTGTTATTTTGTCTCGGGGACCGTGTAATTTGATGCCAGCTGTGGGTGGACAACTTCGTGGCTCAGCGGTTTGCTGACCACATAACGGCCATCCACAACCGAGACGACAGGCGGCTTGTGCGTCTGCTCGAAATAGTCATAGCCCGGTTTTAGCTGTTTCCAGAAATCCGCGTAGTAAGAGTACTTGTGACGCGCCATGTTGGCATCGGTCATGCGGAACGGATAGATGCTGACCTGAACGTTTGGCTGACCAAAGACCAGTGCGCCCGTGACAAACTGGAAAATCTCATCAATGCCGGAATCGGTCATCGCGTAACAGCCGATGGACACACAGGCACCGTGGATCATCAGATACTTACCTTCGTAACCGTGCGCACGGTCAAAGGCATTCGGGAAGCCGATATTAATCGCTTTATAGAAACGGCTATCCGGTTTTAGCTGGTTACGCTGAACGTTGTAAAACCCTTCCGGGCTTTTGAAATCGCCCTGACGCTGTTTTGGCCCCAGCCCACCGGAATAGTTACAAATCTTGTAGCTGTCGAGCAGCTGATATGTCTCACCCATTTTCACAAACAGGTCGAGTGTGCGTTCTTCCTTGAAGATTTGAATATAAACGGGGGATCCCATTAGCTGCTGTTTATATTCTTTGCTCACAGGCGTGGTTGAACTGTTGCTGCTGAGCAGCCCGGCAAACGACACGCACGGAATCAGGAGCATCGCAATGAACAATGCGATTTTACGCATACTACAAGTTCCTTGATAAAACTAAGACCAACTTGCCAGAACGGCAAAAGAGACCCGAAATCAGATTAATCTGTTAGGAGCGCTCACATTAGCACCGCTATAGATTTTCGCAAGAGCGGAGCTGTTAGTTTACAAATTAGTTTTACTTTATAACCCATCAAAATCGCGCTGGCTCCAGGAACTTTGCGTATCAGTTCGCAATTTGACACCTGCAGCTGAGTTTTATCTGCCCGGAAAACGCCGGAAATGGTACACTTCACGCCCTCAGAATAGTTGTTCACGGAAACTTGCTAACCACATGTTTAAAATAAGAAAAGGACTTGACCTGCCCATCGCAGGCGTGCCCGAACAGCACGTTTCGGCAGGCGCAAGCGTTCGCCATGTTGCCATTCTGGGCGACGATTACGTGGGGATGCGCCCCTCAATGCTGGTCCAGCAGGACGATCGCGTCATTAAAGGGCAGGCGCTCTTCGAAGATAAAAAAAATCCCGGCGTGATGTTTACCGCCCCTGCCAGCGGCACCGTTGTGGCGATCAACCGTGGCGAACGCCGCGTGTTGCAGTCGGTGGTTATCCGCATTGAAGGGGAAGAACAGCGTGAGTTTGCCCATTATGAGGCCGCAGACCTCGCGGCGTTGAGCCGTGAAACCGTTCAGGCGCAACTGCTGGACGCCGGTTTGTGGACCGCATTTCGCACACGCCCTTTCAGCAAAACGCCTGTGCCTGGCACGGTTCCGGCCGCTATCTTCGTTACGGCAATTGACACCAACCCACTCAGTGCAGACCCGCAGCCGGTTATTCTGGCACAACGCCAGGCCTTTGATGCCGGGCTGACCGTTCTCACGCGGCTGACGCCCGGGAAAGTCCACGTGTGCCAGGCCAGTGCCGGTAAACTTGGCGGCCATCCGCAGGGACAGGTGACGTTCAATGAATTTGCAGGCCCGCATCCGGCGGGGTTGGCGGGAACGCATATTCACTTCCTTGAGCCGGTCAGCCTGACAAAACAGGTCTGGCACCTTAACTATCAGGACGTGATTGCCATCGGCAAACTCTTTACCACCGGTAAGCTCTGCACAGAGCGAGTGATCGCGATTGGCGGGCCGCAGGCGGCAAACCCGCGCCTGGTGACAACGCTGTTGGGTGCGGATATCAATGAACTGCTGGACGACGAAACCAAAGCGGGTGAAAACCGTCTGATTTCCGGTTCGGTACTCAGCGGCCGTCATGCCGTTGGGCCGCAGGCCTATCTGGGGCGCTTCCATCTGCAGGTGAGCATTGTGCTGGAAGGGCGTGAGAAAGAGCTCTTCGGCTGGGTACTGCCAGGTGCAGAAAAGTATTCCGTCACCCGCACCACGCTCGGCCACTTCCTGCGTCATAAGCTGTTCAACTTCTCCACCAGCACAAACGGCGGTGAGCGCGCCATGGTGCCGATTGGCAACTACGAGCGTGTTATGCCGCTTGATATTCTGCCCACCGTGCTGCTGCGCGATCTGCTTGCCGGGGACACCGACAGCGCCCAGGCGCTGGGTTGCCTGGAGCTGGACGAAGAAGATCTGGCGCTCTGTACCTATGTCTGTCCGGGAAAATACGAATATGGACCGGTATTGCGCGAGGTGTTAACCCGCATTGAGCAGGAAGGATAACCATGGGCTTAAAACACCTCTTTGAAAAAATAGAGCCGCATTTTACCGAGGGTAAACTGAAGAAGTACTACCCGCTGTATGAAGCGACGACGACCATTTTCTACACGCCAGGTCTGGTGACGAAAGGCGCGGCGCACGTTCGTGACGCCATCGACCTGAAGCGAATGATGATTCTGGTCTGGTTTGCCGTCTTCCCGGCAATGTTCTGGGGCATGTACAACGTGGGGCTGCAGACCATTCCGGCGCTGCATCATCTGTACGATGCTCAGCAACTGGCGCAGGTGCTCCAGTCTGACTGGCATTACCGTCTGGCACAGTCGCTTGGCGTGAGTTTTGCCCCAGACGCGGGCTGGATCAGCATGATGACGCTGGGGGCGGTGTTCTTCCTCCCGATCTACATCACGGTATTTATCGTGGGTGGATTCTGGGAAGTGCTGTTTGCCATTATTCGTAAACATGAGATCAACGAAGGCTTCTTTGTTACTTCCATTCTGTTTGCCCTGATTGTCCCGCCAACGTTACCGCTCTGGCAGGCCGCGCTGGGGATCAGCTTTGGTGTGGTCATCGCGAAAGAGATCTTCGGGGGAACCGGGCGTAACTTCCTCAACCCTGCGCTGGCAGGGCGTGCGTTCCTGTTCTTTGCCTATCCGGCGCAAATCTCCGGCGATCTGGTCTGGACCGCTGCGGACGGCTTCTCTGGGGCGACACCGCTTTCACAATGGGCGGCGCACGGCGGTGAAACGCTGGTGAACAATGCGACAGGCCAACCCGTGACCTGGTTTGATGCGTTTATGGGCAACATCCCGGGCTCCATTGGGGAGGTCTCCACGCTGATGATTTTGATTGGCGGGGCGATCATCCTGTTTGGTCGCGTGGCCTCCTGGCGGATTGTCGCCGGTGTCATGATCGGCATGGTGCTGACTGCCACACTGTTCAACCTTATCGGTTCCGCCACCAACCCGATGTTCTCCATGCCCTGGTACTGGCATCTGGTGCTGGGCGGTTTCGCCTTCGGCATGATGTTCATGGCCACCGATCCGGTTTCTGCTTCCTTTACTGACAGAGGGAAATGGAGCTATGGCGTGCTCATCGGGGTGATGTGTGTCCTGATTCGTGTGGTCAACCCGGCCTATCCGGAAGGGATGATGTTGGCCATTCTGTTTGCCAACCTGTTTGCACCACTGTTCGATTATCTGGTCGTGCGCGCCAACATTAAGCGGAGGAAGGCACGTGGCTGAAATCAAAAATAACGACAGCATCGGCAAAACGCTGCTGGTGGTGCTGGTCCTGTGTCTGGTCTGTTCCATTGTGGTGGCTGGTTCTGCCGTGGGGTTAAAGCCGCGACAGCAGGAGCAGCGCGCGCTGGATAAACAGCGCAACATCCTGGCCGTCGCCGGGCTGATGCAGGAAGGGATGAGTGCAGACGATGTGTCGGCCGTCTTTGCTGAGCGCATCACCGCGCGTCTGGTTGATTTAAAAACGGGTCAACTGCTGGATAAAGATCCGGCGAAATATAACCAGGCGCTGGCATTAAAAGACCCGAAGATGAGCATGACGCTGGAGGCATCTCAGGATCCGGCGGGCATTAAGCGTCGCAGCAATCTGGCTGAAATCTACCTCGTACGTGATGAGCAAAAACAGGTGCAGGAAGTGGTGCTGCCCATCTACGGCAACGGCCTGTGGTCAATGATGTACGCCTTCGTGGCGCTTGATACGGATGGCCGCACCGTGAAAGGCATCACCTACTATGACCAGGGTGAAACGCCGGGGCTCGGTGGAGAAGTGGAGAACCCTAACTGGCGCGCGCAGTTTGTCGGGAAGAAAGTGCTCGACGACAGCGGAGCGCCTGCGCTGAAGGTGATGAAAGGGTCTGCGCGTCCTGACGATGTCTATGCCGTTGACGGGCTATCCGGGGCCACGCTCACCTCCAAAGGGGTGCAGCACAGTTTTGATTTCTGGATGGGCGAACTCGGTTTTGGTCCTTTCCTGAAAAATGTACGTGAAGGAGCGCTGAACCATGGCTGATACGGGTGAACTGAAAGAAGTTAAAAAGGTGCTGATTGGCCCACTTTTAGCCAATAACCCGATAACGCTGCAGGTGCTGGGTGTGTGTTCAGCCCTGGCGGTGACCACCAAGCTGGAAACGGCGGTGGTGATGACGCTGGCAGTAACGCTGGTAACCGCGTTTTCCAGCATGTTTATCTCGATGATCCGCCACCATATCCCCAACAGCGTGAGGATCATCGTGCAGATGGCGATCATCGCCTCGCTGGTGATTGTGGTCGATCAGCTGCTGCGAGCCTTTGCCTATGAAATATCGAAACAGCTTTCGGTATTTGTGGGCCTGATTATCACCAACTGTATCGTGATGGGGCGTGCAGAAGGCTATGCCATGAAAATGCCCCCGCTGGCGAGCTTTATGGATGGCATCGGCAACGGCCTCGGCTACGGCGTGATCCTGCTGTCCGTAGGGTTCCTGCGTGAGTTGATTGGCAGCGGTAAGCTGTTTGGCATCACGGTGCTGGACACGGTACAGAACGGCGGCTGGTATCTGCCAAACGGCCTGTTCCTGCTGGCTCCAAGCGCATTTTTCATTATCGGTTTGCTGATCTGGCTGATTCGTACCCTGAAGCCAGAACAGCAGGAAAAGGAGTAACCGACAATGGCTCATTACCTGAGTTTATTTGTGCGCGCGGTGTTTGTTGAAAACATGGCGCTCGCGTTCTTCCTCGGCATGTGTACGTTCCTTGCCGTGTCCAAAAAGGTATCGACAGCATTTGGCCTGGGCATAGCGGTTACCGTGGTGCTTGGCCTGTCGGTGCCGATCAACAACCTGGTGTACAACTTTGTCCTGCGTGACAGCGCGCTGGTGGAGGGGGTGGATCTCAGCTTCCTGAACTTCATCACCTTTATCGGTGTGATTGCGGCGCTGGTGCAAATCCTTGAGATGATCCTTGATAAGTATTTCCCGTCACTCTACAACGCGCTGGGGATCTTCCTGCCGTTGATTGCGGTGAACTGCGCCATCTTCGGTGGCGTCTCGTTTATGGTTCAGCGTGATTACAACTTCAGCGAATCAATTGTGTATGGTTTCGGCTCCGGGATCGGCTGGATGCTGGCTATCGTCACCATGGCGGGGATCCGCGAAAAAATGAAATATGCCAACGTGCCTGCAGGCCTGCGTGGCTTAGGGATCACCTTTATCACCACCGGTCTCATGGCGCTGGGCTTTATGTCCTTCTCCGGTGTGCAGCTATAAGGGCTAACTGATGGAAATTATGCTTGGCGTGGCGATGTTCACGCTGATTGTACTGGTGCTGTCGGGGTTGATTCTGGTGGCGCGCGCGAAGCTGGTGAATTCCGGCGATGTCATTATCGATATCAACGATGAACCGCAAAACCAGATCCGCACACCAGCCGGCGATAAACTGCTGAATACGCTTGCCGGCAACGGCATCTTCGTCTCTTCGGCCTGCGGCGGCGGTGGCTCCTGCGGGCAGTGCCGCGTAAAGGTGAAAGAGGGCGGTGGCGATATTCTGCCCACTGAGCTGTCGCACATCACCAAGCGTGAGGCGAAAGAGGGCTGCCGTCTGGCCTGCCAGGTCGCGGTGCGCCAGAACATGAAAATTGAACTGCCGGAGGAGATTTTCGGCGTTAAAAAATGGGAATGCGAAGTTATCTCCAACGATAACAAAGCCACGTTTATCAAAGAGCTTAAACTGCGGGTGCCTGAAGGAGAGAGCGTTCCGTTCCGGGCGGGGGGCTATATCCAGATTGAATGTCCGGAGCACACCGTAGCCTACGCTGACTTCGATGTGCCTGACGAATACCGTGCCGACTGGGATAAATTCAACCTCTTCCGCTTTGTCTCTGAGGTTAAAGAGCCCGCGCTTCGTGCTTACTCCATGGCGAACTACCCGGAAGAGAAGGGTATCATCATGCTTAACGTGCGTATCGCCACGCCGCCGCCAGCGGTACCGCATGCGCCGCCGGGCGTCATGTCATCGTATATCTGGTCATTAAAACCGGGCGACAAGGTGACCATCTCCGGCCCGTTTGGCGAGTTCTTTGCGAAAGAGACCGATGCCGAAATGGTATTTATCGGCGGTGGTGCAGGTATGGCGCCGATGCGTTCGCACATTTTCGACCAACTCAAGCGGCTTGGCAGTCAGCGTAAAATCAGCTTCTGGTACGGGGCGCGTTCGCTGCGTGAGATGTTCTATGATGATGAGTTCGAACAGCTGGCGCGTGAAAACCCTAACTTCACCTTCCATGTGGCGCTCTCCGATCCGCAGCCGGAAGATAACTGGACCGGCCATACGGGCTTTATCCACAACGTGCTGTATGAAAACTACCTCAAACAGCATCCTGCGCCGGAAGACTGCGAGTTTTATATGTGTGGTCCGCCAGTGATGAACGCCGCCGTGATCAAAATGCTTAAAGATCTGGGCGTGGAAGATGAGAACATCCTGCTGGATGATTTTGGAGGCTGATGATGCTGACGTTTCTGGCAACCTTCGCGGTCTTTGTACTGGTCATATTCGGCATGTCGTTAGGCTGGATCATCAAGCGCAAAAGCATTCAGGGCAGCTGCGGTGGGATCTCGTCCATTGGCATGGAAAAGGTCTGCGACTGCCCGGAACCGTGCGATGCCCGTAAAAAAAGGATGGCGCGGGAGCAGCAGCGCCGAATTTTGTAAATCGCGACGTAACGATAACAGCAGGCCGCATTATTGCGGCCTGCTGGCTTATTTAGCCCACGCTTTTGCGTCGGCGGGCGAGTCGACCATCACCGCATCCGCCTGCAGCGCCTCTGCCTTTTTATAATCTTCGGCGGTGTTCACGCCCAGCAAGATAACGTGACTGTTGCCCTGCGAGCGGAAACAGTCCATGGATTCTTTATCCCAGGTGAGGGTTGAGCGGGACACCCCTTCACCAAGGGTAAATTTCTCAACCACGTCAACGGTTCTGTTCAGCTCTAGCGCGTACCAGTACTCCTGCATCGTCTGCTCTGGTGGCAGGCACTGGTGGCTCAGCGATACCGTTACCAGCCTGGAGCGCGTTTCACTGCGGGTAACAAAGCGTGGGATTGCTGCCGGAAGCGAGGCAAGATAACGGTCCTCAGTAGAATAAACCCTCACCCGCCCCAGTCTCTGGGTCTCATTAAGCACCGCAAGAAGCGCTTTTCCCATCGTGGCCGGATCGGCGTCAGGTGATTTGATATCAATATAAAACCGGGTTTGTGGCCAGGTTTCCAGCACGCTTTTCAGGGTGGGGATCGTCACCCCTTTGCCACGCCACGGATGGGTTTCACCGCCCCAGCTCCATCCAGCGTCAACTGCCGATAACTCCGCAAGCGTGTAGTCCGAGATTTTGCCTGTTTTGTTCGTCAGCGCTTTTAAATCAGAAGGACGATACAGGACCGGAACGCCATCTTTACTGAGCTGCACGGTTATCCAGACTGCCTGAGCCTGATTCTCTAAGGCCAGTTTGATCGCTTGTACTGTGTTTTCTGGCGCATCGGCTGTTCCGCCCCGGTGGGCAACGATCTGTGGGCCAGCGAAGCTCGTTCCCGTCACGAGCAGCAGAGAGAGCGCGAGTATTTTCCTCATGAATTTATATCCTTATTCACATAAAAAATTAATATATACAAAAAGTTACGTGTTGTTTTTTGTATCATATTTTTATGACAAATAAGAGAAGGTAAATCTGCTGTCGCATTTTTTAGACTTTGATATACTGTATATAAATACATGTGTGGTGGTCGTAATGCGCAAAATAATCCATGTCGATATGGACTGTTTTTTTGCCGCAGTGGAGATGCGTGACAACCCGGCGCTGCGGGATATTCCTATTGCCATTGGCGGTAGCCGTGTCCAGCGCGGTGTAATCAGCACCGCCAACTATCCTGCGCGCAAATTTGGCGTGCGCAGCGCCATGCCTACCGCCATGGCGCTTAAGCTTTGTCCTCATCTCACGCTTTTACCCGGTCGCTTTGAGGCGTACAAAGAAGCGTCCCTGCATATCCGCGAAATCTTCTCTCGCTACACCTCACTGATTGAACCTCTGTCGCTGGACGAAGCTTATCTTGATGTCACCGACAGCGTGCACTGTCACGGCTCCGCGACGCTGATGGCGCAGGAGATCCGCCGGACTATCTTCCAGGAACTCAATCTGACCGCGTCGGCAGGTGTCGCACCGGTGAAATTCCTCGCCAAAATAGCGTCCGATCTCAACAAGCCCGACGGCCAGTACGTTATCACCCCGGAAGAGGTCCCGGCGTTTTTAAAAACGCTGCCGCTCGGCAAAATCCCGGGCGTAGGCAAAGTCTCTGCGGCAAAGCTGGAAAGCATGGGGTTGCGAACCTGCGAAGATGTACAGCGCAGCGATTTAGCCATGCTGCTTAAACGCTTCGGAAAATTTGGCCGCGTGCTGTGGGAGCGCAGTCAGGGGATAGACGAGCGCAGTGTCAGCAGCGAGCGGCTGCGAAAGTCGGTCGGGGTTGAACGCACACTGATTGAAGATATTCATGACTGGTCTGAATGCGAAACCATCATTACGGAGCAGCTCTATCCTGAGCTGGAACGGCGCTTAATCAAGGTCAAACCGGACCTGCTGATTGCCCGTCAGGGCGTGAAGCTTAAGTTCAATGATTTTCAGCAGACGACTCAGGAGCATGTCTGGCCGCGCCTGAATAAAGAGGATCTCATCGCGACGGCGAAAAAGGCCTGGGATGAACGTCGGGGCGGGCGAGGGGTCAGGCTGGTGGGGTTACACGTTACCTTGCTGGATCCGCAGCTGGAACGACAGCTGGTATTGGGATTGTAAAAAGGCCAGTGGCGCGACGTTGTTCACCCTCTCCCTTTGGGAGAGGGCTGGGGTGAGGGTGTTACTTAGCAGGAATCGCTTTCAGCAGTTCAGTCAGCAGGGTCCAGTAATGGCCCACGCTTTCAATGTGAACCTGCTCATCCGGTGAGTGCGGCCCGGTAATGGTTGGCCCAATGGAGACCATATCCATGTTCGGGTACGGCTTCTTGAACAGACCACATTCCAGACCCGCGTGGATCACCTGAATGTTTGGGGTGCTGTTGAACAGACGCTGGTATGTTTCACGCACCAGTGCCATCACCGGAGAGCTTGCGTCCGGCTGCCAGCCTGGGTAGCTGCCTTTGGCAGAGGTTTTCGCTCCGGCCAGCGTGCCCAGAGATTCCAGCATGCTCACTACGTACTCTTTACCGGTGTCGATAAGCGATCGGATCAGGCAGATGATCTCTGCGCTGTCGTCGCCCATGGTGACCACGCCCACGTTCAGAGAGGTTTCAACCACCCCTTTCGCGACGTCTGAGTTGCGGATCACGCCGTTTGGCGTCGCGTTCAACAGCTGAATAAAGGTGTCACGAGACAGGGTGGTCAGCGCGGCTTTATCCGTGGACACAGACTCCAGCACTACGGTCAGGTTCTTCTCTTTCGCGGACAGTTCGTTTTTCAGGATATCCAGATAGACGCTGGAGAGCTTTTTCAGCTCGTCCGCTTTGGCAGCTGGAACGGCTACCGTCGCGAACGCTTCACGTGGGATTGCGTTGCGCAGCGTACCGCCGTTGAAATCGACCAGACGCAGGTCCAGCTCAGCCGCGTGGCCCGCCAGGAAGCGTGCCAGCAGTTTGTTGGCGTTGCCCAGGCCTAAGTGAATATCACCGCCGGAGTGGCCGCCTTTCAGCCCTTTCAGCGTCAGCTTGAAGGTCTGGAAGCCAGCAGGCACCGCTTCACGGGAGAGCGGCAGGGTAGAGATAAAATCAATCCCGCCCGCGCAGCCCATGTAGATCTCGCCTTCTTCTTCGGAGTCGGTGTTGATTAGAATATCCGCCTGCAGCCAGTTCGCCTGCAGACCAAACGCACCGTCCATGCCCGCTTCTTCGGTCATGGTCAGCAGCACTTCCAGTGGACCGTGCTGAACGCTGTCGTCCGCCAGTACCGCCAGCGCAGAGGCCATACCGATACCGTTATCTGCACCCAGCGTGGTACCGCGCGCTTTCACCCAGTCGCCGTCGATGTACGGCTGGATCGGGTCTTTCGTGAAGTCGTGAACGGTGTCGTTGTTTTTTTGTGGCACCATGTCCAGGTGCGCTTGCAGCACAACCGGTTTACGGTTTTCCATGCCTGCGGTCGCCGGTTTGCGGATCAGAATGTTGCCAACCTGATCGCGTTCAGCGTGCAGACCTTTTTCCTTCGCCCAACCCATAATATGTTCGGCAAGCTGTTCTTCATGGTAAGACGGGTGTGGAATGGAGCAGATTTTGGCAAAAATATCCCACAGCGGCTGGGGAGATAATTGAGACAGTTCAGACACGATAAGTCTCCTTGTCGATGCCCTGCAAAGCGAGTTGCAGGTCACAGGGTTAGCAGGTTAATAGTTACCACAAGTCAGGCTTGCGAGATGCAACTGAGAATACCACTTTCTCCGATGGCTGGTAGCATAAAGCATGTAAAAACTCAGGCAGAGGGCGCTAAACACTGGTTTTTAGTGCGTCAGATCTCTATAATCTCGCGCAACCTATTTCCCCCTCGAACACTTTTTAAGCCGTATAAAAACAGGCTGGGACACTTCACATGAGCGAAAAATACGTCGTCACCTGGGACATGTTGCAGATCCACGCACGCAAACTGGCCGCGCGTCTGATGCCTTCTGAACAGTGGAAAGGCATTATTGCCGTTAGCCGTGGCGGTCTGGTACCGGGGGCGCTGCTGGCGCGTGAGCTGGGTATTCGTCATGTCGATACCGTCTGCATCTCCAGCTATGACCACGACAACCAGCGTGAGCTGAAAGTGCTGAAACGCGCGGAAGGAGACGGTGAAGGTTTCATCGTTATTGATGACCTGGTGGATACCGGCGGTACCGCGGTGGCTATCCGCGAAATGTACCCAAAAGCACACTTCGTCACCATCTTTGCGAAACCGGCGGGCCGCCCACTGGTGGATGATTACGTGATTGATATCCCACAGGATACCTGGATTGAACAGCCATGGGACATGGGCGTGGTCTTCGTACCGCCTATTTCCGGCCGTTAATTTCCGTACGTAACTTTACACGCCCGGCTATGCCGGGCGTTGTTCTTTTTATCCTGCCACGCGTTACAATGGACACTATATGACGTATCCATGGAGGCAACGCAATGACGCAGGCGAATCTCACCGAGACACTCTTCAAACCCCGTTTCAAGCACCCTGAAACCTCGACGCTGGTGCGTCGCTTCAATCCGGGGAACCAGCCTGCCGTCCAGTCTGCATTAGACGGTAAAAACGTGCCTCACTGGTATCGCATGATTAACCGCCTGATGTGGATCTGGCGCGGTATCGATCCGCGTGAAATCCTTGATGTGCAGGCGCGTATCGTCATGAGTGAAGCCGAACGTACCGACAGCGAACTCTACGATACGGTGGTGGGTTACCGCGGCGGCAACTGGATCTACGAATGGTCGAAACAGGCGATGCTCTGGCAGCAAAAAGCCAGCCAGGAAGAGGACGCCACCCTCAGCGGCAAGCACTGGCTGCACGCAGCCAACCTTTACGCCATTGCCGCCTATCCGCACTTAAAAGGGGATGAGCTGGCGGAGCAGGCGCAGGCGCTGGCAAACCGTGCCTATGAAGAGGCTGCCCAACGCTTGCCGGGCCGGATGCGCGAGCTTGAGTTCACCATCCCCGGCGGCGCGCCCGTGACTGGGTTCCTGCATATGCCTGAAGGCGACGGCCCGTTTCCGACCGTGCTGATGTGCGGTGGGCTGGATTCGCTGCAAATCGACTATTACAGCCTGTATGAGCGTTACTTCGCCCCAAAAGGGATCGCGATGCTGACGCTTGATATGCCCTCTATCGGTTTTTCCTCTAAATGGAAACTGACGCAGGATTCCAGTCTTCTGCACCAGCATGCGCTAAAAGCGCTGGAAAACATTCCCTGGGTCGACCACACCCGCGTCGCGGCGTTTGGTTTCCGCTTTGGGGCGAACGTGGCCGTGCGTCTGGCCTATCTTGAGGCGTCACGCCTGAAGGCCGTAGCCTGTCTTGGGCCGGTGGTTCACGCTCTGCTCAGCGATCCTGCCCGTCAGGGCAGCGTGCCGGAAATGTACCTCGACGTGCTGGCCAGCCGCCTTGGCATGCATGATGCTTCAGACGAAGCGCTGCGCGTGGAACTCAATCGCTATTCGTTAAAAACGCAGGGCCTGCTGGGACGCCGGTGTCCAACGCCGATGCTGTCCGGCTTCTGGAAAAACGATCCGTTTAGCCCGGAAGAGGAGTCACGCTTAATCACATCGTCATCTGCGGATGGCAAATTGCTGGAAGTTCCCTTCAGCCCGGTGTATCAGAATTTTGACAAAGCATTAAAAGAGATTACGCGTTGGATCGCCCAGAGATTGTGTTAAGAGATTGCTAAATTTTGATGGTTTGGTAAAACAGTGGCTTCACAAAAGGAGATCGTAATGACGTTACCGAGTGGACACCCGAAAAGTAGATTGATTAAGAAGTTCATGGCTCTTGGCCCGTATATTCGAGAAGAGCAGTGTGAAGAGAATCGCTTTTTTTTCGACTGCCTGGCTGTATGCGTCAACGTGAAGCCTGCACCCGAAAAACGTGAATTCTGGGGCTGGTGGATGGAAATGGAAGCAGAAGAGAAACGTTTTACCTATAGCTACCAGTTTGGCCTGTTTAATAAAGACGGCAACTGGCAGGCCACCACCATCAAAGATCAGGAAGTGATTGACCGCCTGGAATATACCCTGAAAGAGTTCCACGACAAGGCGCGCGATTTACTGGCCACGCTGGACCTGAAGCTTGAGCCTGCCGATGATTTTTCCAGTGAAAAGGCGAAATTGACGGCGTAAAGACGAAATAATGCCGGGTGATGATCCCGTAGGCCCGGTAAGCGCAGCGCCACCGGGCACAAAAAAACCGGCTTAATGCCGGTTTTTTTATTACTGCCGACTCAGAACTGGTAGGTCATACCCAGGGCAACGATATCATCGCTGCTCACGCCCAGTTTGTTATCGTCATCAATCTGGTTGATTTTATAATCAACAAACGCGGACATATTTTTGTTGAAATAATAGGTCGCGCCGACGTCGATATATTTCACCAGATCTTCATCGCCAATACCTTCGATATCCTTGCCTTTAGACTGGACATAACCCAGGGATGGACGCAGACCGAAATCGAACTGATATTGTGCGACCACTTCAAAGTTCTGCGCTTTATTGGCAAAGCCGCCAGAAATTGGGGTCATATTGCGGGTTTCGGAGTACATCGCCGCAAGGTAGATATCGTTCGCATCATATTTCAGACCGGTTGCCCAGGCTTCGGCTTTTTTGCCTTCGCCGCGGGTCAGCAGGTTCTGCGCGTTGGTACGGTCAGAGTTAGTGTACGCGCCGCTTACCGCGAAATCGCTGCCGCCAAAGTCATAGGTCAGAGACGTACCAAAACCGTCACCGTTCTGTTTTTTGACGTCGCGGTTTTCGTTTTTACCCTGGTATTGCAGGGTCATATCCAGACCATCAACCGCGCCGAAGAAGTCGGTGTTACGGTAAGTGGCCAGACCGCTTGCACGCTTGGTCATGAAGTTATCGGTCTGCGCGGAAGAGTCGCCGCCAAACTCAGGGAACATATCGGTCCACGCTTCCACGTCATACAACGCGCCCAGGTTACGACCGTAATCCAGAGAACCAAAGTCTTTCAGCTTCAGACCGGCGAATGCCAGACGTGTTTTCTGAGTGGAATCGCTCTCTGCTTTGTTGCCCGCAAATTCCGCTTCCCAACGGCCATAGCCCGTCAGCTGATCGTTAATCTGAGTTTCACCTTTAAAACCGAAACGCACGTATGTCTGGTCACCATCTTTTGAATCGTCATCACTGATGTAGTGCATTGCTTTAACTTTGCCGTACACGTCCAGTTTGTTGCCGTTTTTATTATAAACTTCGGCAGCGTGAACAGATGCGGAAGCCACAACGCCCATAACCATTAATGCCAGAGTGCTCTTTTTCATTTTCGATCCTGTCTTATAAACGCGCTTAAAAATTCGCTGGACGATAAGCTCATGCTTAAGTCCCGTGAAAAAACAGAAAGGGTTTTAACGTTACGGAATGAAACTTTTATGACAAAGTAAGATTAATTTTAAAAAACTGTGATTTATTATTTCGGTAATAAAATTGTCAAAGTCCGCCGCTACGCTTCCTGATCCCGCGCAACAAAGTGTTTCGCGATGTGCTGTGGCAGTTGGCAACGGGCCTGACACCTGTTAAAACGTTCGTTCGACATCACTTTCCCTTATCGTTGAACGGCAGAGAATCATGAGTGACAGCCAGACGCTGGTGGTAAAACTCGGCACCAGTGTTTTAACAGGCGGATCGCGCCGCCTAAATCGCGCCCACATTGTTGAGCTTGTACGTCAGTGCGCTCAGCTGCATGCCGCAGGGCATCGTATTGTTATTGTGACCTCCGGGGCGATTGCCGCCGGGCGTGAACATCTGGGTTACCCCGAACTCCCCGCGACGATCGCCTCTAAACAGCTGCTGGCCGCCGTGGGACAAAGCCGACTCATTCAACTCTGGGAACAGTTGTTCTCAATCTATGGCATTCACGTCGGGCAGATGCTGCTGACGCGCGCGGATATGGAAGACAGAGAACGCTTCCTGAACGCCCGCGATACGCTGCGCGCGCTGCTGGACAACAATATCGTCCCGGTGATTAACGAAAACGACGCCGTGGCTACCGCTGAAATCAAAGTGGGTGACAACGATAACCTCTCTGCGCTGGCGGCGATCCTGGCCGGTGCCGACAAGCTCTTGCTCCTGACCGATCAGCAGGGGCTGTTTACCGCAGACCCGCGCTCCAACCCGGAAGCTAAACTGATTACCGATGTACACGGCATTGACGATGCGCTGCGCGCCATCGCCGGCGACAGCGTCTCTGGCCTGGGAACGGGCGGCATGGGCACTAAACTGCAGGCGGCGGATGTGGCCTGCCGCGCCGGTATCGACACCATCATTGCGGCGGGCAGCCGTCCTGGCGTCATTGGCGACGTGATGGAAGGCATTTCCGTCGGCACGCGCTTCCACGCCCAGGAATCCCCGCTGGAAAACCGCAAACGCTGGATTTTCGGCGCGCCGCCGGCAGGTGAACTGACCGTGGATGAAGGGGCGACCGCCGCGATTCTGGAAAGAGGGAGTTCATTGCTTCCTAAAGGAATTAAAAACGTGACAGGCAACTTCTCCCGTGGTGAAGTGATCCGTATCCGTAACCTTGAAGGTCGCGACATCGCTCACGGCGTAAGTCGCTACAACAGCGATGCCCTGCGCCGTATTGCGGGTCACCACTCGCAGCAGATCGACGCCATTCTGGGCTACGAGTATGGCCCGGTTGCCGTGCATCGTGACGACATGATTATTCGTTAAGGAGCCAGAAAATGCTGGAACAAATGGGTGCCGCCGCCAAGGCCGCCTCTTACAAACTGGCGCTCCTTTCCAGCCGCGAGAAAAACCGCGTGCTGGAAAAAATCGCTGATTATCTGGAATCGCAGTCGCAGGAAATCCTCCTCGCCAACGAACAGGATCTGCTGGAAGCGCGCCGCAATGGTCTGAGCGAAGCGATGCTCGACCGTCTGGCGTTGACCCCGGCACGCCTGAAAGGCATCGCCGACGATGTCCGTCAGGTTTGTAATCTGGCCGACCCGGTCGGGCAGGTGATTGACGGCGGATTGCTCGACAGCGGTTTACGTCTGGAGCGCCGTCGCGTGCCGCTCGGCGTTATCGGCGTGATTTATGAAGCCCGCCCGAACGTGACGGTGGATGTCGCTTCCCTGTGCCTGAAGACCGGTAACGCCGCTATTCTGCGCGGCGGGAAAGAGACCTGGCGCACCAACGCCGCGACGGTGAAGGTCATCCAGCAGGCGCTGCAGGAGTGCGGCTTACCGGCAGGTGCCGTGCAGGCCATCGAAAGCCCGGACCGTGCGCTGGTGAACGAGATGCTGCGCATGGACAAATACATCGACATGCTGATCCCACGCGGTGGCGCGGGCCTGCACAAGCTGTGCCGCGAGCAGTCGACGATCCCGGTGATCACCGGCGGTATCGGCGTGTGCCATATCGTGGTGGACGAGAGCGCCGAAATTGCACCGGCGCTGAAGATTATTGTGAATGCCAAAACCCAGCGTCCAAGCACCTGTAATACCGTTGAAACGCTGCTGGTGCATCAGGGTATCGCGAACACCTTCCTGCCAGCCCTGAGCAAGCAGATGGCCGAGAGTGGCGTCACGATGCATGCGGACGAGAAGGCGCTGGCGCTGCTGAAAGACGGCCCGGCGACGGTGGTGCCGGTAAACGCGGAGCAGTATGACGACGAGTTCCTGTCTTTGGATCTGAACGTGAAGATCGTGGCCGATCTCGACGACGCTATAGCACACATCCGTGAGCATGGTACTCAGCACTCTGACGCCATCCTGACGCGCACGCTGCGCAATGCCGACCGCTTTATAAACGAAGTGGATTCTTCTGCCGTGTACGTGAACGCATCAACCCGCTTCACCGACGGTGGACAGTTTGGTCTGGGCGCGGAAGTGGCCGTCAGCACGCAGAAACTGCACGCGCGTGGTCCGATGGGCCTGGAAGCGTTGACCACCTACAAGTGGATCGGCATCGGCGACGATACGATTCGTGCGTAAATAATCACGGGTGATGCAAAAATAGCCGTTTGATTCAAAAGGGCATTGACGCATCACCCGGATAGATCTAACCTTTTGCCCCGTGGTTACGCTCGTAACCGGCCTCTCAGGGCCGATATAGCTCAGTTGGTAGAGCAGCGCATTCGTAATGCGAAGGTCGTAGGTTCGACTCCTATTATCGGCACCATTTCAAACTCTTCTCAAGTCTACCGAAATCAACTTAAAGCCCGTATAATGCGGTTTCTAGCCCGTATCTTATCTCCTGTTATCAACTGGACTCAACCGGAATCAAGTTACAGTTGGGGGCATAAGTGGGGGCATTCTGTGTTCGGTCCAGGGAGATGCCCCCAATGAAGCTAAATGCACGGCAGGTAGACGCCGCTAAACCCAGAGAGAAGGCCTACAAGCTGGCAGATGGTGCTGGCTTGTATCTTGAGGTTGTTCCCTCTGGTTCCAGATATTGGCGGATGAAGTATCGCTTCAATGGAAAAGAGAAGCGTATGGCTTTTGGTGTCTATCCAGCAGTGTCCCTTGCACAAGCGAGGGCACTACGAGATGAAGCCAAGAAAAAACTGGCCGAGGGTATCGATCCATCGTTTGCTAAGAAAGAAGAAAAGTTGGTTCGCGATGTCCAGCTCAATAATACGTTTCAGGCAGTGGCGCTTGAATGGCACGGAACGAAGGTGAGCCGATGGTCAGAAGGGTATGCTTCTGACATTATCGAAGCCTTCAATAAAGATATTTTCCCCTATATCGGCCAGCAGCCGGTGAATGATATCAAACCTTTGGTTCTGCTGAATGTGCTACGTCGAATGGAAAACCGTGGCGCGACAGAGAAGGCCAAGAAGGTTCGCCAGCGCTGCAGCGAAGTTTTTCGTTACGCCATCGTCACCGGTCGTGCGGAATACAATCCTGCAGCGGATCTAACCAGCGCGATGTCAGGGCATGAATCGAAGCATTATCCCTTCCTTACTGTTGAGGAGTTACCAGACTTCTTTAAAGCTCTCGCAGGCTATACAGGAAGCCCGTTAGTTGTTCTTGCAGCACGTCTGCTGATTCTTACGGGAGTACGCACCGGTGAGCTCCGAGGTGCTTTCTGGAGTGAGTTTGATCTTGAAAAAGCGGTGTGGGAAATTCCTGCCGAACGAATGAAAATGAAGCGGCCCCATCTTGTGCCTCTCTCTACCCAAGCGCTGGAAATCGTACAGCAACTCAAAGTTATGTCAGGGCAATATCCGCTGGTGTTCCCAGGGCGTAATGATCCCCGCAAGTCGATGAGCGAAGCGAGTATTAATCAGGTATTCAAACGGATTGGGTATACGGGGAAGGTAACGGGGCATGGTTTCCGTCACACGATGAGTACGATTTTGCACGAGGAAGGGTTCAATACGGCATGGATCGAAACCCAGCTTGCGCATGTTGATAAGAACGCGATTCGAGGGACGTATAACCATGCGTTGTATCTAGAAGGGCGAAGGGAGATGATGCAGTGGTATGCAGATTTCATCGGTCAAGTAGGCAAATTCCAGCTAACCCCTAGCTTATGCAGCTATTAGCTTGATTGCTTGATAGAGTGGTAAGGGGCAAGTAGAGCCTCTTCTCATCGAAGAGGCTGAACCAACGTGAGTTTATTTTTTGCCTTCGAAGTTAATGCTTTACGCAAATTTTTTGTTGTACCGTAGGATGTGAAGATCTGCGGAGGTTAGAGATGAAAATCATGCTATGTTAGTCACTGAGGAGTGAGTCAAAATGTTATAACTTTTTCAAAGAGGCGTTGTATCGTGAAAGTTGTCTTTAATGTTAATGGTAAAAAAGTCCCGCTCGAATCTCTGCAATATATAAGTAAAGCAAATCAACTTGAAGTTATGCGGAATTGGTTTTTTGAAAATTTCGAAGATCCCGCAAACTCTTGTCCGTATGAATCCCGTGAAGGCGGATATGCTTACATTTATGGTGGCCCATACGAAGCAAGTGAAGAGTTGCAAGCGATGTTTGAAGGGTACGTGAAATTTGATTATATCCAAGAACTAGTTAATGATTTACAAGAACAGTGCTACGAGTGGTCAGGTAATTCAAATAATATTAATGATTGGTACGACGAAGACTTGTACGATGCTGTTACATCTTCCGAACAACCCTTTTCTAAGTTCGTTGAAAGCATTGATGGAATAAAAATGCTGGCTAAAGGCGAATTTAAAGATAAGCAAAAAGAACATCTGCTTAGCATCTTATACATTAACGTCATTACAGCTTTGGAAACTCTTTATGTTGAGTTGTTTATTAACTCCATAGATAAAAATGACTCATACCTTAAAGATTTCATAGAAAAAGGTAAGACGGAATTTAAGGTAAGTAAAGAAATATTGGCTTTGCCATTCAAAGGAGAATCTATTGAAAACATGAGGGCGGAATTGATTAAAGCAATCAAAGAACATCTGATTAGTGCAAGTTGGCATAGTACAAACAAAGTTGTAGGTCGTTATAAAGCTACATTTGATATTAATGTACATAAAGAGTGGCCAATAGATGCGATAGAAATAGCTACACAAAAGCGTAATCATTTAGTCCATCGTGGCGGAAAAGATAAAGAAGGTAATTCGGTAGTGATCACCGAACAAGATTTAGAAATGTTGCTGGATCACGCACAAGCTCTTGGAGAAAAATTGTTTGATAGCCTTGGTGTGGCATTACAGAAAAAAGATGAGAGTGAATTTTGAGTCTCGAGGTCGGTTAATACTGCTACCGATAACGAGCAAGCAACTGATACTCGGCAGGCAGTGCCTGCCTGAGGATTACTTTTTACTTCCAAATTGAATGCCGAGAAGTTTATTCTCTGCTTTATCACCACGAAGAGTAAGGACAATTTTTGATTTCAGTTCTAACATTTCGATTTCAGATAAAGTTGTTTCCATAGCATTAAAGTTTTCAGTATTTAAAGATGCTATATATTGCTTTCCGCTTCGTTTTAATGACTGATTGACAAAAGAGAACCATCTTGCGCGAACACCTGGATCTATATCGGCAAAAAGACGATTATCATGCCATAGCATATCCATGGCATGGTTTTCGCCACATGTAAATACTAACCAGTCAAAGCATAATATCCTAGCATCATTGATCCCATCCGAATCATCACCCTCGATTTGGATGCTTAGATCATAACGGATTTTGTTGTCACCAGTATTAACATCTAAAACTATTCCTGCTGGTACCCTCGGGTACATTATTTCTGCGAGTTCAGCAAAAAATTTATCATATTCTGAAAGAGGATTTGTAGAAGCATAGTTCACCGCTAATCTGTCTTGTTCAACTTTTCTTTCTCTTAGATTTTGAGCTTTCTTTTGAAGGTTAATAGAGAAATTTAAATAATCATGCAGCCTTTCTTTTTCTTCTTTAAATTCAGCCAGTTGTCTCGCTATGACTGCGTATTCATCAAATGCTTTCTTGCCTTGCAGGGATTCCAAATATGAATCACGTAATGCCGAAATATCATTAATGTCAATTTTAAGAGATTCAATTTCTAACAAAAGTTTTATTTTATCATTTTCAAGTCTTTTCTTTCTGTTAAAAGATAATGATTTGTGAAAATTTTCAACTGACTCAAAATGGGCCAATGTTTCTGGCTTGAAAATCTCTTGTAAGCCATTGTACAGTTCAAGAAGATCTTCTCTTGAAATATCAGGGTGTGATAATAAAGTTTTTTCTATATTACTAACTTTAAATTCAGCTATATTTTTATTTTTTTCAACTTCTCGTAATTTTATAGTTAAACTGTTTGTTTCATTCTCAATAGCTCTGTATTGCTCGTGAACTTGAAATGTATTAAGTTCATCTTGCAGTCTTGGGATCTCTCTTTCTAGCCATTCATAGCGTACTTTAGGTTGAGAGCCTGCTCTAAACATGTCTTTAAGAATATCATCGTCTTGCCAATTTTTTAGGGATTGACTTACTTTATCCAGTTCTTGCTTATTATTTCTTTTGGATAATATTAAATTATGATCTATGCCGAGAAGAAATGCGGTGCGAAGCAATGCTTCAAAGTCTTGCTCCTTTTTTGTCCTAGTTGGACTGATGCAGTCATCTCTGGTATATCGCGAAAAACGCTTAAATAAAGATCTAAATGATAAATACGGAATGTTATTCTCAAGATTAAATATCCCTATTTTGTCTAATAGATCTTTAAATGCTTTTAGAGATATTGTTTTGTCATTTAATAATAATTTTTTCCCATTTCCCGTTCTAGATATTAAGTATTCAACTCCATTATGAGAAAAAAGTAACGAGAACCACCAATCTGGAACTGCTGAAGTTAATTTTTTATCAGCATTAGCGCCTAAGCAATGTTGAACGAGGCCGAGAATAAGTGTCTTGCCGACTCCGTTACTACTGCCTTCTTTTTCTTTAGAGCTATCACCAATAATCAACGTTAGCCCTGTGTCATTGAAATGCACTGGATGAAAGGTTGGCTGATCGCAAGTTAAGCGAATTAACTTCATTTAACTTTCCTTATTTTGTAATTTGTCATCAATGCTGCATATTGGCATTATTCTGTTTTCGTTATCTAGCATTATTTGTTTGATGCAAAAAAGAATGTCTACGGCAAGCATAAATTGTGTAAAAGAGGGCGTGATTATCGTTGATTTATTTTTTCGCTCTACTTTTGTCCATAGTTCTTCTATGGATACCGGTCCATCAATTAACGAACGGGTGTATCCTGCAATCGCAATTAGGGAGTTACTAAACCTAACATGCTTATGTGGCAGAAGCATTGCTTGGATGTTCATAAGCATCACATGTCTCAAAATATTTAGCTAAAATTAACTCTGCTGCAAATCGATAACTCGCGACCGCACTTGTGGTAACTTGAGGGGGAAGGAGTTTATCTATCATCCAAGTGTATCTTAAATCTGCATAATTGTGGTTATCTTCAGTTATCGCCAATTTGCTTTTTGCATAAGTTTCTTTAACTTCTTGAGCTATAGTTTGTTCAAGACCGCTATCAACAGAATCTAAAAATTCATTTATCAAATATAGTTGATAACTAAAAGATTCCAGCCTGCTCTTTATTGGTTTTGTAATACCATTTATTTTTATTTTATCTTCGAAGTCCGGGGCGGTTTCACTTAAAAAATTTATGGGTGAAGAAGATTTTTGTGCTAAAAAAGTCAACACTTCGCCAACAGCTCGACTATCTGTAAAATCCAAATCAACCTCAGGAATGAAACCTACAATATCTTGCTTTTCACCCTCAGATAATGACATAAATTTTTGAAGGAGCTCCATCCCGCCCATTGCACCTGCGTGATTAAGACTTTTACTGATTGCAAGCGAATTTAATGAAAGTCCAACAGGTGCTGGAATACCCTTAAAATAATCATTCATTACAAAAGTATATTTTGATACTTTCCCCCATTTGGCGACTAATTTATCAAAGTCGCCAATCGATTTATTAACAGCTTCTAGCTCTTTGGTTTGATTTGAAGGTTTAGGCCCATAAATTTGGAAGTAATGAGCTTCATGAGCAATCCACCCATCATTCCCGCCATCTCCCCAGTTTCCCCAAGGGGAAACAGCTTGAAAGCCAGGAGTTGCGTATTGCATAACCTTCGAAAAGAGCGCCTGAAAACTGTCTCCCATACATTCGTGTACTTTTAACCGAAAGAACTGTCTGTAGAGGTAATCTTGCTGTGTCGAACTCATTTTCCTCTCATCCATGATGAACACTCTTAGTGATAATATCCTCTCATTCATTGTTGTAAACCTATGATTAGCAAAATTGGAGATGATTTCACTTTGCACGGCGCTGGAACAGTCGCAGCCTAAGATCTCTCGTCATCTGGCGATGCTTCGGGAAAGTGGCCTATTGCTGGATCGCAAGCAGGGCAAGTGGGTTCACTACCGCTTATCTCCGCATATTTCTTCTTGGGCTGCTCAGGTAATTGAGCAGGCTTGGTTAAGCCAACAGGACGACGTACAGGCCATCGCCCGTAAGCTGGCATCAGCAAACTGCTCGGGTAGCAGTAAGGCTGTTTGTATTTAAAAAATTTGCCTGTACATATGTGTTTATTCAAATGTGAGGTATTAGAATGAAAGCGTTAATGGTATTTGAACTGGCATATGCTGCTATAAAGATAGCGTTCCATCGACCCGTTGAACTCACAGTTCTAATGACTCTTCACATTAAGGCTTTTTAATCACTTCAACATTAACGCTCGTGGTGCCATTCTCACGGCTTATCTGCCCGCTCACCCGCACCAGATCCTGCGCATCGAAGTGCTGCCCGTTCCAGACTTTCTGCGGAATACGAACTTTGATGGTTCCGGTTGGATCGCGGAAGGTGTACCACTCTTCCTGCTGCTGGCTGATGACATTGCCTTCCAGCGTGATCCACGCCCCTTCGTGCATTGACGACACGGCCTGAATGCGGCTTTGACTGTTTTCCTGCTGAACCTTATGACCGGCATACATGCGCTCAGTGGCGACTGGATCTTTCTCTGCGGAGAAACCGCCTTGCGCTGCCAGGGCTGGAATGGCGATGGATGAAGCGAGCAATACGCCGGTGACGTTGACGAACTGGCGACGAATATGACTGAAGTATTGTTTTTGCATAGCAGGTTCCATTTATGATTTCACATCCTCCCAGGGGGGATAACTTAATCATAAATGAGCGTCTATAAAAGCTCAATTGCTATCCCCTGCGGGGGGATAAAAATGTGACAGGCTTCAGAGATAAAAAAACCCACCGGTCGGTGGGTTCAGGCATGTGGCTTTTACAAGAGAAAATCAGCGGGTAACGCCGATCCAGCCATGGTAGCCCATGTAAATGCCGACAAGGGCAATCAGTACGCTTGAGAAGTATGGGGCTCGGCGTGCCAGAGTATCCAGACCGCTCCAGCGTTTGGTTGCCTGGCGAACGCTAAACGCCGCCGCTGCACCCACAGAAACCAGCGTAATCGCCAGGCCGATACTGAAACACAGTACCAGTGCAGCGCCGAGCGTAAATTCCTTCACCTGGATGCACAGCAGCAGAACGGTGATGGCCGCCGGGCAAGGAATGAGTCCACCGGTTAGCCCAAACAGGATAATCTGCCCTGTGGTTACGCTGCGATTGGCAAAACGTTTTTTGATGTCGTTAGCATGGGCTTTTTCGTGAGCGTCCTGGTATTCGCGGGAATTAACATCCAGCCCCTCCAGCGCGGAGTGGTCATGGTCGTGACCGTGCTCATGCTCGCGAAACTCCACATCATAATCGTGTACATGCCCACGATGGCCTAAAGACAGGCGCACATCGAAACTGTGTGGCTCAGGGATTGCCAGGACTGATTCCATAAACCCGTCTTTTTCAACGAAGTCGAAAACCTGAGAATACGTTCCAGTCCCCCGCCTTGTGGCCACAGAGATATTGCTGGCTTCCCATTTCCTGCCGCTGAGTGTGCGTAAACGCCAGTGAGGCGGTTGCCCTTCCTCGAAAATAGAGAGTTCAACGCTGCCGTGGCCGGTATCGATTATGCGGGTTTCGTCATGTTCGTGATGGCCGTGGCCATGTTCCTCTTCCTGCTCCATTTTCCACAGTTTTTCACCGCGCCAGGTGCGCCAGAACATCCATGCCGCCGTGACAAGAATGATGATGGCTGAAATCAGCTGGAACCAGGGTTCAGCGGACTCGGCGGTGAATTTCTGACTGATGTACATCCCGCCCATAGCAATGAGCCAGACCACAGACGTATGAGAAATGGTCGCGGCAAGCCCCAGTAATACGGCTTGTTTCACCGTTCCCCTGATAGCCACAATAAACGCGGCCATCATCGTTTTGGAGTGTCCCGGCTCCAGTCCGTGAAGCGCACCCAGCAGGATCGCACTGGGGATGAACAGCCAGGCATTCGCCACGCCTTGCTGTAAAAGAGCAGAAAAATCAGTCATGTTTCGCTTGCCTTAAAGATATTTAGTTATCTCTTTAAATTCGCTAAGCGTGTTATCAGACTCACTGTGGTCGGCATGAAGGGCGTCCTCCAGGCAGTGATCCAGATGGTCATGAATTAAGGTACGCTTCGCATTCGTTATCGCCTTTTCCACTGCGTGCAGTTGCTGGGCGATATCCAGACAGGCTCTTTCATCTTCGAGCATCTGGATGGTACTTTTCAGGTGCCCTGCGGCACGTTTAAGTCTTTTAATAATGTCAGGGTGTGATGCGTGAACGGTCATGATTTATCCTCTCCAGGTGGAGGGGATAAGATAATGTGTATCAACGCCAGGGTCACACTTTTTATCGGCTTATCCTCTCCTGATTCTTTGTCTTTTTGGGTTAATTACTTATCTTTCTTCGGCCATGACGGATGTTCATCGTCGATGACGAAATCATGCTCATGGGTTGTGTCTGAATCGGTATGACGGTGAATCTGAGCGTAAGCTTCATGCTCAGGACGCCAGATCAGTACGGCGGCAAGCAGCGACAGCACGGCCACAATAGTCAGGGCGACAAACGAAGCCTGTGTTCCCCATGTGGCACCTACCCACCCGGCCAGCGGATAAGTGACCAGCCAGCAGGAATGCGACAGTGCAAACTGGGCAGCAAACAGCGCAGGTCTGTCTTCAGCCGTTGATGAGCGGCGCAGCAGGCGACCACTTGGCGTCTGAGAAAGCGAATAGCCCACACCCAGCAGCGCCCACAGCACAACCAGCGTGACGTAATCCTTCAGGAAAATACCCAGCCCAAGTCCAATCACTAAAAGCGCGGTCCCCACAAGCATCGGCATGCGGTCGCTCATTTTGTCGAGGAGTTTTGGGAGAACCAGCGCCGACACCATGGAACCCACACCGAAGAAGGCCAGAGCAATGGCGGTAGATCGCTGTGAGAAACCAAAATCAGCCTGAACCAGAACAACGGTGTTGACGATAACCATCGCGCTCGCCGCTGCTACGGCCATGTTGAGTGCCAGCAGGCCACGCAGTCTTGGTGTTTTCAGGAAGATACGCATGCCTCGCGTCGTTTTGTCATAGATGCTGCGTTTAACCGTTAACGCTTTCATCTTTGGTAATGTGACGGAAACAACCAAAGCCGCAGAGGCGAGGAACCCGACCGCCGTCCCGGCAAACAGATTGTGGAAGCTCATGACCGTCAGCAGCGCCGCCGCCAGCATTGGGCTGATAACGCTTTCCAGATCGTAGGCCAGACGCGACAAAGACAGCGCCCGCGTATATTCGCGTTCGTCAGGAAGAATATCCGGGATAGTTGCCTGGAAGGTTGGCGTGAACGCCGCCGAGGCAGACTGAAGTACGAAGATCAGAATATAGATTTCCCAGATCTGGGTGACGAACGGCAGCGCAATAGCCACCAGAGCGCGAACCAGATCCAACGTCACCAGCATAGTGCGACGCGGGAATTTGTCGGCAAAGGCTGCCGCCACCGGCGCAACCAGAATATAGGCGCTCATCTTGATCGCCAGCGCGGTACCCAGCACAGCACCGGCCCTGTCTCCGGCGAGATCATAAGCTAACAGACCCAGCGCGACGGTCGCCAGACCGGTGCCGATAAGGGCGATAACCTGTGCCATAAACAGGTGGCGATAGGTACGATTAGATAGAATATTGAGCATCAGGAATTCTCTTGGCTTAAATTTATATCCCCCTGGGGGGGATATTGAAAGCATAGAGCGACCTGAAAAAAATGACAAGCATTATCCTGGTGGGGAGGATAGGAAGTTGACCAATCATCTGATATTTAGAATAAAAAAAGCTTCAGGTATCCCAGCGTTATACCTGAAGCAGCATAAAGAGTGTCGAAGGTGTTATCACCGCTTCCTTGCGAAGCCCCTTCTGACGAGAAAGGTGTTAACTCAGAAGTCCCAGGCAGGTTTTCAGACTCAGCCGCGTGGCTTCAACATCGCTATGGACGATGGTGCACCAGTCATCACGGTTAGCCCGAACGTCGTCCAGCCAGCTATTCAGCGCCTGATTGAAGGCCATGGTTTTCTCGCGCTGAGGCCAGCTCATCTGGTTAGCGCTGTAAATATCCTGACCGGGCTGTGGCATCTGTACGGTTTGCTGCGTCGACATCCGGGAGGTCACCGACCAGGTATCAGAGTTGCCATCCCAGGAAGGCATCACCGGGAAGCCCGCGCCGCGCAGGGCGATATCCCAGGTGGCATCAAACAGGCAGGTTTTCCCGTTTAACTCAAAAGTTACTGTGTCATGAAATCCCTGGGTTTGCGGCAAAATAGCCAGTATTTCCGGAGGAACGGGTAAATCAGCCCAGTCAAACTGCACCAGTTTTCTCTTCGCCGTAATCCCACCGGCAACCAGCAATCGTTCGGCCGCGGCGGCTTTATGACGACAGTCGCCAAAACCCTGCTCAAACAGGCTCATGCTTTGGTTATTCCATGACCCAAGCTGATAGGGCACGCGCCTGACCAGTTCAAAAATGGCTCTCCGCAGTTCCGTTGAGCCCGGCTGAAGCCCGAGCGACTGCAAAATCCAGCCCGGCGTTATCGTCTCCTTAGCAGTGCGGCGAGCAATAATTCTTTGCCATGTATCACTGACTTTTTCGGCCAGAGAGGCTGCCAGGGTTTCCCCCGGCAGTAATGTTGTCATCAGCAACGCTCCTGTGGTGGTGAGAAAATGTCTGCGCGTCAACATATCGGGCGTTACACCTCCACGCTGCGACGAAGTGCCGACATAACCAGTGATTCACAGACCACTTCATCGTCCTGTTCCCGGTTTACGCCGGGGAAAACCATTTGACTCACTGGGGATGAACGAAGCCGGTGATAACGGGCAATCGCGCCATTCATTCCGCCCATTTGCTTACGTCTGACCAGCCGCAGTCCGTGCTCCCACGCGACTTCATCCATCGCGCTCGCCAGAACAGGATCATGGTTGAAGATTAAGACGCCATCCCCTTTCAGCAGACGGGCTGCGCTGCGAAGGAACGTTGTGTAGTCCTGCTCGAAATAGGCTGCGGCCTGGGAATAAATAATATCGACCCCACCGGCCTGAACGCCGCGATTTTCCAGTGCGCAGAGACCGGCTGCCGTCACGTAGGGATGCTCAGTCACCCCCTTTGGCAGCGATTCGTGCCATGGCGTGAGATTGGTGAAATGCAGGAATGCACTCTCCCCAAGCTGCTCCCTGAAACTCTGGGCAAGCCCGGAAATCGTCGCCTGATGGCTGGTCGCTTCTTCAGCACGAAAACCTGCCCAGGCAGCACCAATTTCAAGGAAGGTGACGGTACCGTTTTTGTGGTGAATATTTTTCGCATGGTGGGCAATGTCGAACCCAATTTCTCGCGCCAGACGAAAAGAACCACCGCTGGAGGTCCAGGGACCATCGAAACCAAAAGCAAGAATAGCTTTCAGCATCGAACCCGTTTCTTTGTGCATCATTTTCAGGAACGGAATGACCTTACGCCGCGAAGGAACAGGGACGTTCGGACGCAGTTTTTTGGCCTGGAGATCGCGATTCACGCCCATGCACAGTGTCTGCCAGTGCAGAGGGTTAATGCGATAATTAAGTTCAGTAAAATTACGCGCAATCTCACGACGCGCCTGTATGGAGTCTGTGTACATAGCTTCTCCGCTAAATCTGAAGTTGGTAAACGCCAGGCAGCAAACTGCTACCGGCAACAGCGATCAGATCTTGCGGGTGCTTGGAGGGCGGTAAATTATGTCCGTAGCCTTAACCGGGCTGCGAAGATCGGCGAGCGGCAACCATCTGTCTGCTATAGGAGAGAGGGTGATCTCCACAGAGGGCGGCTGCTGAGGGGTTTCATGGAAATGGTCTGTCTGATGATGGCCTGCGTGACCAGACTGAGGGATATCCGAGTCGTGGGAGTGATCCTGCACTGTCATGGTGACTTCTGCATCATGCAGATTCATCTCGTAACCTGTCAGGCCGTTGGTACCGTGTGACGCAAACGTGCCCATCGACGACATCATCATGCCAACGGCCATGATGACAATCATCAGAATATAACGGGGTGAACGTTTAAACATCAGGTACATCGCTGAGTGCTTCTCTCAATGGACAGTGACAACGGTTTAAAAATATTAGCATCCCCCTGGGGGGGATGTAAGAGGCTGGAGTGTAAAGTCTTGTATTGCCGAAGTGTGTAAAAAGACCCGCATAATGCGGGCCTGATTAATCAGATTACGCGCTTAATGCTCTGGTATTCGCCATTGGTATCAAGCTGGATAGTAATCGTTTGTGAACCACGATTTCGCCAGAACCAGCCGTGCTTACCGTCAAAGGCGGCCTGCAACACACCATCCCTTGAGGTTATCTGCCGGTCCTTACCATAGCCGTGGTAAAACCCTTTCGGTGCGTTAACCGGATCGCCGTGTGCATCCACGTTGACAGGTCCAGAGCTTGTCCACTGGTAAGTCACCCGGGCATCCTTACGCATTTCCATCTTAACTTCAGCCGCCTCATTCGGTTTCAGAGTAATTAACAGCTGATTGCGCTGAGAACCGGCAGTTGGGGCTTCTGGCGCACGAGTTGTCGCCGGAACGCTCAGCTCCGGATAGTTGTTTTGCGTGATTGTCGGCGGGTTATCCGGCACCGGACGTTCATTCACCGGAGTGGTTGACTGTCCCCACTGGCTCGTACTCGCCTGTTTGTCCGTGGCGGCTTCCTCCGCCAGCTGCGTTTTGATTTCGCCCATCTGTTTAAGGCCCAGCAGACGGCCAACGCCCGTTGGATCGATACCGTATTCTGAAGGCATCACGATGGTTATCAGCAGCGTCAAAGCGACGATAGCCGCCAGAATAGTGGACTGCATCAGCTTCATCGCAGACGGCAGCTCTGCGCGGGTCGGTAAATCGGTGTTATACATTCTCTTTTCTCCCTCAGGCTAAAATGTAGCCACAAATCTGGTAACTCATTAACAGGAAACCGGCGCTCATCATCACTACGTTGGCGGTGTAGGCATGGCGGAAAAAGCTCGCCGTCTGCCGCCAGTAACTCATGATGATAAGGATGGCGCTCAGCGCCAGAAGCTGACCTATCTCGACCCCGACATTGAAGGCAATCAGGTTGACGAAAAGGCCATCGGGGGAAATTTCGAACTCCTTGATTTTGGTCGCCAGGCCAAAGCCATGGAAGAAACCAAAGATAAGCGTAGCCATCTTCGTATTAGGCTGAAAGCCAAACCAGCGCTGGAATGCGCCAAGGTTATCAAGGGCTTTGTAGACCACGGACAGTCCGATAATGGCATCAATGAGATAGGCGCTGACGCTGATATCAAAGAACGTACCAATAAGCAGCGTCGTGGAGTGCCCGATAGCAAACAGGCTGACGTACAGCCCGATATCACGCATTTTGTAGAGAAAGAAAATCACGCCGAACAGAAATAGCAGATGATCGTAGCCGGTGACCATGTGCTTCGCGCCAAGGTAGATAAACGGGATGATGTTAATCCCGGTGATTTCCTGAATGTACCCTTTGTCGCCTTCGGCTACGCCATGTGCGGCCGCACCCTGGCTGTAGAAAAGCAATAACAATAAGAAAAACAGACAAGCCGAACGCGCCTGAGTCGAAAACAGGCCACCGCTCAACCGGCCTTGTAAATTAAGGCAGGTGTTCATACAAAATCCTTACAGTTTGAATAATAACGAATTAACAGCAGTTATTACGCAGACAGGGATCTCGGAGGGCGTTCGGGGGTGGCCTGTGGCATTCGCAGAATTTGTTCTGAACTCAGTGCAAACGTCGCGCGCATACCTGCGTTCCAGGCCTGCAAGGCAGTCAGAGTGAAGAGCTTGTTCAGATCGTGGGAATGATCGGCATTGAGGTGATGCACATTACCGTGCGAGTGGAACAGTAGCGGATCGTGTTCATTCAGCGGCTCATCGCTGTCGTGCTGATGCTCACTGACAGACGTTGTATCCTGAACGTTATACATAGCCTGTGGTTTTGCCATAAGCGAACTGCTCAGCACGGCAACAGCCATGATGATAAGCACGATTCTGGAAATGACTTCACGGCTAAAAAACACAGTCAACGACATCCTGGTGATACAAGGTAACAACGTGCGTAATGTATCTGTTTTGCTGACCGCATTTCAATAGGTCTTTTGGAGCCGGATGTTGTTTTAATAATTACTTGGCATAACTTCCGCTTTTTGGCGTCAAGCAATCGATACAGCTCTTACACATCAGTTGCATAGATCCAGTCAGCACATTGAGGACATATCTTCTCTCCATGCCAACAAACATGGCACCAGCAGCATCGCCATTGCCTTATCTTCGTGTTGGTAGGTCGAATGGGCTTTTCCGAAGTTGGGATGATTTTTAGCGAGGTTTGCTCTGGTGCTGTTTGTAGCTTGTTAAATCGACATGTTTTGAGCCGAGCAACATTGTTGATATGTCCCGGTAGGTGCACAAACGTTTTTGTAGATGTCAGTGGATCAACTTGAACGCCGATCTGCAGTTTGCAGTAAATACAATACATTGAATCAAAATCAACCTGTTGAACAGATTCTGGTGTAACCCATTCGCCCTTTGCGGTGACGGCATGAGTGGCTAAAACGAAGTAATTCATCATGAACTCCGGAGAAAAATAAAAAAGCCAGCATGGTTAGCTGGCTTTGTGTTTGGTTGAGAGATGTGGCTGGCGGTAACACCCTGACCAGCCCCTGTTCGATCAAGACTGGCTACAGCCAAATGACCGTTCCTCATTGCTGTATACTTTCGTACGTTCCTTTGCCAGATAGCTAAGGCGGTACATTAAACCGTTATATGACTCAGAGTAGGCTGGAGGATTATTGATATTCAGGTGATAACAGGGATTATCAGGGAAGTGAATCAGCGTTAAATATTCAGTAGCTAAAGGTAGCTTTAAAGCGCTCAACCATGCAGCCTGAATCATAGAGGCCACGTTATAATCATTCCCCGTATAATCACCGAGACCGAGAAAGGCATCCTTATTGAGGAATAACACCACATGCCAGTGTGGTTTATCACTTTTATCTTTATCAATTTCTTTAACCCAGGCGTAGCGTAAATGGCACGGATAGACTCTCATGCCATTTTTACTTTTGTTCTTCAGGAATATCTGTATACGGGCATCAAGTGCTTCAATAAAACGGGACATGAGTCCTTTATTCATATCGATGATGCAAGAAATGCTATCACCGGTATCTTTATAATTGGGTACATGAAGGTCAACACGAATGGCTGTTGTTCTTGGATGTTCACGCACAGCGTTATGAATGACATTCGACAATCGATGTAAGTAATGAGTGTTGAATGGTGCATGGTTCATATTGAGTGTATAGATATTATTCATTGTTTCTTTTCTCAGAATGAAGAGCATCATTGCTGATGCCATAATGTTTTAAAGGATGGGAGTGATATCACTTCAGATTGTTAGAGTGTAGATGCCATGTTTAACTGATAAACGTATCGGACATATATCACTGATGTGATATTAATGAAGTTTATGTGGTAATTATTGTTGCTTATTTTAGTGTGATACTTGGTGTTGATGTTTATATTACGCATGTATAGCAGGTATGTACTGATGAGTATATATTACCATACCAACACAACTGGTGTATTAAACGACCGCTGAATTCCAGGAGATATTCACATTCTATATTTAGAATTCACTCCGAAGTTAGCTGGTTTTTCATAAGGAAAGGGCTTACTTGTTTTCCTCATTAAAGATTACAATAGAACCAGAACGCGATAATTTAATCCTCTCCTCGATCCACTCTTTTACTTCACTTTCAATCCAGCGGGAGCTGCGACCAAACTTCACCGGCTTTGGAAACTTACCTTCATGCACCAGCTTATAAAACCATTTATCAGATAACCCTGTCAGTTCAGTAATGAACTGCATGCTAACGAATTTATCTTCGTGAATATTAATAGTGCTCATGACATGTTTCCGTAATTTATCAGGAGGACACCGGTCGGCATCCTTTCATGTCATTGGTCGCGTATGTACGATTTTACATTCCCAGTGATCTGGGCAGCATTTGAAAAGCTGCAACCTTTTACTGCAGATGCTCAGAAGTCACCCTGTCGTCACACTTTGATAAACTGGAAGCAGAAATCCATGCTGAAATCACATCCATAAATATGGTAAAAGCCCTGACGTTACGAGACTTACAGGCCAGTCATGTACTACATTTTTTACTACATAAAAAACTACGTTTATAGCTATGAAAATAACTAGTTTTCACTCTTCTTTTTTGACTATTTTTATACCTGACCTTATGATGATTGAAATTTAATCGAAACGTATTACAGGACGTAACTTGTGGAAAATTCACTGCACAGTGCAATAATAAATAACAGGAGGGCCATGAGATTATTCTTGTGGTATCTATCTGATCAGGATCTGGCCATACTGACCAATAAACTGGCATCAACTAAAAACATTTACAATGCAGATGACATATTTGGCAGTAATATTGAAATCGCTGAAGAGGCAATTAATCAGGCTGTGCGACTGATAAAAGATAATGAGGTTAAGAGGATCTACACAATAGATTTTAATGAGTTTAAATCACTCCAGATACCCGCATCTGAATTTTCTTGGGTAAAAAAATCACCTGATGCTTGCTACTTCACATGGCTGTTTATCAAAAGCCAGATACACGATTCATTCAAATTGCTTGAGTTGGACGTTTTTATAGTTGGTAGAATAAGGAACCAACGCTATCCCAATATACATGATTCCCTTTACAATAAACTGGAACTGGATGCTTACCCTGTCGATAATAAAGAGCGTCTATCAGTTATAGAGGATTTTTTTGACCGTGCACCTGCGACCCTTAAAGCCAGGCTCGATCTGATGCGCCAGATTCGTAACAAGTGGGAGGAAATTTATCCTTCGAGTATAAATTTCCCTCTTTCACCAAAAAGCAAGAAAAAATGCGACTGGGCATGGAAATACATTCAGAAAGATAGAAGTCGAATGAATACCCGGAGAAAAGACCGTGAGGGGCATTATACAGGAGAAACCAATCCGGCACCTTTTACTAACAGCAGTATGCTGTCCATGCTGAGGCCGTCAGGCTCCTTTGAAAAATACATGGCTGTTAAGTTTTATTTTTTGTTCATTTATTTGTTTTTAAAAGATGAACTATTTATGCAACGTTTTAAAAAGGCATGGCAGGTACATCAGTACAGAGCAACTTCTGATACCAGAGAAAGAAAAGCATCTTTGCGTGCCCGGATAAAGAATAAAACATCCGCGCCCAATCCCGTTTCTGAACCATTTACAGTCACAACACTTACCGAGCTTGCTACTATCAGTAACATGTCCTTCATACCGGAAATACAGTCCTATAGCCAATATGCTCCGGTCAATGAAATAACGGAAAAGGAAGAAAAGGACTGTCAAACTCATAATGCAACGGTACTGCACGCCTCTCCTACTGATAATTCCAGCGATGGCCAGGTTACGCATATTTCCATTGGGGAAGCTCTGAAACGTATGGGGAAATTACCTCGCAGTGATGAACACTCAGCACCGATGCCAGATAAAAATCCGGGCTCAACCTCAAAAAAAATCTGGACGAGGTTGCAAAAAGCGATGATGGAAGGTGACAAGGACGAAGACTGAGCATCCCCGCGTTCTGACGCATCCCATTTTTTTTCAGACCTGTATTACCACGGTGAGATCATTCCGGACAGATTCTGGAGTGTCTCACCGCATTGATCTGCAACACCGATCGATACTTCAAATAATGATAGTCACTACCTATCGATAGTGAATTATTGATCGTTATTTGCATAGATAATAACGATCAATTCCTGGTAACTGATCAGTAATAACGATTATCCCGCCCCGGACAAAATGCATACGATCGAATGGCCCTTTGTACTACAAAAGGCCATTTTTCGTTTGTAAAACAATAGTAAGGAATTTCTATGTTGAAGATCACATCTGTACTTCTTTTCGGTGCAACATTGTTTAGCTGTGTTGTGCACGCCATGGGCCAGGAGCAGCAATGGGGCAACTGGTTTGGCACTGTCAATGCGATGGAGTTTGAATCGCCACGGATAATCTAGACACTTCCGAGCCGTTGATAATACTGGTTTTCATATTCTGTCGGTGACATCTGTTCGCTAGAACCATGCCGACGCTTACTGTT
>NZ_JBMKHJ010000016.1:0-109295 GCF_049237265.1 Enterobacter cloacae complex sp. IR5384 | reverse complement strand
TAAAATCCCATTCAGACGCCGGATAGATTCAAGCAAGCCAACTTGTCGTCAAAATCGGTGTTGCAAAAACGGGAGTGACCATAGATTCCGTTTTCTGAGACGACCCCTGATCGGGCTGAATGAGCAGGAATTTCCTGGCGGCAAACCCGATGATGTTTACAGCGTTCGCACATCGATGAACACCCCTCCGGCCGAAGAGGAAATCGAGGAGGAACGTCGGCTGTTTTATGTCGGTATCACTCGCACAAAACAGCAGCTAAATCTGGTGGTCCCTCTTGATGAAGGGCTTGCGCGGTGGCTCAAAAACCGCTGGGATAGCACCCCGAAGAAGTCACCGATAGCTACTCGCTTCGTCTATGAGGCTGGCTGGACTGCTTGTGCGGTTACCAGTGATGCGATCTATAACAGCACGGTAGAGAAACAGAAGGCTGACTTCAGCAAGTTTCACCAATGGTATCTAAGAGATCTTCAGCGGCTAAAAGTCTAGGGCTACCGATACTTTTCGATTTCAGACAGGTGCTCGTTATCCAGATCAATTGTGGCTTTTCTTTCAGAAGCGAGCTTCTTCGCTCGCTTTGCATACTGAAGCCCCTTGGCTGGCTGCTCTCCGCGTAGGATCTGTTCAGCCTGCTTGCTCGTGCTGTGCCCCAGAAAGCGTTCGTACTGCTCGTCAGATACCTCAGTGCCGATCAGTCGTTCGATCCAGCCGCTTTTCGGCGGGTAACTTACGCCCAGCGCAAGCAACTGCCTTTTCTGTACCCACTATTTCCGGCGCGGCCGGCTTCAATCAAGGCTTTGGTTAGAACTACAGCCATTTGGGGACTCTCATACACAAACCTGAACCATGCGGGTCTGATTGGCGGTCAAGATAGCAGCGCATCGAAATCAACACTGAACTCTGCTTCTAAGAACTCAATCGTGGCTGGTTGGCTATCGAGCGATGCTTCCCGTGTAGACTCCAGTGCGCACTCCAATCGACGCAGCAGAGTAAACGGCAAAATGATCTTGCCGAAGTCGGTATGCTTGAAATCCCCCCCCACAGGTCTTCCGCGTTCTTCCAAATGAAATCAGCTTGCGAAGCAGCCGAACCTACGAACTCTGCCATCTTGGCCTCCAACCAACTTTTGCACGAAACGGCACATCTTCCAAAAGAGGGTTGTCAACCAAGTTTTGCACAAAACGGACTTTGATCCATTTCTAACTAAAATCTACAATCCAACCTCAGATTGCAAATAGCCTATGTTTATTACAGATGGTATGGTTCGTGTTTTTGTTTATTCGATGGCAACTGTACTCTTTCTGCCGCTTGGCTTGTTGAAAAGCACGTGGTGGTTTTCACCATTGTTTGCGATAGCTGCTATTGATTACTTAATGTTTCTGCGTCGACAAGGCTAGTTGCTGAACCTCATACCTCAGAGCAATCTGTATGTTTTTTACACCACTGGTTAAAAGGTCAGGCTACGTTCCTGACGTTTTTTAAAAAACAGTTTTATGTTTGATGCGTTACTGGTCTGTCTGGTAACCCAGTGGTACATTACCATTATTAAGGCTGGCTGGCGGTGGTGCATCATGCTTAAACGACCCTCTCTGAGCGTACTTTCCGACAGTCCTGTGCACCGCACCACTTACCCGGCAGGCCTATGTCTTGGTTATTCTTCGTTGTACCTTTTTCTTCAGCTTTATCCCTGACATGTCTGTCTGAACAGTTCTAAGCAAACCGGAATGTTGTCATGGCCAAAGTACAAGGGCTCTTTGTTGGATACCGAAAATTCGCTGTTGATCGCGACTGGCTTCGTCAGCAGGAAGAACAACGTTATCGGGATCGCCAGCGACAATTTGATGAATGGTCCAGGAAATGGGTCACTGTAACCAGGCTCAAAGAGACTCGTTTATGGACTGACGGAGCCATCAGGCGATGGTTGGGTGAACCTCAGCAGCAGGGTAAATATAAAGTTTTCCCCGTTGAAGCGGTTTTGGCTGCTGAGAAGTTGAATGAGTTTCGGCTCTGGCTTAAACCCCGACTGGAAAAGAAACGTGCCCAGCACCACCACTTTTTAATTCCATTTCTGTAAAGTAGAAACAACGGCAGTTCCGGCCGCATTCAAGGCTTCGGCATCTGGTCAGAAATAAAGCGCCATTTTTCAGTATAAGGGAGGTTAGATAGTGGAAGGTATTGAGACACTGAGTTTGCAGCTTGATGAGAATGAAACTATGGCCCTTGCTCAATTAGTTAAACGTCTGAGCTGGAGCGATCTTCGTGGCTGTGCTGTGAGTGACGAAGAAGCCTGGGTAATGAAAAGCGCAATTGAAAAATTACAACAGGCGTTAAGGGAAGAAGGTTATGCGCCTCGATGAGGCTGGCTTCGTTCTTTATTCCGATAACAAATTTGCTTAAGGACTAACTATGAGCCAGCACTGGTATGAGGTGAAAAGCAATCAGGGAATTGTTCAGGTGATTGTTGGGAGAAGATATTAATGTAATGCGTTTCTGCATTACATCAAGCAGATTAGCTTTTTCTGGTCAAAATAGACGATGTGATTTTTCTTTAGCCGAAGTCCATCCGCTCCCCACGCAACCGGTAAAGGTTCGCAGGTTTAATAAAGATAGGTTTCGTATCTCCCTAAGGGTGGGATAGGTAAACTCATAATGGCATCTGTGTTTACTATGTAAGTATTCGGGTAAAATTCATCTAATACAGTAAAGTTTAGTTTCTTACAAAAGCTTAATAAATATGGGTTTTTCACGTCTTCTATTACAACATCGCACCAGGGATTCGATTCACAGCAAAGCTTCAGAAAAGACTTAAACCATCCCTTGTTTTGTATTTCTTCCGGAAGCCGTACCACATGTATGGTCAGACAATCTCCATGATAACGATTAGTACTTTGTCTAAGCCCTACAACAATCCCCTTTTCTTGAATCTGTACACCTGCCTGATGCTCTTTCATGTCGGGCGTATAGTGCCTTGCTCTGTTTAACCAGGCCACCAGCTGCTGAGCCGTACTTGGTGATTCTTCAGCTATCCATTTCAGGTACTTGATGCGGTCCATATGCGCCTCCCTGTACGATTTCCAATGAACAAAGGCTCTACAGTATTAAGCTGCTGTAGAGCTCATTCAACCAAGCTCAAACTGTGCGTATTAAAGGATGCCTAACCTTTTTGTTTCATCGATCCACGGTCTGAATTCTTCCAGTAGATTATCATATAACTTTTCATCGCTAATCGAACCGAAATCATCCATGGCAAAGAAGTGGGTGTTATCAACCCGGCGGTCAGTAAAGTCATCCAGATTTTTGAGGATACCGTAGCTTGAACCACCCAGGCCGACAAACTTCCAGAAGATGGGGTAGTTGGCAGAACGCCGGATTGCATCTTTAATCGCCCGGGTCTTGCTGATCCCGCCATCGGTAATAAATACAACATACACCGGGATTTTCGAGTCCTTAAAGTAGTCGACTATTTCTTCCATCACAGGAGGCTCGTTGTTTGTCCCTCCGAGGCCCGGCAGGTTCTCCCAGGCTGAACGCTTTCCAGCCCCGCGAATGGACTGAATATATGTGTCCAGGTTGTCCAGTGTGACGTTTGGATACTTCTTATGCTTCTCTCCAAATCCCCAGACATCCATTTCACCGTCGTCGTCGAACTGGGCGGCAAGAACGGCGATGCGGTCCAGCACAGACTGAACGTTACCCTTACTGAACTGGCCACTCATTGAGCCGGATGCGTCAAGTACAAATGCAACCGCTGCCTCAAGGGTGTCCAGTTTATTTTTAGTAAGACTGACCGAGGCTTTTTTAGCGAGGCTTACAAGGCGCGGAGATCTGGTTTCCAGTTTCTTTTCCAGACTGATACGAGCAGGCTTTGCTGGCTGCGGAGCTGGCTGTGCGACATCAACGCCATAGCTAATGGCCAGAGGCTCAAGACCACCGTTGAAACCCTGCCCGAGCGCACGAAGCTTCCAGGCGCCATTGTGCCGATATACTTCACCCAGGATAATTGCTTTCTCACTGCGGCCCTGAGTCTCAGCCTGGAACTCAGCGATTCCTTGAGCCTGCATGCTCAACGAACTGAGCCCACTGATGGTATCTTCACCATCAATGACAACTGTGATTGCAATTTTACTGATGTTCGCAGGAACACGATCCAGTGCTATCTCAATGCTGGACTGCTGAGAACCGGTAACGAGCTTTACTGCCCCTTCAGGAGAAGACAGATTATTGTAAAAGATAAAGTCAGAATCGCCGCTGACCTTTCCCTGAGCATTAAGCAGGAACAGGCAGGTATCGGGTTCGCCTTTAAAGCCGGATTTGGTAGGGTACTGAAGATTCAGCCTGATCGCAGATTGCTGAAGTGGTATGTTTTGTCCGGATTGTAGATTCACATTAACTCTCCTGATTTTTGATTATTTTAAAGCGCAGCGTTTATATAGGTTCCCCTGGCTTAGTTCAGGACGCTGGATTTCTGGTGAGGCGTATATATGGTGTGACACCATATTTCATCACGTTGAAGTTTCTATACCTGTTGAATTGGAATTTCCATTGGTCGGGTATTTTATCTTCCAGAACCCGTGCCTTCATAAGTCGCAAACGTAACATATATCAGAGGGGCATGCTGTTGATATAAGGCACGGAATACAGGCTTTAACCAGCAACCAGAGAAAAATCCGTTTCCTGCCTTTAAAAGGCTCACGTCAGAATTAACATCTCTCTGCTTTCTGAGATTCCCGAACCCTTTCTGCCCCCCCCCTCCTGATAGCGGATCGCAACCAAAAAAAACCCCGGCATTGCCGGGGTATGATTCAGCGTTATTTTAGATGTTAACGCCGTGCTGGGAGGCAAGAGCCGCCAGGCCACCGGCAAAGCCCTGACCGACAGCTTTAAACTTCCACTCAGCGCCATGACGATACAGTTCACCGAAGACCATAGCGGTTTCGGTTGAGGCATCTTCAGACAGATCGAAACGGGCAATTTCCGTGCCGTTGTCGTTGTTGTAAACGCGCATGAAGCTGTTGCTCACCATGCCGAAGTTTTGTTTACGCGCTTCTGCATCATAGATGGTAACGGCAAACACCAGTTTTTTGATATCTGCTGAGACTTTGGTCAGATCGATTTTGACCTGCTCATCGTCGCCGTCGCCTTCACCGGTACGGTTGTCGCCCTGGTGCTCTACCGCGCCATCAGGGCTGGTTTTGTTATTGAAGAAAATGAAATGCGCATCTGACAACACTTTACCGTCTTCGCCTACTGCGAACACGGAAGCGTCCAGGTCAAAACCCTGACCATCGGTTACACGGGCATCCCAGCCTAGGCCAACCATAGCAACATTCATGGTTGGTGCTTCTTTGGTCAGAGATACATTGCCGCCTTTTACGAGAGAAACTGCCATTTTTAGCTCCTGCAAACAGTTGAATGAGGGCTGCATTAACAGCCCCGGGTAGAAAAGTTACTTTTTGATCAGGACGCGTTAATGCCGTACTGAGCACATACAGATGCCAGACCACCAGCATAACCCTGACCTACTGCGCGGAATTTCCACTCACCATTGTGGCGATACAGCTCGCCGAACAGCATGGCAGTCTCAGTGGACGCATCTTCGGTCAGATCGTAGCGAGCAACTTCAGTCTGGTTATCGTCATTAACCAGACGAATAAACGCACCGGATACCTGACCAAAGCTCTGGCGACGAGCCTGAGCATCGTGGATGGTCACAACGAAGATGATCTTGTCAACTTCAGACGGGACGGCGTCCAGTTTAATTTTCAGCGATTCATCATCACCATCGCCCTCACCGGTGCGGTTATCGCCGGTGTGCGTTACGGAACCGTCGGATGACGTCAGGTTGTTATAGAAGATGAAATCTGAATCGCCGCGCACTTTGCCGTTTGAGGCCAGCAGGAATGCTGAAGCATCCAGGTCAAAGTCCTGACCGTCTGTTGAACGCGCATCCCAGCCAAGGCCCACCAGGACGTTTTTCATTGACGGAGCTGCTTTACTTAGGGAGACGTTCCCGCCTTTGGAAAGAGAAACACTCATAAAATAACCTCTTCGATTAGTAATTGTTCAGGTTAACACTTAAGGGGATTAACTCCCCTTTTCCTCAGATTCAGGTTTGCCCGGGAACATGACGCTTGCGAGAATGCCCAGCGCCAGTACACCCAGTACAACATACAGGCTGGTTGTTGCCGCGATGCTGTAACCATGATGCCAGATGTGATCGGTCGCATTCAGGCCGAGTTTTGCCGCGATGAAGAACAGCAGCACGATAACGGCCTTCTCCAGATGAACCAGGTACTGTTTCAGTGCCTCAAGGACAAAGTACAGAGTACGCAGGCCCAGGATAGCAAACATCATGGCACTATAGACGATAAGCGGTTCACGACTGACGGCAATGATTGCCGGTACCGAGTCAAACGCGAACATTACGTCCGAGAGTTCAACCACAGCCACACACAGGAACAGCGGGGTCGCATACAGCGCCGCTTTTTTACCACGGCCAATGGTGACATCGCTGTTTTCTGGTTTCGCCAGTTCAGCATCCACTTCCTTCTGGTTAAGCAGGAAGGCATGCCCTCTGAGCTTCGGCCAGATAGGGAAGAAGCGTTTAACCATGCGGTAAGCCAGATGCTGGGAGTAATCCTCAATTTCATCATCGTCATCACCGCTTTTAAGCATCATGACCGCTGTCCAGGCAACGATAATAGCGAAGACAACTTCAACATACGGCCCCAGACTCAGCAGGCTCGTACCGATGGCGACAAAGATGCCCCTGAAGACAATGGCACCAATGATCCCCCAGTAGAGAACACGGTGGCGATAACGATCCGGAACGGCGAACCAGGAGAAGATGGCCATCATGACGAACAGGTTATCGACCGACAGCACTTTCTCCAGCGCATAACCCGTGACAAACAGACTGGCAACCTCAGCACCGTGGTGGATATAGAGGAAACCGGCAAATGCCATCGCAACCACAACCCAGAATACGGACCAGAGCGCCGCACTCTTCAGCGAAATAGGCTTGTCATCACGGTGCATAAACAGGTCAATAAAGATGGCACCGACTGAAAGCGCAATAAAAACAATGACCGTTTCAGTCGGGAAGCCGATGTGTGTGGAAACCATATTTTACCCTTAGGGATGTGGATCAGAGGCCAAATTCAGCCGGGTCGAAGCCCAACGCGATAGCGATCTCGCGGGAGGCCAGTTTCTCGTCCTGATCGAAGTTACCGTCACTTTTCGCAACGGCAATACCAACACGTAAGGCCAGCTGAGCGGCCTCAGGCTGATCTTTCAGCGCCAGGATGTATTTCATGGTTTCGCCCTTGCCGATTTCAACATCGAAATCGAAGCTTGAAACCAGTTTATTGAAGAACTCAATCACCTCATTGGTATCGAAGACCTTCAGCTCTTCTGAAGAGCGCAGAAAGCCCATCATTTTCTGCTTTTCTTCCGAACTTACGCCGTCACTCGATACGGCAATACGGGCACATACAGCAACGGTGCCCTGCATGAATTTTTTGTTTTTGAAACGGCCAACCTGGCGGGTCAGTTCGTCACGGCCTGAGTTAATGGCACCTTTAACTTTGTCGAAAAAGCTCATACCTGTTTCCTTTGTTGCTGTGTTATTTAGAACCGGCGCTCCAGCGAAATCCCCAGCCAAATGCCCGGTCCATTTCGTCCTGGCCTTTGAAGTACTGGTTAATTCGCTCGACTTTAATTGCGCCGTTTTCGTTTACGAGTCTGGCAATGGCGCACAATGTGCGACGGTTTTCACCTTCGGTCAGGCGGGTCTCAATGGGCGGTTGATCCGGCACATGAATGGTGACCACACCATCAGTCTTGTCCCAGCTGGGAACACCTTCATAAATAAAGGCGTAAATCAGCACTTCGCGGATATGCTTCCATTCACGTCCATTGATATGCAGCCACTCGCCGTCTGATACATCACCCGTCCGGTCATCGCCCTTGAGCTGAACATACGGTTCATCGCGATAATCACCGAATGCATTACCGAGCGCCTGAATGACCGATTTATACCCGTCCTGAAGCTCAACAAAGGCCCCCAGATCCAGGTCGATTCCTTTGGAGCCGAACATGCCTGCAAAGCCTGATTTGCCGCTGCCCCGGTGCCAGTTCAGGTTGATCCGGATTTCACCGAAGTTATCCCGTTTGGTCAGGCTGATTGCAGGCTTCTCTTTTGTCAGCGATACCTTGCTCAGGCTGATTTTTGTCTCAACTGGCGGAGGGGTTACAACCGGAGGAGTCGGGGCTGCGGGAGCCGGTTCGTCGGCAATATTTACGCCGAAATGCTCTGCCAGCGGTTTAAGTCCACCGTTGAACCCCTGCGCAACGAAGCGGAATTTCCAGTCATTATTACGACGGTAAAATTCACCCAGAATTAAGGCTGCTTCCTGACGGCCGCTCAGTTCGACACTGCCGCTAACCAGGCCGGTAGCCCCTTGCTCCACGTCGATGGAAAGATTACGAAGACCGGACACCGTCTGCCCACCGTCACAGGTCACGGTGAACGCAATTTTCTGGACATCAGGTTTCAGCCGGTTGAGCGCGACAGTAAAGGTTGAGTACTGGCCTTCACTGACCAGGCTGACGGTACCATCATCGTTACGTGGCTGACCATAAAACACCATGTCCGCATCACCCTGCACCTTCCCGTCGGCATACAGGCGAAACGCCGAAGCATCCACCTGGCCGCCCGAGGTGATCCGGACCCGCAACTCCTGGGCTGGAACGGGGGCATTGCCCCCCGGCGTCAGGTTCATTAGCGAATAACCGCTGAAACGATATCGGAGTGCATATCGTCAATTGTGCGGCCGCGACAGGCATGGCCAAGGGCGGTAAAGTCCCAGTTGCCGTTATTACGGCGCAGCGAAGAAATAACGATCCCGGTATGTGAGCCCTGCTCAGTCAGCTTGTAGCGAGCCAGCTCTTTGCCGGTTTGATCGACAACGCGGCAGAACGCGTTTTCGACGTCATTGAACGACTGACCACGGAAGCTGTTTACCGTAAACGCCAGGTATTCAACGTTTGCAGGCAGTCGGGAGAGGTTGACATTAATCACCTCATCGTCACCGTCACCTTCACCGGTCAGGTTATCGCCACTGTGCACAACAGCGCCGCAGGTGGATTCCAGTTTGCGGAACCAGATGGTGTCAATTGTTTTACCGGTGCTGTCCATTAATACGCAGCCAGCATCGAGATCGATTGAGTCGTTGCCTCCAAACAATCCTCCAAGAAGACCTTTTTTCTTAACCGGATCCCAACCGAGACCGAAATGAAGCTGGCTTAATGCAGATGATTCTTTGCTGAGTGATACCGTCTGGTTCTTAACTAATGAAACCATGTTTTATTCCTTAAAATGGTAATGACCGAGACAATCAAAGGTATATTTAGTAACTGACGAAGAAAATCATATCATGATGAAGTTCTCTGACAAGGGAAATTTTGGTAGTTTTCTGTAAAAACACAAAAAGAAATCCTTTTCAGGGTGTTAATTTTCTAAGTTTAATTTAAATATCAATGTGTTATCAGGAATCCAAAAAACCTGACGCACTCCATAACCACAGGAGTTATAAATCATATTATGATTGACATGTAGCTTAGACACTCATAGACTCACTTCTCAATCATAAATTTGCATGGCGTTCCGGATAATTAAAAAAAATGAACAAGAAAATTTGGTTTATGGAAGGTTTATCCTCCCAGCGAGATATTATTCAGGGGGTAAAATCATTTGCAAAAAAAAATAATTTTGCCATTACCGTTTTTGCCTCCCACCGTAACGAAAGAAATGAAATCCTTTCCGTTGCCGACTATTCTTTGACTGAACCTGAAGATCCTCAAAAACGTCTTCAGTTTATCCAGGAAACCATTCAGTCCTACGGCATCCACCATATTCATACTGGCCGTAACAGCCAGTGGTTTGAAGAACACCGTTCAGCCATTGAATCGACCGGTGCCACCCTTACTACCGGTGCAACGGGCGTCGACTGGTTAACTCTGGCTGACGAAAAAGTTACTTTTGCTCAGTTTATGGAGCAAAAGGGTCTCCCGGTCGTACCATCCTGGCGGGTGAATACGCTGGCAGAATTAAAAACACACCTCGCGGCCCCGCCGTTCACTGACAGCCCGGTATGCGTGAAGCCGGTGACGGGTATCTATGGCATGGGATTCTGGCGCTTTGATGACAGTGCTTCGCCTATGGCCGTCTTTAATCATCCCGAACATCGTCTGGTCAGTCCGCAACAGTATATTGCAGCAGCATCAGCTGCTGAGTCGTTTAAACCCCTTGTTTTGATGCCGTACCTGCCAGGCCCGGAATTTTCCGTCGATATCCTCGCGGATAAGGGCGAAATACTCGCAGCCGTGGGACGCCGTAAGGAAGGGGTTATCCAGTATCTGGTAAACGAAGGAAGCGCCTGGGAACTGGCGTGTGACTGCGCCAGGGTTATGAAGGCCGACGGGCTGGTGAATGTTCAGACGCGAAACGATGTGAATGGCAACCCGGTGCTGCTTGAAACCAACATGCGTCCGTCAGGGGGGGTGGGTTATACCCTTCACAGCGGGGTGAACCTTCCTGGGTTATTTGCTGCCTTTAAGCTCGGTCTGATGTCTGAAGATATGGTGCGCCAGAGCGCTAAAAACACCTTTTCTCCGGTTGCGGTGAGATCCATTACGGATGTAATTGCATACCCGGAATCACTCTCTAACCTTCTGAATTAAGGCGTATTTATGTCTGATATCCTCGAAGATATGATTTATCGCCGTACCCTCTCATGCGGTACGATTCAGGTAACCCGCGACCAGGGTGAAGTTTCGCTCGATGACCTGTTTGACATCGCTGAAAGACGTAACCCGAAACGCGCCTTTCTGTTTGTCAGCAAAGTACTCGGCAGGCACATTCCCGTGCCACCCTCAGTCATGCGGCAGGCCTACAGACAGCTTGCCAGCCAGTTCCCCTCGACACTGACAGGACCCGTACTGTTTATCGGTATGGCTGAAACCGCCGTTGGGCTTGGGGCCGGTGTATTTGATGAAGTGCGCCACCAGCATCCTGAATCTGTCTATCTGACCTCTACCCGTCACCCGGTTGATGGCACGTTGCTTTGCGAGTTCAAGGAAGAACACAGCCACGCCACCGATCATCTGATCTATCTGCCAGATGATGAAGAGAAAAGACGTCGTGTTACCAACGCACGAACGCTGGTTTTGATTGATGACGAGGCAACCACCGGTAATACCTTTATTAACCTGCTTTCAGCCCTGCGTAATACCGGCAAGCTTCAACATATTGAACAGGTTATAGCCGTTACGCTTACCGACTGGAGTGGCAAAGCCTTGTCCGAGCGCAGCACCTTACCAGTCACTTCGGTTTCTCTTGTAAGCGGTAAGTGGGGATGGACCCCATTACCTGATGCACCTGTCCCGGACATGCCGAAAGTCAACGTAACTTCACGAGGAGAATGGGACATCCAGGGAAAACAGTCCTGGGGCCGACTGGGGATGCTCGCACCTGCGGCCGATCTCGGCCATGAGGTCTCCGTCCACAAGGGGGAACGTATTCTGGTTCTCGGGACCGGGGAATTCGTCTGGGAGCCGTTCCTGCTTGCTGAACGGCTCGAAGCTGCCGGAGCACAGGCATTTTATGGATCGACCACCCGCTCCCCTATCGCCGTTGGTTATGCCATTGAGTCCGCCATTTCCTTTACGGATAACTACGGGCTGGGCATCCCCAATTTTGTCTATAACGTCGCCCACCAGCAGTTTGACCGCATTCTTGTGTGTACTGAGACACCCGCAGAAAGTATTGACACGCAGCTTCTTAAAGCGCTGGCTGAGGTTGCGGCCGTCGTGGAGATTGTTACCTATGAATAAACCCGTTGTTCTGAGCGACCTTGACGACACGCTCTTTCAGACCCGTCGTAAAATGGTGGACGAGCTGGCCCTGGAGCCATTCCGTACCGGTGCCGTTGATCGCACCCTGAATCCACGAAGCTTTATGACGGAAGAACAGTCCATGTTGGTGGACTGGCTCCTGGAGCAGGCTGAACTCATACCCGTTACCGCACGGGGAACTGAAGAAATCAGCCGCGTACGGATCCCTTTCCACTCCTGGGCAATCACCACTCACGGGGCCGTCATTCTCACGCCAGAAGGCAAACCCGACGAGGAGTGGAAGGCCCATATGCTCGGCCAGCTGGCTCCCTATCAGGAAAAGCTGACATCGATGCAGCGTCTGATCACTGAAATGATGGACGCAAAAGGGATCAATGCCTGGGCAAGGCTGAACTTCGAATACGGTGAAACGGCGGTTTATATGGTGATGAAGCACCGCGACAGCACCCGCCTTGACGAGCTCAATGCCATTGCAGATGAGATAGAAACGGTGTTTCCGACCGAGGGCTTCTACATCCACCGCAACAGTAATAACGTGGCCTGGCTTCCCACCGCGGTTGAGAAAGGGCTGGCAGTCAGATGGCTTCTTGAAAAACTTCGGGCTGAACGCGGAGTCTTCCCCGTAATTGGTCTGGGCGACAGCCTGAGCGATCATCGTTTTATGAAACTGTGCAGCTGGTTTGGCATCCCGCGTCAGAGTCAGTTTGCAGATGCCATTTCACAGCGAATTTTTGGAGAAAATTAAAATGCAGCCACATGACACATTTACCGGCTCATACCAGCCCGGTGACGTGGAATTTCTGCTAAAGCCGGTAGTCATTGAGATGACGCCGGTTGAGCAAAAAGAAGAGCTGATTCAGTCAGGGAAGAAACATTATTCGGACATGCTCAGTCAGGAGCCAGCGCCAACACAATGGCATCTTGATTTGTTTCACCGGGCGCTGGATCGGGGCGCAGAGAGACTTGCAAAAGAAGTCACACAGCTCGCTATTGCTCTGGCCGAACGCTTCGGTGATGAGCCCATTGTACTGGCCAGTCTCGTCAGAGCTGGCGTGCCGCTCGGCGTTATGCTGCACCAGGCCCTGCGTGACATGGGGAAAACCTCATGGCATTACGGTATCAGCATTATCCGGGATCGTGGAATTGACGGTGCAGCCCTCGACGTCATTGAAGAGCGCCATGGTACCAGCGGTATTGTCTTTGTTGACGGATGGACAGGTAAAGGCGCAATTACCGGAGAGCTTGTACGCGCACTGAAAGATCGCCCGGGCTATCCTGAGCAGCCGCGACTGGTTGTCCTGGCCGATCCCTGTGGCTGCTCCTGGCTTGCAGCCAGTGATGATGACTGGCTCATTCCTTTTGGCATCATGGGTGCGCCGGTATCAGGCCTGATCTCCCGGTCAGTATGGTCCTCTGAAGGATTACATGGGTGCATGGTTTGCGAGCATCTCAGTGAATTCGAATGCAGCCGGATGCTTGTCGATACCGTCGCCCATTTCCGTAAGAAGTTAACCCCGTCATCCCTCGCTACCCTGAGCTGGAATATGGAGTCAGCCCGGGTCTTATGGCAGACAAGTCGCGACGTTATCGCGTTCCTGGCCGATGAATTTAAAGTGGACAGCGTCAATCGTATTAAACCCGGTATTGCTGAAGCAACCCGGGCTGTATTACGTCGGGTACCGGACCATGTATTTGTGCGTTCTATTGACGACCCGGACGTTGCCTTGCTTGTAGGGCTTGCTCGTGAAAAGGGAATAGTTGTTACAGAAATGGGGGGAACCCTCGGCCAGTATCGGGCTGTAACCATTATCAAGAAGGTACTCTGATGAAAAATCGTCTTTCTCCCTGGAATCTGGGAGCCACGCTATACATGCCTGCAACACGGGAAGATATTGCTGATGCCGTCCTGCACGGGAAAATCCCGGGTTTGCGCTCTCTGGTGATTTGCCTGGAGGATGCTGTCAGTGAAGCAGACATCCCCATCGCCCTCAAAAATCTGGAGCACCTGCTGCACGAGCTCAGTAACAGCATGCGTAGCCTGGGTAAAAATGACTGGCCTCTGGTGTTCATTCGCCCTCGGCATGCCGAAATGGGCAGATGGTTAAAAGCGCATTATGATCTTTCCGCTGTCGATGGGTTTGTGTTGCCGAAATTTACCCTCAGTTCGTTAGCTGAATGGTGGGATATCATGGGCGGGACTCACCTGTGCATGATGCCAACGCTGGAAACAGAAGACGTCTTTGACGTGGTTCAGATGCGCGAGCTGGCCACTCGCCTGGTGGAACATCCCTGCCACGACCGCATTATTGCGCTTCGAATCGGCGGCAACGATCTTATGAACGTTGTGTCGCTTCGCCGCCCCCGGGACCTGACGCTGTATGACAGCCCGATGGGCTACGTCATCAAAATGCTCGTTTCAGTCTTCGGCCCGCGTGATTTTGCCCTGACCGCGCCCGTATGTGAGCATATTGACGATCATGCCGTTATGGCCAGAGAGCTGGCTCTTGATATGGCACATGGGCTTGTTGGGAAAACGGCCATTCACCCGGGTCAGATAGAGGTCATTCAAAACGCGCTGATGGTCACTCAGGGTGAGTATTCTGACGCTCTGCGGATCCTGAACTCTACCCAGGCCGTGTTTAAGTCGCAGGGAGCAATGTGTGAACCCGCCACACATCGCCGCTGGGCGGCTGGCATTCTGGACAGAGCTCGTTTTTATGGGTTACAGAACGAGCAAAGCGCTGATGGAATCAGATTACTTACCGTGACCCAGCATCATTAAGGAAATCATAATGGGGTTCAGGTTCAGAAAGTCGATCAACATTATTCCTGGCGTTCGCCTCAACCTGAGTAACGGTGCACCGAGCCTGAGTGTCGGGCCGAGAGGTGCTTCCGTTTCTTTTGGTAGCCGGGGGACCTATGCCAATCTGGGCTTGCCCGGTACCGGGCTGAGTTACCGTACCCGGCTTGACCGGGCCGCGCGTTCCGGAGGTGGAAACCGGACGGCAACCGACCCGGGGCTCAGACAGGCGCTTGAGCAGGAAGCCGCTGAACTCATGTCAGCGGTAACCGCAATCCGTAATATTCACGAGCTGACGCCGGATCCAAAAACAGGCATCAGCTGGGCAGAGCTGGAAGCAGTATACCTGCATAACAGAACGTCGCCTTTTCAGGTTCCGGCACCGGTGCGTCCAGAAAAGCCAGACTACCTTGCATTGCCGGAAAAGCCTGCCGAGAGCGAAGGCATTAGTTTTCTGGGTAAATGGTTTGAATCGGAATCAGCTAAAGCTGAGCGCCACGCCGAAAATCTTCGCCGGTGGCAGCAGGAGCTGATTGATGTGGAGCGTGAGAATACCCTTCGACAGCACCGGTACCAGCAACAACGGACGGCCTGGGCCGAACAGTATGCAAACTGGAAGTTTGAAGCAGAAGAACATGAAAAACGGCTCGCCACGGCTCAGGCAGATGCCCGGCAGCAGTTCCGGACAGACGCCGCGTTTTTCGAATCATACCTGGCGGGTATGCTGGCAGAAACTGAATGGCCGCGTGAAACGATTGTTGCATTTGAAGTAAAGCCGGAGCTATCAGCAGTCCTGCTGGACGTTGATTTAGCTGAGATTGAAGATTTCCCTGATAAGATTTACGGCGTTAATGCCCGGGGCACGGAGCTGACGGAAAAAGCCATGACGCAAAAAGCCGTACGCGAAAACTATGCCCGCCACGTCCATGGCTGCTTGTTCCGCCTGGTCGGTATCGTTTTACATACGCTACCTTTCGACAACGTGATTGTGTCAGGCTTTACGCAACGGGTCAGTAAGCGGACCGGCTATCTGGAGGATGAGTATATCCTGTCCTGCAAATGCACTCGCAGCCAGATGTCGTCAGTAAATTTTGCAGGCATAGAACACATTGATCCGGTTGAAGCGTTAGGCGATCACCCGGTTATTCGAAAGATGAGCAGTACCTTCATTTTTCAGCCTATTGAACCACTAACCCTTTAAGCAGGCTAAATCTTACGATGCAATTAAATACCAGACAGGCCCGGATTTTTAAGCTTGCCAACTTACTGGGCACCGGCAAGCCCGTTTCCGCTGCCGACATTATAACCAGTCTGGAATGCTCAGAGCCGACATTAACCCGGGCCCTCAAAGAGCTACGCGAGTCATATTCTGCGGAGATCAAATACAGCAAGGCAGGTCATTCCTACCATCTCGTTAATCCGGGCCAGCTGGATAAAAAGACCCTTCGCCGGATGAATGAAGCGCTCGCACAGAATGCTGAACTGAAAACCGGTGAGTCTACAGGGAAGGTCGTACTCGATAAGGATAAAAAAACAGCCGTGTCCTTATCGCTACGCATGCGGATCTTAAGAAAAATTGACCGTCTGGCTGCGCTGAGTGGCTCGACCCGAAGTGAAGCGGTAGAGAAGCTGGCTCTGCACTCCGTTGACGAACTGATAAAAGAATACAGCGCTAAAAAGTCCTGACGCTAAATCTCAGACCGGGGTGAAAACCCCGGTTTTGTCATATTTTACCTCTGTATTGGCGTGACGTAGTTTTGATCTATTCTCCTCCCGCAATGCCAGCAGCGCCTTACTGACTACAAAACCTGGTGTCTTGACATCCTCTTGTGCTACACATCAATCTTTGGGCGTTTTACACTCCATTCATGCAGATCTGTGATGTATGATGAATTTCATACATAAGACAGTTTATTTGTCCGAGTTTTTTCAGAAATCTTATATTCCAGTCCGGTCTGAATTATTTTTCTGTTGATAAGAGGCCATTCACATGTCGGTAATTCTATGGTGGTTAACTTATTTCTTTAATGCCGCTTCTGAGTATTTAATCTCCACCCGACAGATGTCGTGCCGTTTTATCAAATCAACAAACCCTGGCCTCTTCCTGAAACTACTCTCCTCTTCCGATCTCTTAAGAAGGAATTACATTTGAGACGCTTACCCGTATATCTGCTACTCGACACGTCCGGCTCTATGCACGGAGAGCCTATCGAAGCGGTTAAAAATGGCGTTCAGACGCTGCTTACCACGCTGAAACAGGATCCGTATGCACTCGAAACGGCTCACGTGTCAGTGATCACCTTTGATTCTTCAGCCCGACAGGCAGTCCCCCTGACAGACCTCCTGAGTTTCCAGATGCCAGCACTAACAGCCAGCGGCACCACGTCTCTTGGCGAAGCGCTTTCCCTCACGGCCAGCTCCATTGCCAAAGAAGTACAGAAAACGACGGCTGACACTAAAGGTGACTGGCGTCCCCTTGTATTCCTGATGACGGATGGAAGTCCGAATGATGACTGGCGTAAAGGCCTGAATGACTTTAAAGCGGCCAGAACCGGCGTTGTTGTGGCATGTGCAGCCGGGCATGATGCCGATACCAGCGTCCTCAAAGAAATCACTGAAATCGTGGTTCAGCTCGATACAGCTGACAGTTCGACGATTAAAGCTTTCTTTAAATGGGTCAGTGCGAGCATTTCGGTAGGCAGTCAGAAAGTGGAGTCCAGCAAAAAAGAAGTGATCGGTCTTGAAGACCTGCCACCGCCGCCGCCAGAAGTAAATGTGGTCTTATAATTTTATTGATTAAGGGGATATCATGTCTGTCAGTCTGAGCAAAGGCCAGGGCGTAAGCCTGAAAAAAAATGAATACGATCTCTCGTCCGTTACTATCGGCCTCGGTTGGGATATTAATGAGGAAAAGAAAGGTTTTCTCGGCGGGATCTTTGGTAAAAAAGAAGAAGAATACGACCTTGATGTGATCGCTTTCCTGTGTAATTCAGCCGGAAAGGTGACCGATCTCGGCAATGTGGAAAATGGTAAACCAACGCTTGTGAATGGCGATATCATCTTTTTCAACAGCCTTCGCCATAAGTCAGGCAATATCTGGCTGACGGGCGATAACCGAACCGGAGCCGGTGACGGTGACGATGAGCAAATTATTGTGCGCCTGAATTCCCTTGACGCTCAGTACGAGAAAATTGTGTTCATCGTTCAGATCTACAATGGTGAAAAGCTCCAGCAGCACTTTGGTAAAGTTCAGAATGCCTTCATCCGGGCAGTAGATGCCCGTAATATTGAAATGGCACGATTCGATCTTTCTGGCGGACCCGCCTTCGCCAGCCAGCGCTCCATGGTCTTTGCCGAGCTGATACGCGAGGCTACAGGCTGGAAACTCAGGGCAATTGGTGAGCCTTCAGAATCAGATTCGTTTGTCTCGCACCTGAGGAATTACATGTGATGCGCCGCCTGCCTGTTTACCTTGTTATCGACACATCCGGCTCGATGCGCGGTGAGTCAATCCATTCCGTTAACGTTGGAATTCAGGCGATGCTTAGCGCTCTTCGCCAGGATCCCTACGCCCTCGAAAGCGTTCATATCTCCATTATCACCTATGACAATGAGGCGCGTGAGTTCATTCCTCTCACGCCGCTGGAAGACTTCCAGTTTTCTGACATCGTTGTGCCAAGCGCAGGCGGGACGTTCACCGGTGCTGCCCTTGAATGTCTGATGCAGTGTGTTGAACGGGATGTACGTCGCTCAGATGGTGATACCAAAGGAGACTGGCGTCCTCTGGTATTCCTGATGACTGATGGAACCCCTTCTGATGCCCTGGCGTACGGTGAAGCGGTAAAAGCGATTCGCGGCCGGGGATTCGGATCCATCATTGCCTGCGCCGTTGGTCCTAAAGCAGGCCATGAGCACTTAAAACAGCTCACCGATAAGGTTGTGTCTCTGGAGACGCTAGATTCAACCGCGTTTGCAGGTTTCTTTAAATGGGTATCGGCCAGCGTGTCTTCCGGCAGCACAAGCGCGGGGATTAATAACGGAACTGATACCCTTCCCCCTCCTCCACCAGAAATCCAGCTGGTGCTCTGACAGACAGAAAGGTGCTGTTTCCGGGCAGCACCTTTCTGTACAGCAACGTTTTCTGCTGGCCGTACCAGCCGTACGAGGAAAATTATGAGACGCCTTCCCGTGTTTTTTGTCCTGGACTGTTCAGAGTCCATGATTGGTGAAAACCTGAAAAAAATGACTGATGGTCTGCAAATGATCGTCGGAGATTTAAGAAAGGATCCACACGCACTTGAAACAGCCTGGGTCTCGGTAATCGCATTTGCCGGTGTAGCCCGTACGATTGTACCTCTTCACGAAATTGCCTCGTTCTACCCTCCCCGCCTTCCCGTTGGCGGCGGTACGAGCCTTGGAGCTGCATTGCGTGAGCTGACCGTGCAAATTGATACCCAGGTCAGAAAAACCACTCATGAGGCTAAAGGCGACTGGAAACCCGTCGTGTATCTCCTTACCGACGGACGTCCGACTGACGACACAACCGCAGAAGTGAAGCGCTGGAAGGATCACTACGCGAGTAAAGTGAATCTCATTGCCGTTGGCCTGGGGCCGTCAGCGGACCTGAATATCCTGCGGCAACTGACAGAGAATGTCATGCTGTTCACCGAATCTCAGGAAGGGGACTTTACCCGCTTCATCAAATGGATCACGGCCTCGGTTACGGCGCACAGCCGCAGCGTCGGGGACGACAAACAACCTGAGCTCAGCCAGACTGAATACATAGTCCGGCTGGCCAAGGACGAGCCAGTAAAAGCGTACGACGAAAACTGCGTTACGCTTACCGGCCGTTGCAGCAAGACCCGTCGTCCGTACCTGATGAAGTATGAACGGCCACCAGCAAGGGTTTCCGGGCTCGATTTCAGTCTGAACCTGAACAGCTTTAATATTGCCGGATGCTATCCCATCGATGAGGACTATTTTGCGTGGTCAGATGCCACCGCTACCGGTTTGCAGGTAAATACCAGCGAACTGCATGGCGTACCGGGTTGCCCCCACTGCGGTAATGCCAGTGCGTTTGCCCTGTGCTCATGCGGAAAGTTGCTGTGTATTGACGGCCCGGATGACGTGATCTGCCCGTGGTGTGAAACAGGCCTGTCATTCAGCAATGATGGCGGAAACACTAACTTCGACGTAAACAGAGGGAGAGGTTGATGTCGCAAAATGCTTTACTTGAAGAGAAGATTATCCGCTTAGTTCTGTCTGAGCTGGGCCACCCTGTTGAAGGTGAGCGGCTTTTACTTCTATCGCAGGACCCATCCCTTACCGAAGAAATTATGCGGCTTAAAGAGCGGATTGAGAGCCTTGCACAGGGTTTATCTGCGCGGGTTAGCGAAGGTGATAACGACGCAGAGATTGCCGCCTCGTCAGCATCCAGTCTTTCCGATCAGCAACAAACGGTCGTAAGTGTTGCTGATAACCCGGGCATTGACGCTACCGATACATCAGCACTGCAACCCCTGCCAGAAAATGAGCCTCATCCTCCGTTCTGGAAGCTGATGCCTTATTACGAATTTGATAAACCAGCACAGAGGGAAGACGAAAACCTGTCTTCCCTGGTATTAAAACCCGGGCAGATACCGACAGGCCAGCAGCGGGCCAGCTTAGCTGTGCCACCTGCCGTTCCCCCGAGAGCTAAAATAACGATCCCCAACGCCCGCGCAGGCGAACGTTTCTCTTCGCCGGTTGCTATCGTTCTGGGTGAGGGCCAGCAGGCTACTGTCAGGGACGTTGTCTTTCCCCGGAACATTGGCCTGTCTTTTGACAAAGAACAGGAGTTGCTGACAGGTACTCCCACCGAAAGCGGCGATATAGAGCTTTCAGTAATCTGGTCATGCACGTCGCACGACGAATGTGAAACAAAACAGCTATTTATAATCAATCCCGATCCGAGAAGCCTGTGGAAGGTGGTAGAGCCACCAGCAGACGCTCCCTACCCTAAGTCCCATCTGGACGCTGCTGGCCTGGTCAGGGGTGATATACGTATTGCTGCCGCCAGTCGCCGGGGACGCTCTCATGAGCATGCCGGAAGCTTCAGAGATGACGACTTCTACATCAACCACTGCCAGGAAACAGGATGGTCTGTCATGCTGGTCGCAGACGGAGCCGGTAGTGCGGTAAATTCCCGGGAAGGCTCCCGGATTGCAGTCAAAACGGCTGGCGATTACCTTTTAAATCAGCTCAGTGGTGTGAAAGGCGTCCATTTAAAGCAGCACATCACGGCGTGGGAAGGGAGCGATCAGCAGGCAACAATAAACGCCATGCTTCATCATTTTAAACAGGCAGCTACGCTCGCGGTCAACAGTATCCAGAACGAAGCCATTTGTGCAGAACAACCTGTGAAATCCTATTCAACAACCCTTCTGGCAACTGTAGCGCTACGAACTGATAACGAGCTGTTTGCGACTGCATTCTGGCTTGGTGATGGTGCGATAGGTGCATACAGCCCTTCCGGTAAAGTCAGGATACTGGGAAATCCCGATAGCGGAGAATACGCAGGACAAACCCGTTTCCTTGACCAGAGCATTATCGCAGACCCCTCGTTTAGCGGCCGCATCAGCGTGGGTAAATGGAATGATGTATCTCACTTGATCCTCATGACAGACGGCGTCTCAGACCCTCTGTTTGAGACGGATAATGGGCTTCGCAGTGACGAAAAATGGACCCGTCTCGTTGATGAGCTCAACCCTGTCCTTACAGACGCCAGTATTGCGCCTGAGAGGTTAGGCGACTGGCTTAACTTTTTCTCCACAGGGAACCATGATGACCGCACTATTGCGGTGTTGTGGTAAGGGATACGCTTTTTCGGTGATCAATATGGCAAATATCGTTACGTGCAAAACAAAGGACGGCGAAACAGTCCAGTATGTTGACGAGGTAATTGGTTCGGGCTCGATGAAGGATGTTTACTTTTCGCCTGATAAATCATACGTCGTCGCTTTTTATCATAAACCGCAGAACGAGCAGGCCCGGGATCGGATTGATATGATCACCGGACGCTACAGGCAAAACATTTTTGGCCAGTCCGGAGGTGAATACTGGAAGGACCTGTTTTGCTGGCCGACCCATGTTGTTGAGCATGGGCATAAAATCGGCATCGTGGTTCCAACCTACAAAAGCTACTTTTTCTTTAAATACGGCTCTAAAAACGATGATTTTCTTGGCATAAAAGGTCGTGAAAAGGAAGGCAAATGGTTTGCCAGCGCCAGCAACCAGAACAAATTTCTCGACCCACGTGAACGAGGCAATACGCTTACCTATCTCAAGGTCTGTCTGCTGCTGACAAGAGCCGTCAGAAGGATGCATGCGGCAGGTCTCTGTCACAGCGATCTAAGCTATAAAAACGTGCTTATCGATCCAGAAATGGGACATGCCTGCATCATTGACGTAGACGGCCTGGTTGTCCCTGGAAAGTATCCTCCCGACGTGGTGGGCACCCCGGATTTTATCGCTCCGGAAGTGGTGAAAACCAGTCATCTTTCCAAAGAGGATCCGAACCGCGTATTGCCAAGCATTACTACTGACCGTCATGCGCTGTCGGTGCTTATCTACATGTATCTGTTCTTCCGTCATCCGCTACGTGGCGGAAAAATACATGACATGTCGGATGAAGTACGTGATGAGACCTTATCTATGGGTGAGAAGGCACTCTTCATTGAACATCCGACAGACAAAAGCAATGCAGTCAAAGTCAGTCAGCTATCGTCCTTTTCACTGCCCTGGGCTGACCCGGAGAAAATTCCTTACACCATCATGGGCCCTTATCTGACACCTTTGTTTGAGCGCGCCTTTATAGATGGCTTACACGATGCCACTAAACGCCCGACCGCCGATGAGTGGGAAAGCGCCCTGGTTAAAACAGTCGATCTGATACAGCCCTGCCAGAACAAGGCGTGTGAACAGAAATGGTACGTTTTCTCGGGTAAGACAAAGCCGGTTTGTCCCTACTGCGGTACGCCATACAAGGGTAAATTACCGGTTCTAAATTTATATTCTTCCCGAAAGGAAGGCAGTTATCGTCCTGACGACCACCGGTTGATGGTGTGGAGCGGGCAGTCAATCTATGCGTGGCATGTGAATCGCCTCATTGCGCCAAATGAGCGTACAACCGATTTGCAAAGGAAACGAGTTGGGTATTTTGTTTTCCATAACGATCAGTGGTGGTTAGTAAATGAAGGCATAAATGGGCTTATGTCATTACCGGATAAACGACAGATTGCCATTGGGGAAAAAATTGAACTGACGAATAACGCTCAGTTTGTTCTGTCAAAGGAGGAAGGCGGCAGGCTGGTCGTCGTTCAGTTAGTAGAAAACTAACGGACGCCCATAACGACTAAAACGTTCTGGCAGCATACTGAACCTGTTTAATGAATCACTATATTAAGCTGTGTCAAATTTAAGCTGCCAGAAAAACTGACTGTCTGTGCCGGATATGCGGTACACCTCCTGCGGCAAGGGTTTAATGCGCAAAGCCCAATTTATTTATAAGAGTGAATAGTTTTGTGGCTCTACCCTGCCGCTCTCCTTTCCTGTGTCATGGTTTTTAACATCTGAAATACTGACATTGTTAAGCCGGTGATTGTATAAGGCGATGCGGACAATCTCATGAAGATATTCAAGTTCGTTTTGTGTCAAGGACTGGCCTTCCTGGGTTTTTGAAATCATTTCCTGCCAGCAGATCAGTCTTTCGTAACTGACATGTTCGCTGTTTTCCAGGCAGTGCAACCTGAAATAGCGAAGGAACAAAGGAAATTCATCGGTCTGAGCGATGTCATAAGCCCGAACCGTTAACCGACACAGACATACAATCGTATCCTGCTGTAACCTGACTAACGCGTTATGACTGCCCGGAAGGATATCAGGCAATTTCATCTTACAGTCAGCAAGGCGCTGAAGAAGAGGCCCTTCCTCTGAAGGCTCCCGTCCCCGATACTCCTGAAGAGGTTCAGATTCAAGTTCATGCATTAATGGATGATATAGCCATTCCCGGGAACTGGTCTCATCAATGATCAGGCTTTCAATGCACTCACTGTATGTTGTTTTACGTCGCCCGAGCTGCACCTGACTGATTTCATATTCAATATCTGGAAGATCGATACGCAATGCGGCAACTCTTTCGGAAGGATGAAGGTGGTCAAAGGTTAACTTCGCAGAAATGCTACGATCCCTGTCCAGAAAGACGGCCACACATAAATCATTAACCTTTACGAACAGATCAGCTGTGCCTCCGAACATACTGCCGCTTCCAATAACCTCATTCAGTGAAACCGGCCCACCATCGTCGCCAGCGAGAAGATTTGGGAAACCAAGAACCTGGTGCTCGTTGATGACTTCAATAATTTTTCCCCGGATGGCTTCCATCAGACCATCACAGTCACCGGCTACAGCAGTACTGTGTGAGAAATGCCAAAGCTTGACCTCCCCCTGCTTTGCTAACAGATCAGTTTTGCAAGCGGGGCAGATGCAGTTACAGTCGATACCCCGGCTGACCTCTGTAATATCTAAAAAGAGTCCTGATTCTCTCTGGAGTCCAAATGGAATACCAAATGTGTAACTCTTACGCATGGCTGCACCCCGTTTTTGATAATTATTCAAACTATATCCGAAATAACGGAGGAGGATTTCTGTAAAACGAATTAAAAGAAATGATTTTTTAGTTTTCCAGATTAATGTTTGACAAGAATCAAATGAGAGCCTTACAAATATGGAGAGAGAAGTTTAGGTAAAGTAACTTTTATCACAACTTCTAAAATTAAGGAGAATATCGGATGTATTTAGCAGTGGGCTTGGCTTATGATTAAAGTCTTTCTCCGAACTTAATAAGAAAGTTAAAAAGACAGGCTATTACAGTGCCTTTAGCCCCGAAAGGGGCATAAACTATTTTCAAATCCAGACACAGTCTTTTTGTTGTGCCAATATCAATAATTACTCGCGAACAAAGGTCCACACACTCGCAGGAACTTTGTCATATAACTTTTTCATTGTCAGTTCAGCTTTACGATGATCATAAGCACCAGAAATTTCAAGAGAGGCGACACCCGAGTTTTTTTCACATAACCTTTCAAATACTTTTTCGAGCGTTTCGAACGAACTACACTTACGGAATTTCATTAAATAAGACTGCTTTGTGTCAGACATAATCAACCTTCTTTAGACAGGCCTCAACTGGCCAGGGATAATCTTAATATCATTTTTCACTTAAGCCTAACGATTTCACAACCTTTTTCGTTGTTTCCACCCTGTTCATAACCAGGTACATGAGTGCTAAAATGACTGTAAATAAAACCAGTGTATCCCGGTGAGCAGGATGAAGAATCAATCAGTGATCAGACAGTTTTCGGAAAGCGAATTGCATCAGCAGCTGGAAACGTTCGGCAACCATGATAAACAGCTTTCACGCTTGATCCGTTACTTTTCCCATCTGAGATACAACACAGCTAAAACCTATCTGCACTGGCTACGAGTATGGAACGAATGGTATCAGGCGAATGCCCGGTTGCATACAGACTGGCCAGTAAGTTCGCTCCCCGTGTCTGAGGAAGCTCTGCTGGCGTTTATGGGGCATCTTGAAGGCAAATTGTCACGAAGCAGCATAAACAGCTGTCTTCAGGCCTTAAACAGTATCCATAAAAAAGGGCTTAACCTGCCCGGGATTATTACGTCTGAAGCATGGTACATGCTGGAAGCCTTAAAACAATCGGAAGCCCGGAAGCGAAAGACGACTAAACAGGCAACTCCCTTTCTTATTGGCGATCTCAAGGCTCTGATAAAGTTACGCAGTACTACAAACTCAGTTCGTAAGCTTCGTGACCTGTGCCTGATCTGGACAGGCTTTGAAACACTGCTCCGTTCATCCGAAATTCGCCGTATACGTCTGAAAGATCTGTCTCTGGATAGTATGACCGGTGAATTTAACCTGACGGTATACCGTACAAAAACGAACATCAGTACACTTCTTACCTACCGGCTGACACGTCAGTTAACTAACTGCCTCTTGAGATTGATGAACCTTGTGAAAATGGATCAGCACAGTCATCCGGATGAATACCTTTTCCAGGCCGTAAATTTCCATGATACAGGCTATATGCCACCCGGCTGGAAGCTTCGGAGTAAAGGGAATGAGCTATCTGAGCTTCTTAAACGGCATAACCTGCCCTACCGTGCTAAACAAAGTCTTCTGAACGATGAAGATGAGGAAGACACTGTGGACGATGCCGGTATGCTCAGCAAAAATTCCCTTTTACGGGCATTTAAAGAAATGTGGAATGAGCTTTATCCAAATGAGACTAAAACCCGTTACTGGACAGGGCACAGCGTTCGTGTAGGCGGTGCGATACAGCTGGATATTGAAGGTTACTCGCTACCACAGATTATGGAAATGGGGAACTGGTCGAATGAAGAAATGGTTATGCGCTACATTCGCAATATTGAAGCTGGTAAAAAAGCCATGATCAAGCTTATGCGAAATGCCTTTGATGAATAGCGCCCTCACGGGCGCATAACTTTATTTTTTCTTGAACGGGTTAAGTCTGGTGAGATTAGAGAGTGCCCCTCCCGGAGGCAAAATTCCCGTCCTTTTATATTTGTACACGCCATTTAATTTCATTGTCTGGATTCCAAGATTAATAAGCGTGACAAGTTTAAGGGTATACAGGAGTGTAAATTGGGGAGCAACCTGAATAAAAACTAATAACAAGCCTGCACACATTACACGTAGCCATGCCGCGTACTCCATGCTCAGCGGACGCTTGAAATAGAATCTTTCGAGCAAATCAACTGTCTTATTACTGATCCACGCCGCCGCCACTGAGAGTAACAACACGATGCACACCATAATGCCCAGTTCCATTTTCACTCCCTTCTCTTTTAGTCTGTTTAAGTTGAGGCTTAGCCACAGTAGTTTTGTTTTTTGCTTTTTTCTTAGGTTTGGTATGGTGAAACAGAAAACAATCCACCATTACCCAACCATTTTTATATCGAGCCACCAGCATCTTCTGGCTGGGGTAATGAGCATGAAACAGCATTTTCACGTCCATGGTGCCCATCAACGACTGTTTGCGCTTTAGCTCATCCTCAGCCATCTGAAATTCTTGTAAGAATTCTGAAGACAGACGCTGACGCAGAATTCTTATGGCACTGGAGTTTTCATCATTCTTTGCCAGGTGCCCGAAGCGTACAAGTGCCTTGTGGGTTATCTGGATGGGTCCCAGATGAGAGCTGAGCTGTTCGTACTGCCAGAAGTAGGTCAAATCCACCTTAACCCAGCTGATGCTGTCCAGCAGAGCCTCGTTCATGATGGTTCCGGACATAGGTACCATTGTCAGCCTGGCCAGACGCATATGTATGTAGTCCGTAAGCAACCTCAGCGACTCAGGAACGTTTTTATTGAGTAGGAGATGCTGAAGCACCGGGGTTGCGGTCTGCCAACACAGATTGCGCCCGTCAGGCAGGAAAGCAAACTTTTGATCGTCAGGCGCAGAGTTCGAAGCGTTTTCCTTACGAAGCAAAAAATAATGGCCGCACAGCAGCTCTGCTCTTACCTGGTCCTCGTCAGGGTCATGTCGGGCTTTACTTAGATCAACGGTTAGCACAACGCGGTTAATCGCATCAGCGTGATATTTTTTTACCCAGACGCAGACACGATAGAGACGCTCATCGATTTTCTGGCTGGCTGTGGAAATCCATTGCATTGTTGTTCCTTAATTTTCGGGGCTGACAATGAAAATGCCCAGCTCAGCCCCCGGCACGAGTTCTGTATATTTCAGGCTCAGCTTCCGTTGGTTGGACGGACCCTGGCTGTTTTCAGGAGCCCAGTCAGAGAGCGTTTTTAATTGAGGTATGTTGCCTGCTGCGAAAATGGGCAAGGATGCTTTTACTACTGAATAATCAGTCTCAGCATATTTATTCCCGTTTCGTTCCTGCCCTTCAGGCCTAAATGCAAAAATGTGAGCAATCGGAACAGGGAAAGAGTTAGTTCGACAAAGGCGATAAGATTCGCCCTGCTTCAGTGGGTGAAATTCAAGACGGTGTAAAGCCTTATCGATATTAGACACGACATTCAAATTGGTAGTTGCTACATTTTTTACTTCTGAGGCTCTCCTGCGCTCCAACAAACTCACAAGTTGCTCTGCTGTTTTAACTTCCTGGTTTCGGTTTAGCCGCCATGAAAAAGTAACTTTTTTAAGCTGGGACTTGATGAAAAGGATATTTCTTGTTGAGTGCATAGCGACAAGGCCCGGGAGCTTCTTGTGCACTTTATCAAAACGGACATTCTTTTTATTATCGATACGCCTCATTGCCGCAGCAAAATCATTTTTTGCTTCGTTTATAGAAGTGATCAAGCTTTCGAGAAGATCTGCTCTTTCGGGGACAATGATTAGACCCGGGTATTTAGTGGTTACTTTGGTGGAATCATGACTTAATGACTCTATGTCATCCACACAGATGTCAGTAAGTGCCTGAATAATTTCCTCAACCGAAGCATCGTCTTTAATACTAACCCTGATGGGTTTAACCTGCTTCAAGCGCTCTTCTGTTCTAGATACGGTGGAGACAGTCATCAGGTTTGCCATCATCGGGGGGGTGTTCGAAAGAAAACACTTGAGCGAGTCGATGCGTTCCAGAATCTGGTCACGAAAATAGGGCAAATCGTCATAACTCATACGTTTCTCCAGGCTCATGTTATTTCCAATCAATTTTGCTGCCCAGGCTGACCTTGCAGAACATAAATGTCATGTAAACCTCTAAAGAAGTCATTTTGAAACAGCTTTCACAGCATGCGATTTATGTTCGATAGGGCTCATGAACAAAGGATGATAATGGAGACGCCATGGATAGTGGATAGTCTTACCCACCTGGGTGATCCGATTGAGGCGAAAACGACCATTTATACAGTCAACTGACCAAAGCCCGGGAGAAACTAACCTCTTCCAGCGGTAAAAAGAGAAACCTGCAACACAGAGGTCATGCTCCAGGAAATGTTGAGTTTCGACGACGCGAACTTTTATCAAAAACCCCAGCATTGGCGAAAACCAGATCAACAACCATGTTGGCGGCAGGATGACTTTGTTCAGGAGATGATCTGTCATAAGCAAGGCAGATAACATCAGAAAACTGATAGTCAACCACAGGGCCATCCAACCGGCCCATACGCGGCTCTGACAGGGTTTCCATTCGAGAAGAAAAAGTTTTTTATGCATTCTGCCCCGCCTAATTTTAATGTATTGCCGAAGTATGCTGCATCATGATGGTGGTGCGGGGAAAGATTTCAAACTTCCACAATTCTGAAGCCGTGTTCCAACCATGAAAGATCCCGTCTCCACAGCGAGTGTTAAAAGCAAGAATTTCATCCCTGACCTGGTAAGCGAGCACTTCTGGCATATCAATAAACTCAGGTAAGGAAAGAAGAATTCCATGGATAACTTCTCCGGTTAACTTACTCATAACCTCTTCCTCAGACAGGGCAGCGTCCGGGAACAAACACAACGGAAGTGAAAAACAACATAGGTCAAGACCAATAGCAGCCCTTCCTGCGTCGTAGCCTTCTTCATTAACGACAAAACGAAAGAATTTTTCTGTCTCACCCCGTAATGATGACGGTCCTTCAGACGGAACTTCAATACCACTGAAGACTTTATCGGTCCAGTTGGTAAAAGGACTGGTGAAAACCCAACAAATTAAGGATAACGCCAGCTCTTCCTTAAACATACGTTCAGTGCCGGTAGTTCTGGAAAGTTGCTTTTGAGTACTCATGTTTTACCTGTTGCATGAAATTATTGATGTTATATAAACACAACCGGCATTTTATCTAATAGGTTTGAAAACACTAAAAATCGCAAATGCTGGTACCTTTCTGTTTTAAGAGATTTTCAAGGTAAAGTGAGGCTAGATCAATTGGCTGGTTCTCTTCAAGACAGGCTCGCACAAGATCTTCAATAGAGACCGAATCAACCCCCCTTCCCTGTAAAATTTCTTTAGCAGATGCCAGCGTTTTATGAACGCTTCGACTTAGTTGTAATCTGACTTGTGTGCGGGTATCAAAAAGACAATCTTCTGTGACACTTTGTGAAACGGTTCTACTCATTGAAAAATCACTCCATTTCTGGGATCGAATGAAAATTAACAGCTATAGATGTATCAGGTTTCCCATTTTCTACGATACTCAACCACGTACGCGCTGAGATTTGTTGTTCACAGACGAGTATGTAACCTGTTCCCTGTTGATGATGTAGCTCAAGAGCTTTTAGGATAGGCTCTGAATGAGGTCCGAGAGCATCACGCGTGTGAATAAGCGTTTGCTCTGGCAATACGTTGCTAAGCATAGACAGCAGAACATTACGCTCATCCTCATTATCCGACAAAACAAGAATTATACGAAAACCCGTTTTTATACGAAATCTGATTTCTGAAACTAACTTTCTTAATCTTAATTTATATATGACCAGGCGGAATCGAGTCATCAGTAAAGAGACCACTGTGAAGATAACGATTACTGCGCCATATTTTGACCTGTAGAACCACCAGTTAAGGCCTCCAGCAACTATCAGGATTAACATTAAAATTAAACTCCCATAGAAAAAAAGTGCTGGGTAGCGAGTTGTCTTTCCTTCAATTAGTGCTGAGGCAAATATCAAAATGGATATTCCGTAAATTACCCAGTCAAAAATACTTTCTCCAATCATTCTTTAGTGAACATCCTTAAAAGTGGAAATGTAGGTTTATGGGTTTATGCATTTTCCTGATGGCCTTGACAACCAAGGATTTCACAGAAATTGTCACAGTGTGAAGCTGTAACAAAGCGCTCTCCACGTTCGAATCGCTCAACCAAATCCTTTCTTACTTCACTTCCAGGTTTCTGGAAGATGTACTCAAGCTGGAGATCCTCGGCCGTTGAAAGTAGTCGTTCTATGCTGAAATCAACATGGTAAAAGCAAAACTGATTATCAACCGGGGGAAAGTTGCTTTTGGTACTGTTCTCGTTTTTGGATTTTAGTTCATTCATGAGCTCTCCTTGGTTGAGAACAGTATACAAATCTCTTTAGGGATTTTTTTTCGTTAATAGCACTTTTTTGAGTTTAAAGAGTATGTTCATACCAGAGCATTAGAGGCTACGAAAAGGATAATGGAATTAGAAAGATAGATTTTAAGTGGTGATGTAAGGTGGGATAGGTAGAAGAGGAGTAGACGCTTGTAAGCGAGGCAAAAAAAAGGCACGGAAACCGTGCCATAAGAGTATGTGAGAAAAAATCAAAATCAGGGAAAGAATCAAGCAGCTTGTGAAACTGAATCTCCAACTGCAAGATTTAAATTTCTTAGGTTATCGAAAACTTCAGATACTAAGTCATTACGGTCGTGGATTTTAATCCGCCCACCGGTTAACTCTGAAACATAAACGGTATGGCAGAGGTCAGTAACCACTTCGCCGTATTCATCAACGACTTCCAAAGATGCAATCATCGGAATATAAGAAGCCGCAGCATAGCTCTCATAAATACTTATTATGGAGTCATTGTTGCGTCGAGAAATTACCCTACCAGAAGGTAAAGCCTCATCTTCCATATAGCAATCAGATAGGTCCTCACAGAAGTCATTTTCTTTAAGTGAAATATTAAGGGTCAATTCACTGTTGATAGAGCGTGAATAAGAATATTCACTCAGTTTATAGCAAGCCAAACTTATATCACTAAAAGTTTCATAAGCTTTATAGAGGCTCGATGTTATAGACTCAGATACAAATGTTATTAGTCCAATAAAATGAGTATCCCAGAACTGTTGCAAAGCAAAACGGGCAATCATAACCTGACCATCAACCTGCATCAGTCTGTTATATTCATCCCGGTCATAACCTTTCGACTGAGAAACATCATTAGACATGCTAAGAACTTCACTACAAACATCATCATATTCAAAACGGCTAGTTGCAAAGTGTTTTCCTGAAATCTCAAGGTACTGACCAGAGACTGCGTCAAACACCTCAAGAAAGTAACAGAGTCGAGATTTTAAAGATTCTCTGTTTAAAGCTTCTATTTCATTCTCAGAGATACTATCGACATATAAATCAACAGCATTCTTGAGTTCAATAGCTTTGATATTACAGGTAAAAGAAAGCTCGTCACTTTGACAATGGCAAACACTTAATACTATATCCGCCTCATCAAAATCTATGCCAAGATAGCTCAGAACTGCTCGGACATAGTTTTTATCATCAGATGAATGTGTCATATACACTACCTCAAATTTGAGAGGAAGTGCCCCAGAAGGGAAGCGACTTCCCCACTGGGTTAGATAAAAGTTTGGTTAAGCTAAAAGAAGATGCCAGCGACAGATTTTACATTGTCATAGACAAGTGTCTTCAGCCAACCAAAGTTACTTTTTTGGACTGAAGCAAAAGGATCATTGAGACGCGTTACGAAAATCGTCAAAAGCTTCAGTTATTAGTAATGTGCGATCAGTTACTCTGTATCGGTCATTACTTTCGAGAGATACGTAAGTTGAATGCGAAGAATCACAGACAACACGCCCTCTTTTATTGATCAATCTTACTTCCATCATCACCGGCACATTGATAATTGAAGCAACATCGGTATAGAGGGATATGAGGGCATCATTGTCACAATATAACGCCCCGTTCCCATCAAATGTATCGTTAAACTTAATATATATATCTGGCATATTTGCCGGATAATCATCAGTATTGAAATCAATGCATAACTTTAAGTCATCATTAATACGGCGATTAATCTTATGCTGCCCAACACGTACAAAGCCATGTTCAACAGCTTTGATAATCCTTAAAGTTTCATTAAGACAATCTGTAATTCTTTTCTCGACAAATGAGATAAAGTCACCAAAGTCGGAATGAAAAAACTGTTTAAGTGCAAATTTCGCAACTAACACTTTCCCATCCACCTTCATTTTATCGAGATAAAGATTTCTTATAGCATCAGTAGAAGAATTAGCTTTAGATAACTCTTCACAGTCATTAATAATCATTGAAACAATATCAATAACTTTAACTGGGCTTAAAGTATTACTATATCCGCGAATATCAAACGTAAAAAATCCGAAATTCTTAAATACTCCAAGAAAATAAATTATTTTTTGTTTCAAAAGAATAGAATCGGAGTAAGATGCGTTGTGCTTTATTAGTTCAGATATGTAGAGATCCAACATACAATTTAAATTATCGATATCTACATCGTAATCAAAGGTTACTTTGTCGAACGAAGTATCAGATAATTGAACGGTTATATCGTCAGCGGGAACATTAAGGCCTAAATTTTGATAAAGAAAGGCACTAACAAATTCCACGTGGTCAGATTCTTTAAACATTTACACTACCTCATGACTAAAAAGGAAGTGCTTCCCACCGGGAAGCAAGTTCCCGGATGGGTTAGATTAATTATAAAAGAGTTCTTCAGAAGGTACATGCATTTCTGGTTTGAACTGTTTTAAGGAGTTGTTTATAGCTTTTCGATATAACCCTGAAGAGTGTGGCTTAAACATTTGATATTCCGTAACGAGCAGAGGAGACGTAAAGCATCCTAAGTTCACTAGTGAAATATTTGATGTTTCTTCACAAACATCTAATTCAGCGTATATCCGCCTCTTCATTACCCTGCCTGCTAAATAGCGACGAACATGATTTATAAACTTGTCCGCATCTGATATAGAATTAACTATATAATCAGATGTGACTATCTGATTAGATACAGTTTCAGGTATAGCTTCGGCTATTATTTTTACGTTCATTTCATAATCAACACTATGGAAGCAAGCAAGAATTTGTGGCTTCGCGCTTTCTAAAATCTTTTCAAGAACAGAAAAAATCAGAGAGAACTCGTTTAAAATTCGCTTTTGTATAAGTCCATGTAGATGTTTTATGAAAGGAGAACCGTGTTCAACAAGGCCTAGTATAAGATCCTTAGAGGCCAAATCTGAGCGGTAATAAACGTATTCTAGATTATCCCGGTTAAATCCTTTGATAAGCAAATCAGGCTGCTCTGAGACCAGTCGTAAATGAGTTGAAGCTATAGAAACTTCAAAACGAAAGTTCGCGAGATTTACAGGGCCTGCTTTTAATGTAGCCGCTTCGGAAAAATAAATGAAAAGAGGATGCAAATCATCGTTACCACAGTAAAGATGGTCTGCGCCCTTAAGATATTTCACCAAATGAGGTAGAAAAGATATTACTGGAATATCAGCCACAAATCGAATATGCCGAAATGGTTTTGAATCCAAATATATATTTTCCACTACAGCGCCAACAAAACCCATTTTAACAAGAATAGATTCAACTAACTTTTGTATCGCATTCATTTAAATACCCTCTTAATAGAGGGATTTCTCCCAAAGGGAGAAATCCCTATGGGAGAAAATAATTTTAATTAATAATTGTAGCGAAGCGCATGTTCTTTTTCACTAAGATGGTTTTCATATTCCGACTTACCAGAACTTAAACACTCTTTGAAAAAGACCTTTGAAAAATTCTTCAAGTCACTTCGGTTGTTAATTTCTTTGTCAGACATCAACTTAGCTGAGTGTGAGGTATCCACAGGCCCCAACCACCATTCATATTTAATATAAACACAATTGGTTTTTGTATGTCCATTTAGAAATCGTTTTGCATTTCTAAGTATTTTTCTACAACCGTTAAGGTCTGAAAGTAAGATATCTGGAGCAATGAGCTCTTCCAGAATATGACCAGGTAAGCCTTTCCTAAAAAGCTCAACATCGTAACTACAATACCAGTCACGATAATTAAAAGCTTTAATAAGTCTTTCAGGTGTATCCAAAGATATCTTATTCAGGATTTTTAATGCAAAGCATACAGCATCTTTTAACAACTCGTGCACCTCAACATTGATAAATGAGAAAAACGAGCTTAATTCTTTCTCTAAGGAATTATACAACTTACCGTAAATATCCTGAGAAAAAAGATACTGCAATCTTTCTTTATTATAAGTGCAATTCGAAATTGAATAGACTTCTCCTCTTTCGATTTTGCACCCTTCCCTTAAAACTATAGGAAACCTCAAATGGTTAACAATGAAAGAATGATTCTTTCTTTGCTTCAAAGCATCTAATTGAAATTTCGTAATTTCCTCCAGATTTGCATCTTCAAAACCTGGAAAGGGAATATCACAGAAACAAGAACTATATGCTTTTGCTGATTCATACATAAACTCCAGTGAAACATCAGCATCAAAAGACATACCAGAGAACATGCCCTGCCCATTGTCTAAAAATGTAATGTTTTTAACCTGTATTTTTTTATGTTGAACAACCAAAAAGGCATTAATGATTTTTTCGATAATTTTCATGTGATCCTCTCTCAATAAAAAAGGGATCACTCCCATATGGGGTGTGATCCCCACATGGGTATAATTTAATTAAAAATCTGTAAGACCTAAATCTTTATTTCTACCACAAACTGTAGAAGATATAAGACGTTTTACTCGCTTTCGAGCACTTCGGCCTGACGTATCTTTCAAGTACATCGGTAATGACAATGATGAGATTTGATTACTTCGCTTATGATGGCAGACTATATAGCCCTGCCTCCACCCCGAACGCACAAACTCACGGATGCGGTTAATATATGCCGAAGCTTGAGATTTTGTACTTATCGATTCAGAACACTTTAAGTTCTGTTCGATAGAGTAAAGCTCAGCCGCCATTAATTTCACCTCATACAGGTCATCCCCATAACTTATAGTTTTCAACAGCTCTTCCTTTTCCCGAATGAAAAATACTTGCTGCATTCCAAGGATCAGGTCATAGGCCTCTCGAAAGAGGTCGATAAGCTTATTACGAACATAAATCATAAACTCCTCAAAGTGCTGAAGCCAGAAATAAGCCGCATTACTTATTTGTGAATTGTGAGAACAAACAAGCCCTTTAGCAAGCTCGACCTCTTCCTCCCGAAAAGTAAAGTTACTTTTCTTAAACCGACTTTGTTCAAAAATGCTTTGATGCATTTCTATCCATACAGAAACAAAACCGAGGGATTCAAATTCTTCGTTTAACAAATGTAAACTTTCGAAGATTTTCTGAATTTCGATCCCGATGTCATATGACAGTGGACTTTCTTTTATAGAATAAACATAACCGGGTAGGAAGTGAGATAAATGCTCAGTTCGCAAATATAAACTGAATTTAAGTTCTGTCAGTGGTTGTTTCAAAGATAATTTAGATGATTCGCTTATATTTACTGGTTCAACACCATTTCTAATCAAAATAGCTTTTACCAGGTCCGTAGCTAACTTCATACAGCCTCCAGTCGTTATTGAGGCCTCCCTGATGCAGGTTGGCCATCAGGGAAAATATGTAAATCAATTAGCAACCAATCAGACCGTTGCCATTACATTGTCAATGTATCTGACAAGGGATGGGCGGTCGTCCTGTAAGGCAAAACGGCGAAGGTCATCAAGATTATACGCAGGAAGATAATCAGCGTAACCTCGAATACGAAGGTCCTCAACCACAACTTTTATATACTCAAATCGTCCAAGATTTCCTTTTAATGGGGGTTTTCCTGGACTAGACAGCATATCGTCTGCTTGCTCCCATGTGATTTCTTTAGCTTCACCACTATGTAGATCAAGATGGACATATATGAATGACTTATAATCTCCACGGCAACGAAGATAATATTTCGGATAGAAATATTTGTCACAACGCAACAAACACGTTCCTGAAGGACGAACTACGTACAACAGGTTTCTGTCATTTTCTAATATGCCATGTTTCAAAATCGTTATATCTATCTCATTATCATGCAGCAAATAGCATGACGATGGTTCATTGACGATGCGCGATTTTATAACAGCAGCAAATTTATTAAAAACTTCGTTAGTTTGAAAATTCATTAAAATGCTCTCCGATGTAAAACGACGAGCATCACCATAACGGTAATACTCCCGTTATGGGTTTTAATAGTTTATGGAATAACCATGTCATACAACCGACCATAGCCAGTAGTACCGCACATTTATTTAACTGAGCAAGCATCTCAGCCGTGAAAAGACCTTAAAGGCAGGTAATTATCACGAAGGAAAGCGGTTATCTTATCAATACAATTTAAAAAATAATATTGATAAGATAACCCCCCCCGCAAAATGCGGGGGAGTTATCGTTGTTACAGCTGATTAAGACATTCAGGAGCCCAGTGAATCGGGAATCCATCCTGCCCTGTTAACTGGAGAACATCGTTCCAGTCGATACCCTTTTTCCCATCAGGAATATCTTGTGCTGGTTCGAAGACTTCAATTGTCAGCTTTGATGCGGGATATCGTTTAGCCAAAAACTCAACCATGCGGCTTTGAAGTCGCTGAGCAGCTTCGATACCGGCACGAGTGCCTTGTGAGTTAGCAATATCCTTATCCGCCCAGATATAAAAGTTTATATATTTTACATCCGGCGGAGGCAGTAAAAAATCAGGAACAGTAACGTTTTCAAGGCACCATGCGGAGCTGGCTGCCCAGCATGGTGTTGAAGTCGCTTCTACAACAGAAAGCGCATTCTCGATCCCTTCAGCCACTCCCAGTGTCCAGGTCGAACTACCTGAATCATAGTGAGGGTCAAACAACTGAATTGAGCCACCTGTCATATCGGCAGGAGGCTTCATCATCAGCTTTGGATTTTCTACAGGTGCCTTATCACCGTTTTTGTCTACGTATGTTCTATGGATAGTCAGAGGCCGACCTCGGGTGTCACGATAGATTGCAATCATTCCCGGATAGATAATCGATTTCTGCTTATCTTTATCCCAATAGTAGATCCGGTTATTAAAGCCTAAATCCTTTGGTAAGTGACTCAGTAAGCGGGAGATCCCACGATTACGGAGGTACAAAGCAACAGGAGTATTAGGCTTTATTTCACCGGTATAGTGATACATCACATCAAGTTTTCGCATTCGCTTTGCCACTTCCTCTCGGTCAAGAGTTTCTGTGGCACGAACTGCTGATTTATAGCGTCGTTCATTTTCAATGTCGGCGTCAGTTAACGGAGCATGCAGATCCATCCCGAAAAAATCTGAGAGAATCTTTTTGCAAGTCTGCGTTTTACTTAATTCATAATATTTCGCCAGAACATCAATTCCGTCGCAAAACTCATTTACCGGAAAGTCATTATGGATCGCACATCCGGTATAAAGGTCTTTTTGCCGGAAACGAAACTTCGATTTCCCTGCGCCAGTAAACGGGCAAGGAACCTGGCTCGGGGCTTTTGCACAAGCGTCTTTGAAAGCAGGTATTCTTTCGAATATATACTTCCAGCCAGACACTTCAGCAATTCGAGCATGAACGAGTTTAATAAAGTGTTCAGATACTTCCTGTGGTTTACGACGAAGAGCCGGGGATGCATAAGTCATGATGATCTCTCTTATCTGGCATTGTGAGTTTCTCAATGCCTTCTGCGGTGCAGAAGACAGGGAGAAACCCACAACGCAGAATTTAAGAAAGAGGGCCCGGGGGCCCTCAACATTTATGCTTCAGTCGTGAAGCCATTATTCTCAAGACGCTGTATGTAGTTATCTACAAGTAACGCAGCCTGCTGGCTATTACCCTCCGCTATAGTGACTTCGCGGAAGATTCTTTCCTGAGGGCTATCATTGCTTATAACTTCACCAACACGTCCGAAAATACGGACTTTATGCATCGCACCGACTTTTTCATGTTCTACACGGTAAGTTTTTATCTGAGTCATATTTTGCTCCTTATTCCTTCATGGAGCAAAAAGACCCACCGGGGCCTTTTTGCCCCGATTGGGTAGAGTTTATTAAGAAAGTATTTGATGAACTAGCTTACTGACTTCAATAGACAATAAAGAAGTATCATCAACTGTTACGAAAGTGTCCGTTTCAAAACCAATTATTTCATCAGTCTTAATACCAACACCAACGATTTCTATTCCATTACATTTAGCCTTTTCCATAACTTCGACGATAGTAAATTCCGATTTATTCGGATAACCATCAGTTATAAGAAAAATTATTTTCCTATCGAATTGGCTGTCAAGTAACAGATCAACAGCTGCCATTAAAGCAGATCCCGTAGGGGTATAATAACCCTTACATCCAAGAGTGAATTTCGATAGAGATTCCTCAACGCTTTGATCAAACGTTTTGATAATCTCAAATTCACTTTCCTTGAAGGGAAAAACTATATTGGAGACATGCATTTTTGACAAACTTTCAGCGGCCATCGATAAAGCAAGATCTGACTTAATGGCATGAATATATCTTTCATCATTAGCCATTGACGCTGAAATATCACGAACTAATACGAGGCCAACATGCCCTCTATTTTTAGATTCGCTTTGAGCTCTGAAGACATCACGAACTCCCATTTGTGACAGAATTAATCGATTTCCATCGAAGGTAATTCCACGCTCATGAGTTTTGTTTCGGCCACGCATTTTAACCTGCTGTAAAACAGACAAGTCGCTACCGATTGAATGACTCAGAGACAAAGCCTCATTGTAAACATTCAAATCGATAAGGAGATCAGGGATATCCCATTCAGAAGCACCGAATTCGGCTTTCACGTCATCGGATACTTTTGATGCAATACCTTCAATCTCTTTAGCCAAAGCATCGTGATAATCTTCGCTATCCTCATCACTGCTAAGAAAGGCATCCAACAAATCTGCCAGTATCTCCCATTGAGCCGATGAAAAGTTACTTTCATCTTCAACGTTAGTCGAACTGGCTTCATCTGATTCACTCTCGGAAGGGTTAATCGCATCAGTATCGTCTTCAATAATGTTATCACCCGTGGGATTGCCACCGGTGGGTTCATTATTTCCCTCGTTATCTTCAGCAAGTTCTGAAGGCTCAGAACATCCCTCTTGAGCAAGATCAGCGTTATCGGAAGTATCTGCCTGACCTTCACTATCGTCCTCAGAATCATCCTCACGACTATCAGTCGACGTAAGCGATTTATCTTCTGATTCGGTATCGGTATCGGTATCGGTCTCGGATTCATCATATGCCTCCTGCTCCTCCTGCTCTGTCTGCTGCTGTTGTTCCTTTGCCTCATCCCGCAGTCTCTCTAAAAGAGCCAGGGTCTTACGAGCAAGGGATTCACAGCCCTGAGTATTTTCACAACCAAGAGCATCATGAAAAATTTCCTCAACATCAGAAATTACTGGAGAAAGTATCTTTTGGGCATAGTCAAAAAACGGATCGAGGGTTTCTTTGTGACCTACCTGCTGAAGGACTTTTACTCGCAATGAGTTAAGCAGATACCACTCAATAAATAGGACAGGATTTTCCGGACGAGAAGATATATCAGGAGTCATCCTTCCGGCTTTAACCATCAGTGCGTAAGTGGCTGCAAGCCGCCGCTTTGCATCCGGATAATCGTTACCAACCTTCTCTTCCATCTGTACATCATCGAACAGATTTATAAGCCCGGTAAGACGTTTTGCCCTGCTATAAGCTTTACGTTTCTCAGCGAGGCTCTCAAACTCTGCATTCATTCCGTCATCGAAGCGTGTAAACCCTTCAGATGACATGAGAACACTATTAAAGGCGTCACTGTAAACCTCACTGACGGTATAGCGACCATGACCAGCTTCATGACAGGTAAAACCTTCAATCAGACTGACAAAGTCATCATCGCTATAATCGCCGTTTGGTAAAACACAAACTTTATTGACAGGATCAAAATACGGTCCTTTGGTATTGTCGTCTATTACAACTCTTACATCGCCTAAGCCGCTAATGACTTTTGCTATATTCTGTAAACGCTTAATATGGCGCGGCGATGATTTAAGATCTAATTTCATAGAATACCTCTTTATAAAAAAGGGGTACTCACCCAGATGGTGAAGTACCCATCTGGGGTTTTTAATAAAGCAAACAGTTACCAGCCTTTGAGCTCGATATCAAAACCATTTTCAGCATTGTCTTCCTGTTGCGAAACTGATTTCTCAGGTTCAGCTACAGAATCAGTGTTTGAAAACGTGCTGTTTTTTATATCGTTCTCTACGACAGGTTCAACCTGAAACACATTTGTTGAATCTAAAATAGCTTCAATACCTGTGTTCTGTAGCGCGTTCGGTTCTGTTTGTGAGCTTTGATTAAATGATCTGGTAATAGATTCCAACCAGTCAGTAACCTTTTGCTCTCCTGAAATAATACGCTTTAACATTGAAGCATCACTCATGAAATAAAACCACTGCTGTAACACCGCAACGTCGCGAGGTTCAGAAATGGCACCTTTAGGTAAATTATTCATTATGTGTTTTATAGCTTCTGCAAGTACTGCCGCCTCTTTATGTATAAACATGAAGCTAATGATCTTATTTTGCATTTGCTTCAGTCGGTCAATAGTACTTGAGCGCAAATTATTATTTTTACTAATTTTTTCATAAACCCTCATTGCTTCTTCTGCCAGATCTGTTATCAATTGTTCCTGATAGTAGTCCTGGGTTTCATCACCTTCAACGCTAATAGGCGTAAAAGGAATAAAGTGAGCAATATTAAATCTAAAGGATTTTATGAAATCATCTTTAGTTAATTTCAACTGATCAATCAAAGAAGACATTCTTGGGCTTCTATTTTTTTCAGCCTCAATATGCATCTCATAATTGTCTACAACGTTTTGAATACCTGCCTGAAACTCTCGTTCAATCTCTTGGGCCCCTTCCAGAAACTCTTCCATACTGGAAACTGGTAAAATCCACATATTGCTATAGCGGATGCACAAGCGTGAGCAAAGGGTTGATATTCTGCTGGTAATCGTACTTTTGAAGCTAAGGGCTTTTATGTCAATCCAACGTACTTCGCTTTTAGATACGCTTTTTTGATCCGTAATATCATCTCCATCATAAGACAAATCGATTTTATCGGTTCGACGCGATCCTTGACAGCCACTTATTTCAATTTTTGTTATAACTGCACCTTCCAGTAAATCTGGATATGATTTTGCAAAATTCTCAGAGATTTGTTTTGCAGATACTTTGTTAAGCATTGAAGTATTTAAAGTCATGGGTTTCTCCAAAAAAAAGGGGAAACCCTCCCCAACGGGAAAGATTTCCCGATAGGGTTGATATTAAAGCTTCTCTGGTGCAATTAAAAGAATACCGGGAAACTCAGCGGCAACATCATCATTGCCCATTGCTCCCTGATACATATAACCTTTTAATTCCATTTCTTTAATTAGACCTTCCATATTTATTTTACCATCATGATAAAACAATAAAGAATAGTCGTTATTCAGTTGCATAAGTCCAGTAAAATTAGTTCCGTTTTTTGCTATAGCAATGGTAGCAGCACCATCCGTACTTAAAAACGCACTAAATTCAAGATGGGATAACTCTGAGATACAAATATCAGAGGTTTCATAACAAATCCCATCTAACTCGACTTTTTTGCTGTGAAATACTCCAGCGATTTATCCTTGTCTTCGCCAAGAGAAAGATCTATAGCTTGAAGAACAAGATCGACCACATGTAAAGGTAAAGCAGAAGCAAAAGCTATTTTGAAAGTGTCAAGAAGACTAAAGGTTTTTAACGTCATCGACGTGCCAACCCAAGCTACTAATTGACGAATATCCATCACACTGTCTTCTGTACCAGAGTCATTTACTGCAATCGCTACTCTTACGAACTTCTCAATGACCTGAAAAGGCAAAGAGCTATATCGTTTAGTAAGCACATTGGTTAAAGCAACTTTGTCGGGCTTCTCCATTTCAACTATCAAGAACCGCTTTATAAAAGCTGCATCTTGACGTTGAGAAGAAACGAACCGGCGAGCGCCTCCACTCATGTTTGTGTTTGCAGTACCAATAAATCGCGTGTAGCCATTAGCAGTTATAACCTCACCACCATTAGCACTGAGTGACCAGGGCTTACGTTCAATGGGCATGTGAAGTTTTGCTGCCGTATCAGGATCGATTTTGTCCACTTCATCCAGAAGAATGAGGTGACCATTACGAAATCCCGTTACCAAATCGCTGTGTACAAAACCTGTATTACCACCATTAAGACTGCGCTCACCTTCAAGCTCATCAACTCGAATATTGCTGTTGATCTGCTTAATTGTCAGCGGCCAATTCATCATGTGGCTAATGTACATTACCATTTCAGTCTTGCCAGAACCGGACTCACCTTTAAGACACACACTTAAATCTATATCCGGACTGATAAGCAGTTTAACCACTTGTTCAAGTATTCGGGGATTTGGTATGTAGTCTTTGTTCAGCGGAGCTCGATACGAGGTTTTAGTTTTGAAAACAGGCACAGCCATCTTTGGATCCATTTCTGGAATACCAAAAAGGTCCTTTGCTAGAACTAAAAGATACTCACCTTTATCCACATAATGTTTTAACTTTATAACATCCGGGGAAAGAAGAGCTTCTAATTTTTCATAAGCATCAGAAGATGTTTCATTTAACTTCATAGCGGCATTAGACATTTTTAACTCCGGTAAAATGCAAACACCGCCCTCTGGCAGATGTTTGCCAGTGGCATTTTATTTGAGATTCATTTGGCAAATAGTTGCCATCAGTTTCCTGATTTGAGGCACATTATAACCAAGATGATTTCCCACTATTTCAAAAGCTTCAGACATGATCCATTCAAAATGATTTTCGAATATTGGATTTATTTCTAACTTGCCAAAAGCGTTTCGTTTAGTTAACAGATCACATGAAACAAGCTCGTCAAACAACTCTAATGTGGATTTAAAAGCTTTTATGTAAACATCCATAATTTCCCTGTCAGTCCATTTAACAGCCAGTTTTTTTTCTGACATTAAATAATCCTGATCAAAGAAGATGTCCCAGCCCATATCGTCATTGCAATCATGCAAAATGATTTCATCATCATTCCTGCATTCAGCTAATTTCGTGTTTTCACTAATCGAACGATGCGAATGATAATAGAGCCATGATTTTAATTCCGCTCTAAATTCACATGCATCAAGTCCATGAGATAAACAAGTGTATTCAAATGATTTTGACATATACCACCGTGTTTCAGCTTCTAAAAGTGGATTCACTGTGATATTACCATTGTCATCTTTGAAGAATAACTTTCTCCTCAACACTAGTTCTTTAATGATTTCCAAAGACTCTTCCATAGCGGATAGAAAAACAACATACACATCCTCAGGGGTCCATTCTATTACCAGACCACCCAAATCTGGGTTATATTCTTCAACCGAATATAGATAATCTGTTTCTGCTGCAAAATTAATTGTATGCAAAATCTGATTTTTAAGTAATTTGGATTTTTCATAAAGGTGATTTTCACGCCTTTCAGAATCATAATTTATCTCAGAAATGTTACTTTCATCTGATTTAAAGTTTAATCCGGACGTGTATGCATCATTTAAATGCTCTTTGGGTGAATCAACTATTTGCGTTATTTCATCTTCATCTATATCGAATATAGAAAAAAAACTAAGTTGATTACTACTTATTGCAGTAGCCCTAAATTTTTGTTTCATGGGGACTCCAAAAGGAGAAATCCCATGAAGGGATTTCTCCCCTTTAGGGTGGGTTTAATGTCAGATCTGATTAAAGCTACTTTGTCCAAAACCTTTTAGAGGTTTAGGTATGTGAGCCAACTTACTTGTTGCTACCACTCTCATGTAGTCAAGAGGATGTTCTCTCCCTTCAATCATAATAGTATCGACAACAATATAACCGGAGACCATCAACTCATCACCCTGATTTATACCAGTGAAACAGGTTGAATACATTTCAGGCGACACCTTGATTTGAACTGAAAATTCTCTCTCAGTGATTTCACCATCAACTTCTGTCTTCATCCTATTTTTGAGCTTTATTAACAAACCTATACTCTGGTCAGTCATTTTTTTCTCCACAGCACTGATAACTATCCCGGACACTTTTACTTCATTGATATATTCAAGATATGACATTTTCCGCTCCTCGATTTGTTCAAAGAGAAGCCCCGTTAGGGTTCCCCCTTAACAGGATTAAATAAATTTATTAGTTACATACATGAACGTGCAGACTACCAAACAGGCAATTCCGGCAATATGTAACCAATTTCTTGTTGGTTTAGTTGGTGCAATCGCTAAAGAGTTCTCCAACTTCTCTGTTACAAGACGTCGATTCTCTGCTTTAGCCGCATCATCTAAATATTGAGTTTCACGCTTAGCGAGAGTCTCAATTTTCGATTTTATTGCATGGTCCCATCCTTTAGTTTCAAAAACGCTTAACTCACTAAAGGTGTGCGTCATGAGATCTTCTGGGAAACCCAGTTTTTTCATTAACGGACGAATGGTATCATACATTTTTTCTACATTTTCGTAGTGGGCCTTTACTGCGACATCAAAACGCTTACGTAAAGTTAATTTTTCACGTTTGCAAATGATGTCCGAAACCCAATTTATTAACTGCTCATTTTTGAGTTCACTGGCTTTTTCAAGTGAGTAATCCAGATTATCCACGTCAAGAAATGAATTTAATCCGTATTTTTCAAACTCCTCAACAAGATATTTATCCAGTTCAGTTAAGCTTTTAAAAAGTGGTACATCTGGGGAAGCTTTAAGAAGCTTATAAGCTCCTTCGAAATCAATTTTCTTGACCACGAGCTCCACAACATCCACATGATAATAGCTTGAATAAGCAGAAAGCTTTTCGGCCAACAAAGACACAGGCTTAAGAGACTTAAGTTCAATGATATTTGGGCCGTCCTCATTCAAAATAACAATCAGTTCATTATCACGTTCTGTATATTTCATCAGAACTTCTAAGAGCTGTTTGTTTAGCGCCTTATCCATCTCTGGAATAATTTCACTAAAGGTTTGATGAAGGGCTTTACTGCGAGCTTTATTTTTAGACATTTGGGGTCACCTATATATAGTAAGAAGGAAGAAACAAATTTTTGTTTCAACACGAAGGCAAAGCCTGTCATTCATCTCCCGTAAGCTATGAACCGCCTGATTTATACTATCTGGCATTAGAAGTACGCAACAAAAATAGCCCCAGGAGGAGCTAAATTAGTTACGGTTTGGTAAATTCAGATTGCCTTTTGCAGGCATGGGAAGTGCACCAGCGACAAAGGTGACATTTTGCCGGTGGTGTCTTACAGCTTGTTTAAGCTGGCCGCTTTTCACGGCTAAATCAACGCTTAACGCGAAAGTAACTTTAAGCAAAGTTACTCAAATTTGGGAGCTGATATTTAAGCTCATTGTTTTTATACTATAGCTTTAAGCATAAGTAAATGCCCATATCGAATTATTCTGTATAAAGTGGAGAAATTCGAATATTAGCTGCTTCTTTTATCTTTTCTTCACTGCATTCTCTTAAAAAGAAAGAAGGATCACCATACCACATTACAAAAAGTTGCTTTTCTGCACGCGTAAATCCAACATAAAGCAAACGTCTTTCTTCTTCTATTGCCTCCTCCCCAACTGATCTTTTACTTGGTATCTGATCCGCATTACAACTCATTATTATTACTTTATTCCACTCAAGACCCTTTGAACCATGCAAGGTTGATAGGACTACTTTCTCTGGGCTGTATTCCTCGTCCTTCTTCCTAGGGCCTAATGACATTGCAGCAGCACGATTTATCATATTCATCCAACCAGTCTTTTCTGCCCACTGTTTACAAGTGTCTAAAGCAATTTTTGTTAAGGTTGCTGTACCTTTATTACTCCTCATCTTGATTGACGACGATTCCATCCATTTCGTAAGGTTGGCGAAACGTTTTGCTATCTCAACTTTATCAGAACTTTCCTGGGTAAAGCGCACGAAGTTTGAATGTAATGTTTTTGTTTCGAGAGAACTGTCCTCCGGGATGGCAAGGTCGCCAAAAGTAACTTTTCTTCCTCTCATACTCAATGCCACTTCATCCAAAACTGATTCCTGTTCTCCAAACAATGCCAATACTCTCTTCATTAAGCGAGGATCATTTGATTGTCGGAAAAAGGCCATAAGGCTTAACACATCGCTTGTTTCTTTTTCATCCCAGAATGATTTACCTCCGTAACGAATTACTGGCTGTTCGATCAAACTTTCTAGCTCATCCAAGTGAGCATTATTGCGGCTTAGAATTGCCCATCCATGTGGATCCTGATTTATAAGGCTTAAAATACCCTGTATCTGTTCCTCCATATCTACATATGAACGAAAAGTGACCTTTCCCCCTCCCTTTTTTGCCGAGCGTAACTCTTTGGCATAACGGTAAACATTCTTTCCTATCAGTGCTCCGGCCACCTCTAAAATTTCAGGTTCACACCTAAAGCATGTGTTTAAGTAAAATATGTTAGGTCTGAAGTGTTTTTCAAACTGTTGAAATATTTTGACTCCTCCTGAGGATCTGAAGGAGTAGATGGCCTGATCATCGTCTCCAACTATACTCGTATAGACTCCAGCTCTTGTATGCAATGCTATCCATGAGAATTGTATAGAGTCAGTATCCTGAACTTCGTCTACTATCAAATGTGTCAAATCTAACGTGCGCATTTTTCCCGAATGCATTTGACCGACAACAAATTTTGAAAGAGCATTGAGGTCCGCCACATGGTCTTTCTGGCATAACGCCTGATAGGTATTAAACAAATGGATCTGTTGTCTGTTATGCCGAACTGAAATCACATCCGTATCCATTTCTCTGCCGATAGCATCAATAACGAATTCAGCTTCAGCAAACTTCATCGTTACACCGGATTCTTTCAAAGCCCGGTGAATGACAGATCTCTGTGCTGGCCCTATCAACATCTTTCCCGGCCAGCGAATCATGTCCAGTTGCTTCTTAACGAGTCCGTGAAAAGTATCCACCAGCACCCGGTCAAGATCCTTCTTGCTCAATCGCTTTTGTAACTTTGCTGCAAGTGCGTTTGTTGCAGCGCGAGTAAAGGTCACCATCCCGATTCTTGCATATGGATACTTTTTGAGAATCGATATAACCGCTTCTATCATGGTGAACGATTTGCCTGATCCAGGCGCTGCTATCACCATATTGTTTGCGCTAGCATTCTCGATAACAGGTCTTTGCTCTTCTGTTGGCTTACCCATTTCAACCTCATTACTTCGTTTTAATAATTATACATTTTTATAAAAGCGCTTTTCTTGTGTACTGCTGGTTCTACTGGAAATCACTTTTTTTCCTTTTTTATGCAATCAGGTTGTTTGTGAAACGCGTGACTATGGAATAATGGTTCCATCTCCAAAAGACATTACAAAAAGGGCTTTAAATGAAACTTTTACGTTTAGTATCTCTGGTCTCTTCTGTCGTCATTGGTTTTTCCCTATCGGGTTGTGCCGGTGACACCGGCACTACGCCAGGCACCGCTCTGAATGCGTACAGTCACGGCCAGTACTGGCATGCTAATGCAAATGATTCTGTCGCCAAGAATGCCTATTCGTTTGCTGGTTTCGACGTTAATTTTAAGGAGCAAGAGGTTACTCCTGGAGGGGATGCCGACAACTTTCTTTCTAAGTATCTCATCAATAGTTCGATGGGCTACGTAACAGGCGGTCTAAAAGGTTTTGGGATCATGAGCCTCAGCTCTTTGTACAGTTCTTCTGACGCCGAATACATCCAGGTCAATCAATACCTAGTGTTCGTCCCCAATCCAAAAAAATTGCCTTACAATGATGAAAGTTTGGTACGTGAGGGAGCTAAGTATGTTTTTGAGCATACAAAAGCAACTCAGGCCTCATTTGGATACAACCCTGAAAAACAGAAAGCAGCTCTGGCCACATGTAAAATTGATATGGCAGTCGTCAATAAATGGAGTACCTGTGATCTGCCCTCTAAGCCTGATGCTGATGTTTTCCCTACAGATTCAATGTACAGCTTTCAGGCGATTCGCCCCGCAACAGGAACCGAAATTCCTGAGCTAAACCTTCCCGCTGGTGATTACGCTGTAATTCGTTATGTGTTCATCCCATTTAAAGGAAACGAAACAAGCGCTGATTTTTCGGGTATCATTTTCCGTTCTGATAGCCCAAATACAACAACTCCAGGGGGTGTTGCAGCCTCCATCAACGGAAAAGATTATTACCTCTTTACCGGTGAATACGGTAAAAAAGGCTTCCCAGAAAAAACATTGAAAGCCAAGTAATTAAAAAAGGGGCCTAACGGCCCCTTCTTCAATATTTCGGCAACTGCTTGCCCGTAACCGGATCCAGCGTAGTTGAACCTACCTCACATATGGCCGGTCGAGGTAAATAGCTACAATCTACATTTTCCTCTTTTATAGCCTGAGCATTTTCTTGTCTGGCCTTTATCATATTTTCTTCACCGCCCATTGCTTCCTTGGTACGTTCTGATGGAAGTTGATAGTTCTCATTCTGGAATGGTAAGTTTTCCACAATTGATTCTTCGGAGAATTTTGAATATTGATCAGGAACTTCTCCTACCTGAACTGCATCATTAATCCACTCCGTCAGATCAATTTTATCGAAATCCAGTTGCTGTATTTGCTTTATTGATAGCCCCACGCAATTAGAGGCGACAGGGTCTATTCCTAATTGCGGATAAGCTTGTTGCATAATAACGCGTGACAACATGGAATTATAACAGCACATGTCTGTTGCTTTTTTAACGCATTTCTTTGTGAAACCAACATTCAGATATTTGACGCATCGTTCCGTATCTAATGTAAAACAGGATTTTTGATTCTTATGAATAGAAGCTTCCATCTCTTTCTGGTCGCATGCTACCAACATTTCTAAAAGCATTTTAGTGACCTGATAGGCTGTATAAATCCAACCGATCACGTTTAATGCAAGCATAAAGTTTTGAACCGCAGCCGAGAAGACAACCTCTCCTCCGGTAGTAGCAACGTTCTTAAAGACAAAGTCACGAACTGTATCTGGTAGCAATTCGTAGGCTTTCTTCATTGCCATCTGCTTAAGCTGACCTATACCGAAGCTGGACATTGTTTCCTGTGCCAACTGGCCAGCACCTCCTGCCCCTCCAGAAGTTGCGGAAGACCCAACTGCCCTGCTTAGATTACCAGCGACGTTTTCATATACGCTCGTTAAGGAGCTCGTGACGTTGTTCCACATTTGCCCTACTGTTTTACCAGCTGATGCAGTCCACTCTCCGACCGCATTAGACATAGAAGCCCATGTACCTGTATCACCGCCGGTCCATTTTATTAGCTGAGCATTAACTCTGGTCCAGTTTGTGTTTCTGATCATAGATCCGGCAAGCATGATACCTTCAAGTGCTCCTGCGGTTCCCTGTGGTGCTTCGCAGCAGTCCGTCTTTGCCAGGCCATTTACAAAGCCTACTGAACGACCACACCATTCAGGTTTTCCTTCAAAGACGGAACATGAATTGGCATCGTTAGGGTCTTCGCATTTGGCTTCGCCCTGCATGTACTGAACCATGTTTGAATAAGCCGCAACTTTTCCAAAATCGTTGTTCTCTTCCTTTGGCCCAGTTTCGCATGTTCCACCTGAACATGGGATCATGCCAACACAGGCATTTGTAGAAGATTCAACCTCCCGAACTACATCCTTCCCTCTGTCACAGGTGTATTTCTGTTCATACATGTAGCAACTGTTAGTGCCCTCATCGAACCAACCCTCTGCACATGTTTGTTTATCGAGTACACATGCTGCATCATTTTTATAAGCACTACATGCATCAGGCATACTCTTTATTTCTTCATAGTTGTAACAGAGGTCCTTTCCATTAGCGTCTTTCATAATTTTTCCACTAGCGTCATAAGAGCAAATTTTGTCTTTGGCCAATGGATCACAAAAGTAGCCTTCAAGGTTTGTCTTCCAGGTAAGAAATCCTTTATCACCTTCATACAGAGGCTTTGCCAATGAAAGCACGCTTTCCGGAAGCCGTTTTGTGCCAACATCCATATCTTTAAACCGATCGAAACGGCAGAATGTATTCGGAGCTTGTACAGCATCGTAACAACCAGCTGGTTCCTGGACGTGCTTATCTTCGAGCTTCATATTTTCAAAAGTCAGCTCAACCTCAAAATACCCTTCACCCTTCCCACCAACCCATACTCTGGATGCCATTGTCACTTCTCGATCAGGCTCCTCATACACCGATTTTCTGACCTTATCAGTCACATCGTAAACCTTGTCGAGTTTCCACGATTTTTTTAACTCCCAAGATCCCTTAGGAGCCGGATAGTCACTTTCTCGATATGCACCATCTATGTGAGCAAAAATCTGCGTGCCATCAAGTGTTACCCGCATGTGGTCATCCCACTCCGCGTTAACAATCTTTGCTGAGGCCAATTTTGCATCCGGATGGAATTTTAATGTCAGTTCGTTATCATATACCCCGTCACTCCAGTAGTTGTCATCACGGCGACCAAACCATATACGCACACAATTATCGCCGCACATCGACATGTCTCCGTTTCCGCCTGAAATGTAAACAGGGACTGAAAAATCACGGGTTATCGTGCAGCTGCTGAAGTTATCTTGCTTAGGCGAGTTACAGTAGAACTCTTTGTAATCAGGATAGTGTGTGGTTACTGTTTTTTTAGAGGTCTCAACATTACAGTTCTGAAGCCAGTTTCCAGTACCAGCAACAGCATTTGTTATCTCATTTCTCCCCGCAGTAAACATGGGATCGTTAGGCTTTATAGATGATGCCGGGTTGTCCTTGTTAGCATTTACGAGGGTGCGGTAGGCAACGCCATCATAACTTTGAGCATCAAATAACTGGCTTTTCCGATTCTTTATATCGTTTACAAAGCCATCCTCATCCCCATAACGATCTGCGGCATTGAACTTAATATCGCTGTGCTTTTGCTCTGAGCTGAAAATCTCTCCGGTATTTGTTTTGGTTCCAGGAGTAGTATTGGGATTACTGCTTATACCAATGTTGCCATTAGCATCCCGAGAGAGCAGCTTTGCCCCTTCCTTGGTATAGTTTGAATTGATTGTCCCTCCAGACATACTCGGCAGTTGTACGGCGCTACCAATGGACTTTCCATCGGATGCGGCATTTTTCATGACACTTTCATTTGAGTTCCCTGCCCCATACTTTCCGAGATTAAGATTAGCGGATTCGGCTTTACCCACGTATTTCTCGGTGATCTTCCCACTGACATTCTCGCCTGAATCCGCATTCTTGTACTTCTCAACAATGTCCTGAGCACTGGTTGTCGCATTGCGATTTGCGTTAGGATTAGCAAGATTAAAGTTACTTTCGAGCTGGTCAAATATAGCGTCTGCCGCATAAATACGAGGAGTCATTACCATATTTATGAGAGAGATATAAAAAGCCCAACTCATAGTATTGGCAATCATTGATGCAATAATAGTTGAAGCTATCGTTTTTCTAAGTTTCATTATTTTTACCCTTAGAAATCAAGCGCCTGGTATATATCTGACGCAACAGTCATTGTAACGCCACAACATATAGACATAATTATCATTGCCTATTTTTTTGCGCCCACCTTTAAGGGTTGACCAGTCATGTACCGAATCACCAAGACGATGACAGCAATCCGGCCCTTTCGCCTCAGGAGTTGGGAAAAGCATTGAAAGCCGATACTGGGAACGAGGTGTAAAGTATTCCCACGTTTTCTCACACATTGCGTCTGCTCCCATCGTTCGCATCAGCATTCCCTGGCGATGTAGTTTAGTCAGAAGACGCTGGGTTATCAGTGAACTCGTCCTTACAGCGTCATCATTTGCGTAAATGTGGCCGGTTAATGGATAAAGGTTGCCATCGCATCCGGCACAAAAGTATGCAGCGAGATTATCCTTTCCTGCTGTTACTGCTACACAGTCAGCAGCGCACACCATTGAGGCAATTGGGTTTGCAAAAACTACTGCCTCTGGATTCAGGACGAGTGTAAGCAGATCACTTTCCCACATAGGGTCCACTTCGCTTATATAGGTCAGGCTGGCATCTATATAGGGTTCAGCAGTGCACTCGCCAATAATCAGTAATTTGAGCATTGTCATGATTGGGAACTCCCAAAGATGAACATCGTAAAATCCGGCTTCAGTTGCTGTCATTGGCTGATTTGTGTTGCTTTTACCAATATCAAACTGCGATTTTTGAAGCATCGTGCCTTCAAGAAAGGGGCTGCACCAGGGGCTCTTTACAACTTCAACAATCTTCACCGGCTGAAAGAAGCTCAATTGCCAACCTATTTCCGGTACGCCGTTCTGATCTGTGCAGTAGCAACCCGGACGTGAAGGAGCAGCGCCTTCTGGAGCTGCCCCTATGCCCATTATCCTCATGGGAAAAATGCAGCTCCAACAGATATTCTTAATCAAGCCCTGCCACACTCCAGCTGACTGACACATAGCCCCAGGGACTCCAGCATCTGCTGCCATAGCCATACCCGGTATAGAAAGCGAAAGCATAACTGCTACAATGAACTCTAAAAGTAACTTTTTGAATTTTTTCACCATCATGCTCACTTGGATGTAATAAATGTTGCAACACTTTCGATATAGTCGACGGCTTTGGTAAAATAACTTCTCATCTGGTCCGGATAATTTAGCGTCAGCCATGTTGCAAAGAGAGCGCCTATAATAAATCCGAGTTTCATCTTATTTTTCCTCTGAAAGATTTGGGGCTCCGATACCACGGACTTCTGCCTCGCTAAACAGGGTGATCCGGAATTTATCTTGGTCAGTAGTTATAAGCGCAGGTGTGTTTTTAATCTGAAAGCGTGAGATGATCTGTTCGTTAACTTTAAACACCTTACCGTTAAATTTTTCACGTAAATCATTTAGGTGATCCCATCCATTATCTTTTTGGATACGGGTAAACATTGGCATTACTTTTCCACTACCCAGACGTTGTCGATACTGCTGCTCAGCCCATACCAGCTGGCCCGGATTGAGTGGATCGAAAATTATCATCGTCAGGTTTTGAGGAAATCTCGAAAGTGGATTAATCAACTCACCGGCGGAAGCTATTACACGGCCCTGCTTATCTTTTACGTCCTGAGTGACCCTCACTGTAGGGTCAATTAAAAATTCTTTGTGTTCCTGGGCAGGAGGGAGGTCGACCATCCATTGATTTTTCCATGTGTCAGAAACGGCCCTTTTTTTTGCACCTTCCCAGTCATATTTTTGTGCACGTTCTTCCAGTTCTTTAATGATGCTCTTTTCTTCAACGGGATAAGTGGTACCAGCAACCGGGAAAATATCCTGATCGGGTTTTTTAGCAAGTTCTCGCTGAAAAAACTCAACGTTGAAGGAGCCTACCATTTTTGCAAAACGAGCTTGCTCCCTAGAAATAATTGTCGGTACTTGAGTTACTTGATACTGACTGAAGCTATCAGGATCAATTGTAATCAAAGGAGATTCAAATTTTCCTTTGACAATCATTTGGTTTATTGCTGCCTGTGTCTCTGGTAGCCGAGTAGTTCCTTTCTTTAGACCATTGAAAACTACACGAGCTTTATGCTCTGAGGCCGTACGTAGAAGGTCTTCCAGTACATAATCCGGCAAGCTAAATGAAGCAAAGATCGTTATTCCATTTTCAGTTGATAGTGCTTCTTCACGTGTGCTATCCATTTTTCTTTCGAAGTCAGCAGCTGTGATGCCCGAGGAACCAAACAATTTTTCGATATTTTTAGATTGTCCTCGCATGACTTCCGGCTTATTTTCCACAGCTTTCAGAGCCGCTTCATTAAGGCTGGCGTTTTCTTGAATTTCATCACGTCTTCTAATTATATCGTTGACAGCTTCAGAGTTATTACTTTGGGCCCTGATAGCCTGGGTATGGTCTATAACTGCTTGAACACTATCCGCATTCATACCGGGGACGTAACCACGGTTTATTTGCTTGCTCAGGTCCTGGTTTTTTTGGAGTGCTTCAGCTTGCGCTATGTACTTCTGCACATCTGGTGATTTTAGCGTAGCATCAAGGCTAAGAGCCCCATCTGGCTGCTGTGCACCTTTAGCCTGTGCCCCAAGCCCTTTTGCTTGCTGAGCGATTAGGTCAGCATCATGTTGATACTCAGTGCTTGCATTTGTATTACTTAAAACTGCACATAACGCAAGTCCAGGAAGTATTGGTAAATATTTTTTATTTACATTAAAAGATCGCATATGTTTTCCCAATTACTGAATTCAGCTTTACTGTTCCCCAAAAACGGGAATCCCATGAGTGATCGGTTTGCCCAATTAGGAAAACTTCGCCTTCAGGAATTATCAATTCTTTTTCAATCAAAATGGACGGAATATTGTATTTCTTCGAAATACGACGTGCATTAGCTTCAAAAAATTTGTCCCCGTTATAAACCCCATCCATTGTTACTTTAAGTTTGTCACCGCCCACACCGGCAACAATTTTTATGACTCGTTCATTTTCTGGGATAAAACGTACCGATTTCGGCATGTTAAATGCTATGAGTTCACCAGTTTTAATACTTTTATCCGAATGATCAATCATATAAAAATCAGCAGGCAGGCACCCATTCAATAAACCGTATCCAAATGTATAACGGGTGAAAAAGACACACATAACGAGAATCAGCAATAAAATATTAAGGGGGACATACCAATCCAGTATAAGCAGCCCTCTCTTTTTAGGTATGTAGTCGCTCATATTTTTCTCACTGGCACTGAAGAATATTTTTACTAGGCAGATGCACCTCTATCCAAGTAACTATTATCCATGTTTTTCAACGCTCGGAAGTCTGCAAACTAACCTAATATTCACCTATAAGAATGTTAATTCCTCAGCATGTATACGCAGCTTTGTTAGCGGCCATGAAAGATGCCTTTGGAGCAAAGTTACTTTCCGACATTAATTTTTCAAAGGTCCAATTATTGGGTATAAAAAAGCCGGGACATAATGTCCCGGCTTTATATTTAAAAATTAACTACTCACTGCTTGGTATTGATACAGTGTTTTCAGACTTACTTGCCTCTTCAGCCGGTCCGAAAACTGTCACGTGCTGTGTTGCAAAGTCTCCACTATCATCATAAGCAATTACTTTTATGTCCTGCTTACCACGGTTAAGGTTTTTAGAAAGTGTAGCCGTACTACCGAAAACGTTCCTTAATTCGCCGTTGATGAACCATTCATATCTAACCATTTTTCCATCAGTATCATCACATTTATTGGTAAAGCTCCAGCTTAGGTTGGTTTCCGTGTAGCTCAATGTACAATTAGGCACTGCGTTTTTAACGACATCAAACTCAACAGATGCTGAACCTCTCTGTCCAAGTTTACTAACAACATCAATTGTAATCTCGTATTTCTTTTCTTTTAAACCCGAGATCAGTTGAGCCCAATAATTTTTGCCGCTGGGTATTACTTCACCGTTCACCTTGTATGTGACCGTATCTATCGAGTCCGCCGAATGAGATAGCTTGATGTTTGACCTTAAGGTTACATCGAGTGGAGCTCTCATATATTTGTTAGAGAACTTGGGTGTCATCTCAACGTTCATTGGCGTTTGTTCATCGACAACAAAGGTATTTTCGATACGCTGTTCATTGTTTCGGTTATCTTTGAAAACAACCATCAATGTATATTTGCCAGGATTTTCAATTGTAAATTCTTTGGTGTCACCTTCATCTTTAGTGATTACCAGATTCTCTTTGTCGTAGATCCATTCACGGGAATAAGTAACACCAGGATAGTCTCCATCCTTAATACCGCTCAACGCAACGCGTAGGGTGGTCGGTGCCATGTCGTATTTAAGTTTGGAGCTTATTTTCATCTCGGGAAATTTATAAACCCACGATTTGACAGAAACTCTACGGGTAGAAACCGTATTCTCCTTATTGTCCGCTAACCATGCACTGTATTCAAAAGCAGCATATCCCTGTTTATCCAACATTTGCTCAGTAAGGGTAACAGACAGTGAAGAGCCCTTAAATGTCTGGCCATCCGGTGTTTTCCATTCTTCAACTACGTTATTACCATTCTGGTACTTACTGTTAGGGTTCGTGAACTTACCTTCCAAAGTAACTTTTTGACCAACCTCTACCTTTGAAACCCCCGTTACCGAGACAGAAAGGCGCTTGGGTTTTGCGGCTGCCAACCGAGCAGACGTTTCCTTCCATGAAGACTCCTCTGCCAGTTCATCGGAATCAAGGTAACGCATCCGGGCATAAATCGTAGACGGTAGGGTATCAGCTGAAGCCACAGTGTAAGTTGTATCTCCCTGCACCCAGTTGACTTTATCCTCTGACCAGAGAACCTCAGCGGTGCCTGCTGGTATAGGTTCATCGTTATCAAGCAGGGTTACAGGTATATCTGAGCCCTGAAGAATGTCTGTAACATCTATACTGAGCTTAGGCTGCTTGTAGGTAACTACCGTTAAGGCATCTGTGTAGGAAATCTTGGATGTGAATTTATTAGTCATTTTTGCCCTATAAAGCCACTTTCCTACTTCTGTCTTTTTGATACTTACACTTCTCTTTCCGGTCATGTCGGAAAGCATGGTCCAGGTTTGACCATTATCAGAGGACTGCTGCCATTCGGTGGGGGCGAGTGCATCAGAGTTAGCCGTACTGGCAGATTTGAAGCTTACCAGAGTACTAAGTGGGATCCTTCCGATAATAAGGCTTTTCGACAGGTTACCCTCCAGTTCCTCACCTTTATAGATTCGAATGCCTACAGCACTGGTCTCACGTTTCATTTCAAAATCAGAGAATGGCGATCTGACCTTAGCCACACCAACCAGACGCATATTACCCAGATCCATATTTTCAATTTTAATCTTGGTTTCGACAATGCCCGCATCATTGACCGGCAATGCTTCAGTCAGCGCAGTTCTTTCGTATGTAGTTTTATAACGGCCTGTTTCTGGATCTTTGCCGTATACACTTTTTTGAGAGTATATCGTGACGTCCCATTCTCCCATTGTTTTACGGTCAAATGCACTTTTACGTGTGGAGTTGTTATAACGCCCCACTGTTACCTTTAAGGGCACTTCAAGAGATGTGGCTGTTTTTTTGTCATCCACTTCCATCGATGCTCGAATATTGAAATCAGGCACCGTATATACGTTGAGGGTGTCTGTAGTTCTTAATTCTGGATCCTTTGAGTATTCTACAGCTATGTCAAAGACGTTCTTTGTCCACAATGGTGCAGCAGCAACCTTGACCCTTTGTACAAAGGTCGTTGCATCGTTGTTTGAGGAACGATTTTTAAATGACGTTTTGACAGCCTCAGAGCCGTTTTGAGAGACGATCATCGTAACGTCAGCTGGTACCACCTTCGCTAATATTCGAGCGGCCTCCCCCCCGGTCGTATAAGCCAGAGCAGTGTTCGGATTGATGCCTGCTATGACTTTATTCTTTTTGTAAGAGATGATCGGGTTGTATGGTAATTGTGTGGTCAGAGTACGGCGATTCCTTGCGGAAACCGCTTTAGAGCCCTTCCCGTTAATCATATAGACTTGATAGTCGAGCAGATTCTCACCTGTTTTATTAAAGAATCCAGTTAGACCCGGGGTACGTCCTTTAAAATAGAACTCCAACCCATCAGGGACATTGTTCCACTGAGGGTAGCATGCTGTAACATCTGATTTTTCCCCATACCAGGCGAGGTAAGCATTCGCATTTTCCTCTGTGGTAAACAGAGTGCATTTATCACCAGCTGTTTGACTAAGCAGGTCCGTATACTGACGTACGCGCGAGTAAAGAGTTACGTTTTTTTCCAGATTCTTAAGAGTGAATCCAGTAGGTTGATAAGTGAACACGGTACTGAAATTTACGTTTTTTCCATAAAGGTTTTCAGCCACCACAGTAATCTCGTGATCCGAATTAACTGCTAAATCGTCTCCAACCGGCAGGTAGTAAATACCTTTATAATTTGTAGGTGTTAACGAAACTACTTTGTTGTCTATTGTTACTGATTTTATGTCAGCAACCCCAGCCTGCCCCTGGAAAGCTGCAACGATAATCTCGTTCAGGAAGTATACGGGTGCTCGTTTAGTTAATACCTGCCCATCTTTGAGAACCATAAGCGTTGGGTTATCAGACAGCATCAGTTTGCTTTCAGGCTCAGTGTACGTAGAAGAGTTTTTGCTCGTATTTTCTACTGTAAAAGTCGCTGCGTAGGACCCGTTTATAAGATCCGTTAAGTCAAAGATATAGAGGTACTCATCACCGACTTTTTGAGGTCCACTTACCGGCTGTAAAGTTCTACGTAAAGGGGTTGCCCAGGACTGTTTGAAATCAATCTCAGTGCCATCATCTAAAGTCACTTTAGTCGTCGGCTTAAACACGCCATCCGGAGTCATAGTGAGCGACATAGCTGTTGGGAGCCACCATTCACCTTCTGTTTCTTGCTGGGGTACCTTAACGGCCACAGCAACGGTTTTGGCTCCGGTATAGATGTCCTGGCCACCTACTTTGATTGTTTTAGCCTCATCGGTAAAATTCCAAAGTGTATGGTCTACTACAGGAGGCCGATAATCCCAGTTAACAACAAGCTTTTTGGATTCAGGAGGTGCGAAATAATTATTCTTAGAGTTTGCTGTAATTGTGATATCACGTGAACCCAAAAGTTCATCTGTATCACTGGCCTTAATGCTTCCAACTTCAATGGTACAGGAAGTTCCGCCAATAGGTACTTCACAGGCGGAGCCTGAACCTATTGAGATGTATTGAATATAATTGCGGGGTTCAACAGAAACAGCGATATCTTTGATCGCTTCATCCTTTAAATACGATTTGAAAGAAAAGCCGTCATAGACTAATCCGTTCAGGGATGATTTAAGACCGGTGATAGTTGGTTTTACCGGTGCCACACTTTTGATTGAATATTCACCTTTTACTATTTCAACTTTTTTCCGTTCAGAACCAGAGAAGTAAGAAATCTTGTAAGGTAGTTTTAAATCACCGGTGGTGTTGGGAACGCCTGAAAGAGTGAAGCCGTTAGAAGTTAATCCCAAGGTATTGGGTAACCACTCAAAAAAACAAACGAGGTTATCAACAGAGGAAGTCGCTCGATCATCAACCGTTACATTACAGGCTGTGCCTGCACCTGAGGCAGTGATAGTGTTAGAATTAACGTATGCAACAAAGTCGCCCGGCCCCGGGTCAAAGGATACGGCTGGCAAATCAGCCTGTAGCTTTCCTGAAATCATAATCGCTTCAGCATAGACCGCTTTAATCGGAGCAATTAAAGAAAACAACAGGGCTAAACCTAAACCTGATTTTCTCATGACGAATACCTGTTTTTCTGAGCAAAATTAAACTCACTTTACGATGAAAAACAGAAATATCCGTTCGTATAACATTTAAAAAAACCTGTATTTTTCCGTATATTCCGTATGTTAATGCGCTATTTTGAATTCTTGGCTTCAGATAAGCGAAGCGCGGTAATTATAGACTCGGAGCTTACCCAGGGCGTTTTTTGAGCAAGATATCCAAGTATGTAGAGGCCAATTTTAACGCAATCCATTTGTGAGACGGGGACCATGTGCATGAAGGGTTTTAAGCCATCTTTATCGACTGGAACTATCCCTGCGGATAACAACAAACCGCCCCTCTCGTTTGGGGTAACGCTTATATTTTTGTATACGACGTGGCCATGATGTGAGGTTTTCCTCTTATCAATCTTTAAAGTATGCATGATTCTAAGAAATACAGATGCCATCTGCATAACTTCATTCGTCGACAATTTTAGAAGTACAGAACGGTTTGAGCCCCAGTCATAATCTTTTTTTGCGTTCCTTGGAGCGACGTGCAATGTAAGATAATAATTATCAATCTCATTTGAAAAAGGTGAAGGTTTTGATGAGCTAACATCTTCATTGTTCATCTCAATGACAAGGGCTGCATCCTGACCAAATGCTTTAACATTATGGTTTTTAAGAGCGAAGTCTGAAGTTGCCATATAAAAAGTCACTTTTGATAAAACCACATACCGCCTAATGATTCATCATCGGCAAGATGCTTGAAATTTGATAGTGTAAATCCTGTTTTGGTTTCAGAAATCACCAGGCTGTAAGATGCCGTATGTACAAGGCGAGAATTGTTTAGATCAAGATCATCACAAAAACCAGGGCTTTTGACGGGGTCAGCCTTTTCAACAAAAGTTACTTTTGAAGCGATGCCGTTGATCACGATTTTCTCGTTATCAGCAATTTTAATGTTTAAAGAAGGCGAGCTTTTATCACATGGCAGGAAGAGTGATGTCTTTTTAAATGTGTTTCCAGTGAAGTCCAAAAGGTCAGGTTTAACCGGAACATTGTTTAGGATTTTATAAACTCCAGCAAATGCACATAACACAACAAAACCAGATAAAACATATCTAATCTTAGACTTCATCCCCCAGTTCCTCTCCTAAAAGTTTTAACGCGCTTACGCACATAAGCCTCAACTGATACAGTAAGTTATCAGCGGTTATTCCACCAACGAAGGTAACTGTACGTCGTATTGATGCTCCGCCAGGCTCGCACTGGATATGGCCAATACCAGAATCACGGAGGAAGTCATTTTCTGCACTTACAAGGTCTGACTCTACAGGTGGAATGATAACTTCAATGAGTATTGTATCAACTGGGGCCCACTCCCAATCGAACTTAAGAGAGGAAATTGGGGATATAGAAACAAGAAGCTCATCAATATTAAAAATTACGGGTTTTATTCCCATAACCTCAGACTGAATGAAGTGGCTTTCTACCATAACTACCGGAAACTCTGAAATAGTCAGAACTCCGATTAACTGGTCTCGGCGTAAACCATGTATTAGTGAGTTGCGAGATAGCATTCGATCAGCCTTTATTATAATAATCAATCATTTGGGACAAGGACAAAAGGGATTACAGAAACGAAGATTCTACATGAACATCGTTGTCAGTGACCTTAGGTCCATCGGGTATAAGGGTATCAAAAAATCCTTACATAACCATTAAACCACAAAGACTTTTTACGTAAAATAATAATTAAGTACCAGATTTATTAAGATAATTCTTAGGTTTTTTACAAATTTAGGAAAAATCCGCACTTCCTGTAACAGCATCCAAATTAACCTAAAATACCGTTTCATTAACAGTAATTTTACAGATTCAGCTGAAGCCTGAGTTTATTATAACAAAAAAAAGGCCAGCAAGTATGCTGGCTTTCCTGGTAAGACAAGTTGAACTCAGAAGTCGATTGTACTGTCTCTCACCTATCTTGCCAAAGTCGCTAGTCGCTTGTTTGCCTTAGCTTTAGATTTTATGCTTATGGAGGCGGTTTGATTTTCATCCGATACTTTTTCTAGCACTGGCACCACAGAGGAAATGGACTTTTCTTTTGAAATTTTGGATGCACCTGGGCTTTGTTGAATAAATCAGATTTCGGGTAAGTCTCCCCCGTAGCGGGTTGTGTTTTCAGGCAATACGCACGCTTTCAGGCATACCTGCTTTCGTCATTTTGTTCAGCGCTCGTACCAGGGCCATAGCCTCCGCAACCTGACCATCGTAGTCACGCAGCGTCAGTGAACCCCCGAACAGCTGTTTTACCCGGTACATCGCCGTTTCCGCTATCGAGCGACGGTTGTAATCTGTTGTCCATTTCCACCGCGCATTACTCCCGGTCATTCGCTGATTAGCCACTGCACGGTTACGGTCTGCATATTCACCGGGCCAGTAACCCGCACCTTTTCGGGGAGGGATAAGCGCGCTGATTTTCTTACGCCGCAGTTCATCGTGACATAGCCGGGTATCGTAAGCGCCATCGGCGGCGGCTGACCTGATTTTCCGGTGGGTTTGCCGGATTAACCCGGGGAAGGCCTCTGAGTCCGTAACATTGTTCAGCGACAGGTCAGCGCAGATGATTTCATGTGTTTTACTGTCAACGGCGAGATGCAGCTTACGCCAGATACGGCGGCGTTCCTGGCCATGCTTTTTGACTTTCCACTCGCCTTCACCGAAGACCTTCAGCCCGGTGGAATCAATTACCAGGTGTGCGATTTCACCCCGGGTGGACGTTTTGAAACTGACATTAACCGACTTTGCCCGCCTGCTGACACAGCTGTAATCCGGGCAGCGTAGCGGAACGTTCATCAGAGAAAAAATGGAATCAATAAAGCCCTGCGCAGCGCGCAGGGTCAGCCTGAATACGCGTTTAATGACCAGCACAGTCGTGATGGCAAGGTCAGAATAGCGCTGAGGTCTGCCTCGTGAAGAAGGTGTTGCTGACTCATACCAGGCCTGAATAGCTTCATCATCCAGCCAGAAAGTTATGGAGCCACGGTTGATGAGGGCTTTATTGTAGGTGGGCCAGTTGGTGATTTTGAACTTTTGCTTTGCCACGGAACGGTCTGCGTTGTCGGGAAGATGCGTGATCTGATCCTTCAACTCAGCAAAAGTTCGATTTATTCAACAAAGCCATGCACCTGAAGAAAGTGGGCTTTCAGATGGTATAGAGGTATCGCTTCCCTCATTTTCAATCTTCACACCAAAGCAGGCATGTTCCTTTTGTACAAGGAAGGTTTCTTTTACAGAAACAGAATCCTGCTTTGAATTATCTAATTGTAGAGGTGTTAAATACTCCTTAAACTTTTGATCTAAGACATTCTCTAGCAATACATTAATAGGAGGCTTAGGTTCAGTATCTATAGTATTTCCATCATTCAGAAACCTATTAAGATCTGCAAGTGTTAATCTTTCGTTTAAACCATTTATAAAATTTGCCAAGTCAGGAAATAAATTATTTAATACCAACCCGGTACTAATAGCCGACCTAATTAAATCCAGTTGGTCACCCCTATGACAAAGTTCTGTTTTTTTCAAGAAACTATAAACATAGGGTGCTTTTCTTTCGGATATCCAGAAAGACCGGATCTGAATCCGGTCGTTATCTGCCTTATTTGAGATAGGGTATTTAGCCATGTTCTAGCTCATTATTCTGAATAAATAGTATCAGCAATTGCCAAAGATAATGCGAACTGCGGATTGTCTACCATGATAACTTTAGCCGTTTCAAAATGTTTACGAATAGCTGTTTCGATGAGATATGAACCTCCCCCAACAAGGAAAACATTATGAGGCCTCTCTTCGACTTGTGTAACCGCTCTGATTACTTTACTTTGCAACTTCTGTACCGCAGAGTTTACCGCATCAAAAACACCGTCACGCTTGTCCTCTGCAACCTTCAAAGCTGATTTATCATGACGATTATCAACAAGATGATGAATGTAAGCATTACTCGTATTCAGTTTCTCAGATTCAAGATACCTGCTGATCTCATCGTAAACAATAGAACAACCAATACGGTCAAAACCTTTTACTTTCGAAATCTGTTCTAATTGCCCAGTAATACTTGCAACATCAAGAGTAGTACCACCAAGATCAATTACCAAACTTGATTCAAATGAAGCAATATCCTCAATTTCATCTGCCCGGGTCACAGCTGGTAAAGATTCAGGGAAAACAGTCACAGACAAAACGTTAAAAGAATAGCGTTTACCGTCAAGATAACGCTCTACTGGTTTCATCAGATTATCTTTTTTTCTCTGAATATTTTCAATATTCGTTTCCCCTAAAGCAGTATAGAACTGGCTAAGTGGTAAAGTAACAAAGAGGTGAACATCCTGAGGAACTAAACCAGAAGCATGAAGTGCATGGTGAACATTTAACCGGCTAATTTCATCGTATTGGTGAGATACATCAGTCGATTCCAGTGAGTTACTAGATTCGCTGTGATGCGAAAACCTTTCCAGCCCATCAATAAGATAGTTAAAAGGATTGAGACCCTCATGGCGAACACGGAAATCTGGAACAAAACTATTTTGTGTAAGCAAGGGAACTAATTCGTTTCTTTCATTAAGACAAACCAGTTTTGCAGCTTTACTTCCATCATCGACAACGATTTTTAAAGCTTCAGTGATATCCTGCACTGATGGTGAAACAGGACTTTCAGATTTTAATAGTTCAGCCATAAAAACTCTCTTTTATTAATAGGACCATATTAGATATTAACTTTATACATTAATGGTGACCTATTATCAACATTAACACTATTAAAAAAATACGTAAGTCTATGTTATTTCAGCATCCTTCCATTTTAAATACCTTACCGTTAAATTTCCTGTATTCATGTATTAACCATGTTTATAAAGGAGCCAATTATAATCAGAAAGTTACTTTGCATCCTAAGTATGAACTGTTTGAGAGCCAGGACTGGGGCCTTTACCTGTAAGTAACAAAGGTCCTTAGGCTTAGAATCCAAAATGACGCCTTTTTGTAAAAAAATCATAGTTCGAAATACCGTATCATCGATGTAAACATACGTAGAGGAATTTATGGCAGCTGAGCACGTCCAAACTATAGACCTTACAAACTTCTCCGGAAGGATTTTCTTTCTGGCAGATCCTCATGGACATTACTCTGCGCTGTGCAACTTGATCCAATCAGTTACAAAGCCAGAAGAAGAGATAGTAATTTTCTCTACTGGAAATTTGTTTGACTATGGGCCGGAACCCATAGAATTGATGAAGGCGATAAACAGTGGCTTTTTCGATGGACGTTTTGTGAGGCATTTCTCAGCTGCCGGAGCCGGAGAAGAAATGTTAAAAAAATTGTTACCATTAAACAAAGACCGGAGAACATTTTACCCCAGCACATACCTCAATGAGAGATGGTGTGTAATGGGCGGAAAGTGGCATAAAGCTGTGAATCGTTACTATTTAGAGGAAGAGGTAAAAAAACTTCTTAATACCCAGCTTGGTACGATGATGCAGATTTTACTAAAAGGCGATATAAAAATTGGGGTTTGCCCTTCTGATTACGCCCCTATCCGCACATCATTCACTGATACTTATAATGCGCTTCAAGCATTCAACTATGCCAATGTGAATATTTTTCAGAGCCAGTTTCTATTCGGTATGGACCATGCCGTAATACCAATGATGATAAATGACGTCAACCTTATGGTCCTAGGTAGGAATCCTGTAAACAGCATTCGAAAAGCCCATGGTCGTACTCAAAACAATCTTCCAGTACTGATCGGTAATTGTTTGCATATAAATACTGGATCACTCTATATGTCAAAATTAGAAGACCAGGTAATAGTTGCTCCGGGTATACCGCAAACTGACTCACCAGCACTTACATTAGTAGAAATAATCATGAAGAACAATCCAGTTTTATTGTGTCATCAGCTAATACAAACAACAAACAAGTTTTATTCACTTAAAACCTATCCTTTAGAACTCGATTCGATTGAAAACAACATTGAGGTAACAAGATGAAGATAAATTGGAAGATTATCTCAATTTCAACATTACTTTTGCATCTTCACGCAGCAGCTGCACCACATCAAGAGAAAGAGCATAGAAAAGATGCTTTTTCTTCTGCCGCACAGAAAAGTGATTCACTTATATCTGCTAAAGCGGAGCTTATAAACGGAAGGTGGTTTATAAATGGTAAATATAGGCCTGTTCTAAAGACCAGCATGACCAAAACCAATTTCTTAGAAATCATGAATGTTTCAAATAAAGAATCACTTTTTATTGTGATACCAAAACTTGAGTATAATATCATTGCCAAAAATAAAATCTTACTAAATGAAAAAATTGCATTAAGCGAAGGCACATCCGGAAAAAGCATTGTTTGGGTCGAGCCAAAATCAAGTCTAACTATATCGTTTATAAATGACCTTGCTAATACGCCCCTTCAGGCTATCGTTTCGATCACAAGAAACAACAAAGATATAATTGCCATCTTTGGACCGGATCAGGGTAAAGGGTTTACTCTTCCCGGAAATACGTCTAATGATCAAGTGTCCGTTCCTGACTATTCTGACCTAAATATAAAAAAACTTAACATACCTCAAAGTGTTGGTAATCCAGTAACCATCAATCCTAAAGAGAAGAATTACCTCTTAGTTGGACAAGGAAAATATGAAATCTTATCTCTTCCTAAATATCAACATTTAGTATTTTCTGAACCCGTTTATATTGAGAAAAGAAAAAATATCCTCGGTGGTTATGGTTATTGGACGAAAGAAACAATTCTCTACCCCGGTGAATCATTATCTTTTATAACGAGCGCCAAAAACAATCTAAGGAAGCGGGATGATTAAAGTTATCACACTTTTATTGTTTGCATTACTGACTGGTTGTCAGTCAGTAGAAAGTAAAATCGAAGAACTCCCGACAGTTGGTTTTGACCCTATTCTATACAATAAAAGTGAGGCCTTTACTGACGGAAAAGTTACTTTACGTGTCGAAAGTTCAGGAACTGATGTTTGGCTTGTCGCCAAGAATGGAACCAGAAGTTTTATTGAGCTTTCAGGCCTAACGCTAGGTGGTAGTCGTTGTGCTTACAATGCCCGTAGTAAGCAACTTTTGCCCCCAGGCAGCGTAAGCACATTCGTAGTTCCTACGGTTGGAATGCTTGGACTTTGCTTCAACAATGAAGATCAACTTATGTTTATTAACCGTGCTTTTAGCAGAATCTCTCCCAAAGCAAAAGGAAAAGATTCGCTTTCGCTTTTATTTTCTGTTAGTTACGATTTTCCCGGAAAAGCGGACCTAATTACTAACCACGATTTTCAAGAGTTATATCTTTTATTTTTGAATGAGGATAATCTATGAAACAAACATTAATTGTTATTTTAATATGTTTTTGTCACACGGCTTTAGCATATCCATACCGTATCTATACTGTCCCGGAAGGGGCATTAGTAAAAAACATACTAACTAATGAATATCTAGGAAAAACCCCTGTGGTTGTGGACGTGAGCAATACCGAAGCTGGTTCTACTTTTGGGATTTCATTATTTAGACATGAAAATGTTGCTATAAAGATTTTTACAGTAATGCCTTCAGCAGAAAATAATTTTGCTGTTTCTGGACCTGACGTTGCAACTATGTCATTGCCGGGAAAAGCACCTTTAAACGTAGTAAATGATGGGAATGGCGCTTCTGTTCATATAGAACTAAGACCTTATATGTCTGAACCTGCGCACACCCCATATTAATATAACAAGAAATTAAAAATATAAATCATATGAACTGCATCATAAAGATGCAGTTCAATATTTATTCTGATACTTTTAATTTTTCTTTTATGAACTCCTCTAGTTCCTTAATAAAACCCGCATTTATCCTATTGAATTCAAAGCGAATTTTTCTACCAGTATTGTTTTTACTGATTCTTGCATACTTATCTTTGTTATCAAAAGTAATAAGATCACTTGTTTCCCATTTTGTGGAATAAGTTTTTTCACAAACACTTTCCACAGATTGTGTGATTTTTTCCATTACAACTTTTTGAGCAACCTGGAGATCTCCAATGTCTAAATCTTTTGTTTCCTCTTTAACATTATCTATTACTTCATCTAAAGGAAATAGATTTTTTTGCACATATTTCTGTAAACGAGACAAGCGACTATAATAGGAGTTCGGGATTCCTTCATAATCCGGGAATAAAGAGATCAATGTTTCGTCAATACGGGCCGCCTGGATTCTTTTGGCTACCGATACATGACTAATCCCAAGATATGCTGCGAGTTCTTCATTAGTAGAAAATCCTTTTTCTTCCATTTTTTTGATAAATTGAAACCCAACTTCTCTATATGAAAATTTTCGAGATGTTTGTGCTGCGGATATAATTGAATTTATATCATCTTCGGTTAGTTCATCCGGAAGAACCCACAGGGGGAGATCCTTTTCTGCCTTTATACAGCAGAAACGTCTGCGACTTCCTTCTATTAATAAATAAACCCCATCTCTTTTTACAGCGATCCCTTCGGTATCGACCCCTCTTTCTTCAATCTGCTTAAGAATATCTCTAACAGAATAATCTGTAAGGGCTTCTTGATTTCGTGGGTTCGCTGGATGGACTAAGGTCTCCTTCTCCACTCTCTGGGCTGGAACAATCACATGTTCCGCTTCAAGTCTCCGGCCCTTATGAAGAGTGAATAACTTTTTTATGCGAGGTGCTGTTTTCAAACCCGCAAGACCTGAACGGTGACCGACTTCTGTCCGCTTTGGTGCGTTTAAATATCGAGATTTATCATTCCCGATATGTTGCTCATCGCTCATGCGTTAACTCCTTGCTTAGCTGAAAAACTTTTTATTTCATTTATAAATTGCTGATATACCTGTAATACAGATTCTTCTGCGACATCAAGCTGCTTTGCGGAACAAAGTTCCTCTGATTTTTTGATATCAAGCACTGTACGCCCTTTGGAAGCAGCTGCCTTAAATGCTTCAGAATTTTTTATGTTAGCGGACATCAAAAGGTCCTGAACAGTTCTGATTAATTTATCCAAAACTATTCTTTCATATGGACTTTTGTCATCTACATTGACAGCAAGAACTTTGAACCATTTTAAATTGTCGCCCTTACTTGGTGATTGTTTAAACCTTTCACTTATTGTAAGCATGAAGTCTGTAGTAGAGGCGTAATCATATTCACGTGGTGACACTGCGACAAGAATCCCATCGGCCGCTTCGTCAGCAGCCCAGATCAAAGGTGAATCTTCAGGTGGAGTGTCTATAATAATCAAATCATAGTTCTGCTTCAGTACCGGTAAGATAACTTCCTTGAAACGTAGTAACAAAGACGTACGTTCTTCTCTAGAACATTGCCAGTATTTATCTTTAAAACGAGCATCTGTCGGAAAAGCCGTTATTACGTCCAAGTTTGGCAGATGCGTTGAAAAAGGCATATTAGTGATGATTTCTTCTTCAGAGAATCCTGAATCTAAATATTTTTTATACTCAGAATTTTCTTCATAAATTCCAAGGATTGCATCAATTGCTGTAAGGAAGACATCATCTTCTGAGACACTTTGAATCATGCTGCTTCCAATCGAACCTTGTGGGTCCCATTCGATCATTAATACACGTGCATTGAGTTGTAGATCTAAAGCAGCTGCTACTGCTAAAGCTACAGATGTAGTGCTTTTCCCTGTACCGCCTTTATGATTCTGAGTAACAATAGCTCTGCTAAAGTAATGATCGCGGTACTTGGGATAACCCAGGGCATCCATTATTTTTTGAACATCCCAGCGGGTGTAAAGATGATTTTTGTTTTGATAAATAGGTGCACCAACAAGTTCTTTTTCTTCTAAGTCCGAAAGTATTTTATTGAACGTTACTCGTGACTTCCCAAAAAAATCAGAGAGATTTTTTTTATTCAAACAGTGGTTATAGATCAGTCTATCAACACCATCAACACTATCATCAGAAACAGATACTCTTGATGAAGCCATCAGAGATTCCTTTAGAGAAATCTGCTCGCTTTTCATGCGCTGACCAACGAGGGCGATCTTTTCAAGTAAATTCATGGTTATGACCTTTTTGCACTGAAAACCGACTTTTACGCATATATGTAAACTTTACGTATAATGCGTCCATTTCCTTGTTATGCGTACAATTCTATCCTTAGTTTCAATCTTAAGCTAATGTTTGTTTACTTTTTTATGATTTTTTGTGAGCTTAACTTGCAGATGTGAGCTCAGACTCTCTAGTCCATACCTAATGCACAACCTGTTTAAACCACGATTCTTGTCTCCTTCTCTACGCTTTGAAGTTAAGAGCTCCATTAATGAATCTTCACGCCTACCCTATTTCTTGCTTAGACCCTAAAATCTATCTCACCGGTGTGCTGATATACGTTTCCTAACTGTGAACCGTTGTCGTCAGTCCAGTCTAAAGATATGAGGTGTTAATCTCTTGAGGAGGCACACTACGAATTATGGGAGCAGAGTTAGCAACCTCACCCCGAAATGAAACCCAACTTAAGGAGGCAACCCCAGTGTGGAGATTAAGGGGGTTAAATCTGCCAGCGGCTGACAGTGTCCCAGCTGCTGCTCAGTCACACCACGCCCTGATTTAATCCCCTGCCCGGTATTGTAATGACCGAAAAAAACCCGTGCACTGGTGTCGGCAGACCGGCATGCATGAATATGACGTTAATCTGTATCAGCAGGCACTTTTCGCATAATGGGAGCAAGTGATAGCAACGCCGCCCAGAACGGAATGCCAACATCAGGACTGAACCCAAGTTTGGCGATTAAGGGGGTTAAATTTGCAAGCGGATGACAGTGCCCCCAGCTGCTGCTCAGTCACACCACGCTTGATTAAATCTCTCGCCAGGTCTTGTTTTGACCGAAAATAGCCCAAGCACTGATGTCGGCAGACCGGCATATAGGAATATGACGTTAATCTGTATCAGCAGGTACATTTCGCATTATGTGAGCAAGTGATAGCAACCCAGCCCGGAACTGAAGGCCAGCATGAGGACAGAACCCCAGTTTGGCGATTAAGGGGGTTAAATCTCACAGCGGCTGACAGTGCCTTCAGATGCTGCTCAGGCATACTACTCTCCCTGATATAATCTCCCATATGTTCTTGAGATCGTCGGAAATCGCCCATGCACCGGTGTCGGCAGACCGGTATGCAGTAATGTGAATTTAATCTGCATCATCAAGCACATTTCGTATTATGGAAGTAAGTGTTAGTAAACCAAAGCCCGCCCAGAACGGAAGGTCAACATCAGAACAGAATCCCAGTTTGGCGATTAAGGGTGTTAAATCTGCAAGCTGCTGACAGTGCCCCAGTTGCTGCTCAGTCACACCACGCCCTGATAGAATCTCCTGCCCGGAAATGTGATGACCGAAAAAAGCCCGTGCACTGGTGTCGGCAGACCGGCACGCAGGAATATGACGTTAATCTGTATCAGGAGGCACATTTCGCATTATGGGAGCAAGCGATAGCAACCCAAGCCCAGAACTGAAGGCCAGCATCAGGACAGAACCCCAGTATGGCGATTAAGGGGGTTAAATCCGCCAGTGGCAATAAGATCCCGAGCGGTGTTTAAGAAATATTTCCCGAAGGACAATCTTCCGCTCGTACGATGAATATAGTGTTCAACCCGGGAGAGGGATCACTTAACCTGCTTAGCCTAAATCTTACGTCATTCTCTAAACGGAGTTTAAGCTTAATGGTCCTGAGAAAGTTAAAAGGACTACCCATAATGACGGTTTGAGATGGCGAATAAGGGTTTTTTCTGCCAGCGGCTGACATTGCCCCAGCTTCTGCTCAGTCACACCACGCCTGATTAAATCTTCCGCCAGGTCTTGTTATGACCGAAAATTGTCCGTGCACTAGAGTCGTAAGACCTGCATACAGGAATGAGGCGTAAATCTTTATCAGGTGGCAAGGTTCGCATCATGGGAGCAAGGGTCTTGAACTGGAGGTTAACATCATAAAATCCCAGATTGGCGATTAAGGGTGTTAAATCTGACAGCGACTGAAAGTGCCTTCAGATGCTGCTCAGGTATATTACACCCTGAAAAAATCAAGCATCTGTGCTTGCGAATATCGGAAAAGGCCATGCACCGGTGTCGGCAGACCGGCATGGGCAATGAGACGTTAATCTGTATCAGCTGGCGCATTTCGTATCATGGGAACAAGTGTTAGCAACCCTCTCCAGGACGGAAGGACACTATCAGGACTGATCCCAGTTTGGCGATTAAGGGGGTTAAATCTGCCAGCGGCTGACAGTGCCTTCTGATGCTGCTCAGACATACTATGCACAGATATAATCACCCGTCCGTCCTTGTGATTATCGGAAAAGGCCATGCACCGGAGTCGGCAGACCGGTATGCAGTGATGTGACTTTAATCTTTATCAGCAGGCGCATTTCGTATTAAGGGAGCAAGTGTTAGCAACCCTGCCCAGGACGGAAGGACACTATCAGGACTGAACGCCAGTTTGGCGATTAAGGGGGTTAAATCTGCCAGTGGCTGACAGTGCCTTCTGATGCTGCTCAGACATACTATGCACAGATATAATCACCCGTCCGTCCTTGTGATTATCGGAAAAGGCCATGCACCGGAGTCGGCAAACCGGTATGCAGTGATGTGACTTTAATCTTTATCAGCAGGCGCATTTCGTATTAAGGGAGCCAGTGTTAGCAACCCTGCCCAGGACGGAAGGACACTATCAGGACTGAACGCCAGTTTGGCGATTAAGGGGGTTAAATCTGCAAGCGGATGACAGTGCCCCAGCTGCTGCTCAGTCACACCACGTCCTGATAAAATCTCCTGCCCGGTAATGTGATGACCGAAAAAAGCCCGTGCACTGGTGTCGGCAGACCGGCACGCAGGAATATGACGTTAATCTGTATCAGCAGGTACATCTCGCATTAGGGAGCAAGTGATAGCAACCCCGCCCAGAACTGAAGGCCAGCATGAGGACAGAACCCCAGTTTGGCGATTAAGGGGGTTAAATCCGGCAGCGTGAGTAAGTGCCCGTGCTGTGTTAAAGAAATATTCCCTAAGGACAATCTTCCGCTCGGCCTTTTGTATAAAGTTGTCACCCCGGGAGCGGGGATCACTTTACCTGCTTAGCCTAAATCTTACGTCAATCGCTATCCGGAATTTTAGCTTAATGGTCCTGAGCAAGTTAAAAGGGCTACCCATAATGACGTCCCCAGATGGTGATAAAGGAGTTAATTCCGCCTTCGGCTTACAGTGCCGCAGCTGCTGCTCAGCAACACCACGCCCTGATTAAATCTCCCGCCTGTCCTTGTGATGACCAAAAATAGTCCGTGCACTGGCGTCGTAAGACCGGCATACAGGAATGAGGCGTTAATCTTTATTAGGTGGCAGGATTCGCATCATGGGAGCAAGGGCCCTAGAACTGTAGACTAACATTAGAAAATCACAGTTTGGCGATAAAGGGGGTTAAATAAGTTAAAAGTCTTCGGTGAGCAAATTGGATAAATTTTCAGAAACCAAACCGTTAATAATAAACTTTTAGAAGAATGATTAAAGGATATTAAGTTTTGTATGCAAAATGACACCAGTGATCTGTTTTCACTAATAATGCCGCGCTACTTTGATTACCTTTGGTAAACAAAAATGTAATTTACGTGATTTTCATCTTATAATGTCAGTATTGAAGTTATAAATTTTGTTTACTTAATGCGTACACAACCTAACTGCGATTTGTATTTATGTCACTGTTTTTACACCACATTAATTATAAAACCAAAATTTGCAGCACAGTGATGAACTCATTAAGTCACAACCTCATTTGTTTACTTAAGGCATACAATAAAAAACCAGATTCTTATGAGACATCTGGTTTAATTATTTTTGCTTGAAGATATTTACTCTACGCGGCCAAACCCGCTGCTACTTCTTGAGCATAGAGAATTTCTATTGCCTCGCCATAGCTACAATTCTCGCGGCTTTGAATTTCCCATAATTTACTCCTGTCAGCACTATCCGTAGTAAAACAAAGCTCCATTTTCCGGTCTACGTATAACCGACAGATCTCTTGGAAGTTTTCGAACCTGACTAACATCTCTGAAAACACCTTTTTGACTGTACGAATATTTTTCATACGTTCATATTCTGCATCTGAAGTAGAAAAATATTTATTAGCCTTCATTGCTTCAATGCTTTCTTTTTCTTGTTTCATGATTATCTTCCAAGGCGAGTTAGCAGTCAGGGCCCGGCCAACAGAAGAAGTAAAATAATCTTCAAACGACTGTGTGATACAGATGCCAGCGCAGTTTGTTTTCCTGAACCTACGCCATGCCGCTTCGAGGAAGGAAGAGAAGAATTGGTTTGATTGATTTCCGGCACCTGATGAATTATCAGGACGAATGTACTCCCATGCTTCATCAAGGATGAACAAGCGACGACGCCCATCTTTTTTGATGAACATTGCATGCTGAGCAGCCTGAATGATAGACATTAATACAACTGTCTGAAGGTGGGGGGTGCCTTTTAGCTCCTCCAGTTCCAAAACAATAAATCTGCTGTCGAAGTTGATTGGAGGCAACGTATCGGTAAACCGGTGCCCATAAATTCCACCTTCGCACCATGCTCCGAGTTGCTCCCCAATATCCTTTATACGTTTGTCTTCATGCTTCTTGCAACGCAGAGCAAAGCCGGTTATTGAACCGGTCCGACCTGATTTTCTGGATTCTTGGTACTCTTCTGCAATAAGCTGAAGCATCACTGATTGTTGATAATCATCGATAAGGCCTTTCTCTGAAGCCATAATTTTTAGCTGATTCAAAACCATTATGGTCTGAGCAACTTTGTCTTTTTCTGCATCGTTTGAAGTTGATTCACCGGTAAATTCAGGTGCTTCGTTAAATACATCGTCGTTAACAGTGATGTCAGTTAGGAAGGCAAAGGGATTTAGGGTGAAGTCAGGGGTTTTACCGAAATCAATAAATTGACTGTTTGTATATTGTTCCGCAATCCCCTGGTAAGAACGGCCCACGTCCACAACAAATACTTGAGCACCGTCAGGATCATCATCTGGGTATTCGTTTTCTAAAAAATGCTTAAATGTTGAGCGATAATGAACGAGGTTATTAGATCGCGGTCCAGCTCCAAGATAGTTATTGATTAGATATGCTGTCCAGAATGACTTCCCTGCACCTGACGTTGCACCAATAACCATGTTATAGCTTGCAGAAGTCTTGAAAATATCAAGTCCCATGAGTTGACCTTCACGAGAAACTAAACTCAGTACTGGTCTATCTGTATTACCTTTCCAGGGCCCAAAGATCGGTGTCATATGAGCCGCTCCGGTGTTGCTCACTACTTCGGAACGGTCAAGGTCGAAAATTGTCTTTGGGTCATTGCACATTGGCAGACATGACATAAATGACGGGAAAACGATAAAGGAATCATCTGCTACTTTGACCCGGCTTTCGAGGTAAAAGGATTTGAGATCGTTAGCTGCTGTCTGCACAGAATTGGCATTACTACCCATAACAGTGAAAGTAAGATACCCTCTTAAAAGCTTTGCGCCATCCTCAAGCTCGCGAGTTACGGCCATGTAGTCATTATCCATATCCCGCAGGCGAGGGCAGAATGTGACAACTGAAGGTATACTTGCCTGTTTATTAGTGATTGCTTTGTAGCGGACGTTTTCTTTTGACAACTTGAGCGGATCGGCAAACTGAACAGTCTGAGTGATCATAAATGGGCTGAAAATTGTCTTACGTCCATGCATCCAGTTAACTACTAACTCATACATACAACCGAAATTGACGTATTCAGGAAACTTTACAACGGAAAGTTGTTTGAAGTAACGATGCTCAGATTCGTCGTCACTTTGTGTGACTGATGAGAAATGATTTTCTGTGACTGTATACTTACGGCCGGGAACGTTAACTTGTTCATTAAGCCTTTTCATAGTGTTAACGTCTATGAAACCTTCAGCCCACCGGGAGTTCTTTCCGGGGTTTACGACCTTATCTATACAATAGAGCCAGTTTTCTGCATCGACCTTAAACGGATGCAATCCAATCGTAATTAACTTACTTACAAGTTCAGAGTAAAGTGAATCGATACGCGAATGTTCCAGCTCGGTAGGAAGGGCAGACTGTAAAGGAATCGATAGCGAGATCCATACCTGAAAATCCCTCAACATAAGGTTATCATGATCAGGTTTTAAAGGCTTATGCATACTTCTGTCGTAGTAGTCCAACTGATAACCATTAAGCAGATCTGCTTTAAGCTTATCGTTCCCAGTCATACGCCCACCTCGCACAGCTGACCAAGCACTAAGCTGTAAAGTCAGGTCTGGCAATGCAGTCAGAGATATTTGACAGACAGTATCTGTAGGGAAATCCATTTTGAACATTTCAGCAAGAACATCTTGCTGATTATCAAAAACTCCAGGGGATGGATTACAGATAAACATAAACCCTAATCTGTTGCCATCAATCAAAAAATAGTGAGTCCCTGCTAATTGATCGTAAACAGGGATAAACCCACCTAATTGATGGCGATTTAAACCGCTATTGTAATTATTGATAGCTTCCATATTTGACCTTACAGTTGTCTAACAATGCCGTTCGAAGAGACAGCTTTAGTTGCTTTTTGTTGCTGCTGCATATTTTCCCGGGCCGCATCCTGTACTTCTAAAGGAACTATGCGAGCTGGGTTTGAGGTCGAATTCTTGCCAGCAATCCATGTTTGCGGTTTTACGTTGACATAAACGTAGCCGGGAAGATTAAGCGCATCGTTATCATCGGTATAAGGTGCAAAAGTAATTCTCATTACTTTCCCCTGTTGCAGAACAGCAAGTGGTTCAGGAGCCACTACAGCTTGTTTATAACCTTGCGAACGGTATTGCTGGATCTGCCCAGGGTTGAGAGTCGGGTTAACGGGCTGGCCATTGTAAAGAGAGTACATATCCTTACCAGGGCTGATATCAGAATTAGGTGCAACGTAGCGTGGGGCATTTCCAGCAGAAACCGGATAGCTTGTTTGTTTAACGACTTCCGCAGCCGGATGAACGAAAGGGTTACCAGTTGAAGAGGCAGTGCTATAACTGCTAGTCATCCTTACGTTTGAATTAACCGGTACACCAGAAATAGGCCGTGGTCCAATGGATGAAGTAGGGGCACCCATTTTTAAAGTTTTATCGTACATGACAGGTAACTGACCAACTGGCTTAATTTCGGTTTTTGAATAAGCCACAGGCTGATTTTTAAGGGTAGTAGACTGTGGATATTTGACTTCCCCTGGAGGGCTAATTTCAGTTGGATAACGGCTGTCATTGACAGCCGATTTCTCCTTTCCCGATTCCGACTCTTCCCCCGCCAGTGCAGACAGATCATCTCGATTATTAGTTAACTCCATAACTTCGCGAGGACCTTTACAGATAACGCCCTTTTCAATGCCTGGACATTCGGATTCGGAACTACCGATGGAGCACCCCGTAAGATATGAGGATGTACCTACAACCAGAGCACTGAGTACCAATCTTTTGATGTTCATAAACTAGCCTTAATTTGTCTCAAATGGATTTTTTAAGAGAGGTTCAACGCTTTGGTTCAACCAGTAGTCGAAATCTTTTGGAATGCCATTACCAGCCAAACCATCCTGTCTGACAACTGAAGGTACACCCTGCAATTTATAAATTCCTGCGAGCATCAATGACGCTACCAAAGGTTCCGCCGGACATTCTTCTGCTTCTTTTTGAGAGAGCAATCTTTTTTCAATGTCGGATTTGCTTCCCATTAGCCAACGAAGAATATCGAGGTTGTTTATTTTTCCTTTTTCTTTACTACACCAGAGCCTTCTAAGCTCTTCTTTTGGCTCACCGGGTGAGGGAACTAAAACAATATCTATCCGATACTTGTCCCGATCTGCATAGAATTTCTTAACAAGTTCCATGCAACCGTCACAATCAAGTGTTATGAAAATGGCTGCTTGTCTTTTAAGCTTTGAATTTCCCAGAGGAATGGACGCTACAGTTTCCAGAGGGAAGGGGGCCTCATCAAGACTAATAAAATAGGAATTCCTGATTTCTTCTACAGTCAGAACAGGTTTACGTTTAATTACATCAACAAGGCTTCCCCCAGTAAGGGAGTATCGGCCATCGGTCGTTACTGCCATTAGCTGCGAACGTTCGTCCTGAAAGAGGTATAGCCCACCAGAAGGAATGTATATGGCATCCTTAGGTTTATATCCTTTCATTTTTGATAACACACCCGAGATCTGACTGGGTGAAACGCCACCTTCCTTTGCCTTTGCCATTAACGCAGCAGCATCACTATTAGTTAGGACCTGCTCTGAAGCATAAGTGACCGTATTCGCCATAATGGCGAAAGCCGCCATTAAAGGGAAAAGTAACTTTTTCACTATTGGGTGCCCTCTACTTCTTTGCATTATAAGAACTTGATTGTACCGCTTCAGAGCTATCTTCAAGTTCCATATAAGTGACGATTTCAACACTATCCGGTACAGTAACGGCAAGCGTTGCATCAATAATTAAATAGCCACGGTCACGGTAGATCTTCATTAATGTTCTGAAATATTCTTCGAATTGAGATCTATCATTGTCAGCAGTACGGCCTCCGTGATGCTTGAAAAATTCCTTACGTAATTCAGGCATGTCAAGCACTGCAATCTTGTACGAAGGCTGGGATTGTTTATTGAAGTAATCGTAAACATTCATAAAGCCTTTATAACCATAAATAATGACCAATACGGCAAAGGCGAAGAAAAATAAATACTTCAATATTTTTTCAATATCAATTTCGAAGGTAATTTTTTTTGTTGTCCTTTCTCGCACCATTTTTTTAGTGATTTCAGGTCCAGCTGATTCAGGCGATTCTTTTTTTTCTAAACTATCCATTTAAACCTCAGCGACTGGTCAGATTCGTTGGAATTGTAGTTCCGGTCTGAACGACAAATGTAATAGCTCGGCCAGGGCTAATTTCTACGATTGGCCACTGTTGTTCTGCAATTGCGGTGTAGTAATCGACGAGTCGATTAAGACCACCTTGAGCTGCACCAGCCCCGGCTAATGCCCCAAGTGCACCAAAATTAGGGGACTGATACTGAGCCTGTGAATTAGGGTCGATGTTAAGTGAAGATACCTTACTGGGACTTAAGCTACCGGCAAGTGAAGAAAGTCCACCGGCAAATGCAGCTCCTGCAATTGCGTTACCATTTCGGCTGATAAGCGTGCCTCGGATCCCATTTTTTCCGTCATTTTCACTTACAGCATATGCTTCCAGTTTTACGTCAAAAGCTTTCCCTTTTGAATTAACACAAGAGATAGAAGTGGCACGTATGTAAGCACGCTGTGACGCCAGATCACCAACAGCTGAACCCAGAAGGTTACAGTCACGCAAATCCATGGTGAAATTATTGGGCATGATGACATCTTTTTTAATACGCATCGTTACTGGCATTGGTTCTGATTTGGAAGAAAGGCTTGTAGGCGCTTCAAGCCCGGTAATCAGAACACCAGTGATAATAGATGTTGCCGGAAGAAACATTTCATCTTTTCGGGCAGCATGCCGCGCTTTGCTATCAACTGGCGCAGTACCATCACCTCGTACAGTCCGAGTTGGCGCTTTATCTCCTGCAATGACCTCTCTGCCTTCCTTGATTCTGTTTTCAGACACGGGCATAACCTGAATGACACCATCGGTACCATTAGTCTTAATGGAACTTTGTGTGATTGTTCTCATTGGGCTATTACGCGTAGGTGTGATAGAAGCGTAATTAGGGTTTACGCCATTAATCGGCGCATTAGCATTAAGCTGATAAGGAGCTGCCGGTGCCTGCTCATTAATCGTTTTACGCGAACTACCAGCATCCAAGTTACGATTGCCGTTTCGATTTGTCTGCATATCATTAATTTGCTGAGACAGCTGCTGAAGTTGAGAAGTTAAACTTGCAACTTGGGCTTTAGTTTCCTGTTGGGCTTTTTCTGCTTTTTCGCGGTCCTCTTTCGCCGCATTTTGGTCAAGTCGGTTTTGCTTAACCATTTCTTTATATACTTTCTGGCTTTCTTCATTACTCAATTTGTTCATTTGCGAATCATCTAACAACAAATTGGTCTGCATGTCTTTTTTCTGTGTTTTCTTTTCTTTCTTAACTGGTGTGGAAAAAATAGACTGGCTAATAATATAAACAATCACTACCAGCAGAGCGCCAATAACAGAAAGTCTGACGGTCTTATTTTCCCAGGCCTTTTTAATGTCCATGATTAGCTCCACTTGTAGGTTTCTGGAATCGTTTAATTTTTAGATTTCGTTCGCTGTCAGACATCTGAGGAACGATATAGGGTTCACCTGCTCTGGCCCAGTTTTCACGAACAGATGGATGATTCATTTCAGCTTTATCTATCTGGCTCGTTCTAGATATTTCATGTTTGTAATTAGGTTCCAAAACGTTACTTTTGTGATAGTCAAAAGCATTCTCCTCATTAATATTGCCCTCTCCTACAAATTTATCAATAAGAGTTGGATCGTTCATTATTACTGTCTGAACGGGAAAAGCGTTACTGCCATCTTCGATACTAATGGGTGCGTCCGGAACGATTAATACACTCCTTTTTGGTATATATTCTGACCTGTAGTAAAAGCTGGTTAAAGCAAATACGACAAAACCAATCACGGTGGCCCCAAGCAGAGCAGGCAAAGTAACTTTTCCCATATTATTTTCTGATTAGACTTGGTCTGGTTGTAACCCGGGCCTCGCGTTCCTTGAACAATTTATCCCGGACTATGTAAAGCTCTGTTTCTTCTCCCGGTTGCAGGTATGCTTTATCAAATAAAGCACTTGCAATAACGCCTTCTGCCATACACTGCTGATCAGCAACGATTTGACCGTATGGTTTATCGTTTTTCACAAGAATTACATCAATAAGTTCACGTGAGCCAACCAGTCTCTGACCGAGCTTTGCATACATATTAAAGTTACATGGTGACTGCTCTGGCGCAGGAATACGAGAAAGTCGGTCCTGTTGTAAACTGAATCCTGAAGGGACCTCACCAAGAGCCACAGGAGTCAATAAATCAATGATTCTTTGTTTATGATCGTCTTGTTTTGGATCCGTTGGAGCCAGTTCTTCTGACTGGGAGCGGGCCAACATTTCCTCATAGTTTTGCTTATCCAATGAGGTTTCACGTTTGGCTTGCATAGATGGGCTTAAAGATGTAGTAACTGAAATCATCGCACCGGGAACATCAAGCGGTACCAGGGTCAGGTTATAGGTCGATTCAGGTACCTGATCTTCAGACAACATAATCCCGATTGGTTTATCGGTATTAGTTGAAATAAAGACATCGCCACCATTAACAAATATGCTTGCCTCTTCAGCAGGGGTAGAAGTACTGACAGAAGCATTCTTGAAGCTGGTCGATATTCTGTTTTGAAGTCCTCGTGAAACTGGCAGTACCACATTCCCACCAGGCGGCACATTTACACGCTGAACTTCTTTATATCGGTTACGAGCTTCGACATAAAGTTCATCGGCTTTTGACGTGGCGGTCGCATTGGTTGCATTCTGCTGGGAAGAGGTACCTGTTGGTCTCCCATAGCTATCAATTGCACCAGATCGGGTCTGTGCGTCAAATCCGGGGAGACTAGGATTATTTGATAATGCTCCAGTAATAGCGCTTACCGCAGGCGAAGCATTGCTGGCTGGGGAAAGTTGCACGGTAGGGAGATCAGTTGTAGGTTTTTGTCCCTGCGCATTACCGGCTTCACTAAGGTTTGTTTGTGCACCTGACTGTTCAGAACCAGCTTGACCCGGAATAATGGCTTTTGCAGCTCCATTCTGAAATCCGTCAGCACCAACTGGCATTACAACCGGGTTATTAATTGTTGCTGGCAATTGGTATTCTTCAGCGATTACGCAGTTCGAAGTCGTGAGCATGATCAATGCTGTAATTGCGTTGAAGCCTAAGCCCTTTTTTTTAATCATCACTTGTTACCTGTAGACGGTGGCGGATTATCCAGCGTTGCCAGTTGCTCTTTGCCGTTTATCGTAATTTTTTTAATATTCGGTGTTCCGGAATATTGATTTACATATGCAATTCTTGGGCGACCATTTTTCATCCCGAGAACCCATTCATAAGTCCATTTCGATGATTCAGTTTTGTCCGGAACATTTACAAGTCGAGTCGTTTTGGTACCCCAGACATAGACCATGTCATTTTTTGGATCAAAGTAAATATCATTAGGCTTAAAGGTCTGCTCAACACCACGAGCCTGCATGATATTTATCTGCTCCTGTAAAGACTCACTCGTTTTAGCCTGTAGTTCAGGTGAAAGGGCATCGAGGACATAGGCCGTCACAAAGGAAATATTAGTTGGATTAATATTCCCTAAAAGGGTACTAAAAAAGAGAGCCCATTGTGTTTTATAAGATTCCGATGCTTTGTTACCAACAACCGTGATCTCTTCATTCATGTTTGGAGGGGTAACAATCGTCACTGGGTCAGTGAAAAAAAGAATCTTTGCAACCAATAACCCAATGACGGCTATTGAAACAGTATTAATGCGGATAAGTTTTGTATCACGATTAATCAGGGCGCTGTATGTAATTCCAGCACCTGACGCTTCAGCTTGTGGGCTAAATCGTTTTTTAATGTCCAAAAAACGTCCCTTAGCACTTTCATCTTTCTTTACGTATGACTGTTCAAGATCACCGTTTTCATCCTTTTTAGATTTTTTGAAAAAAGGGATGTTAATGCCACTTAGCATTTTCATTCATAGCTCCATCAAGAATACAAATCTCTGATAAATGGATCGTTGAAATAACGGCTACTAAAAACTGCTTTACCTGGCAAAAAACCGAGCCACCAGAGTTTGTGTTTTAGCAATCCTCTTATTCCTGACTCAGCTGCTTTGTTATACGCAATCCAATACACAACCGCTGCTACAACAGAAAACCCGAAGCATTCGAAGATATTCCCAAATGCAACCAGAATGAATGCAAGCCCTAATTTTTTGGCATCCCAAAACAAAATCAGTAGAGGCATGTTGATCCTGAAAGGGAATCTATAGGTATGCTGAGGAACGTCGTTCTGCTTACTCATTAAAAATCCAGAGAGGGGGATGAACCCCCTCATGCATGATTAACAATAAATTACAGCGGTACGCCAGCATCCATAAAGGTGCTGATAATTTTCTCGCCGTTGGCCATTACCAGCATCATGAATAATGAAACCAGTGCCAGGCCCGGGTTAGGCTTAAGGACAGAGAAATATACGCTTGAGATCAACATCGCGGCTGCCAGAATTTTGCCCGGAGCTCCAGTCATACTTTCACTCATGTATGACCAAATATCTCCCAGTGCCCCATCATCTGAACCCGCATATGCCAGACCGCAAAAAAGCACGGTCAGCAGAACAAACAAAATCACTTTTGCGCTTTTTGTTTTAAAAAGTGCAGCCGTGTTAGATTTCTTTTCACTAAGGCCAATATTTAAAGAAAGTTCCATAATTACTCCGTGTAGATTTGAGTTCACGTAAACGCGAATGAATAATACTTTTTTATTCCGATCCTTCCGTTCGCATAAACCCCCTTTTTTTAACGTTTAGCGATTGGTGAATTTTTAAGCAAAGGGCCTAAAGCATAATCTTTGAAAGGTACCAGTGAACGCTTAGTAAAAGTTTGAAAGAGGGGAGGGGGTAAGATTACGTTAAGCTCAATCCTGAAGCTGATGAGACTCCTCAAGCATAAAAGTCACTTTTGATGGTTTGAAAAGCTCTAACTAGATATCGGGCAGGTAACTAAGCTTCATATCTAATCTTTTTTGTTCCCTTATTATCTATCTCTTGATTCTGAGAAGGCCGCATATCACTGTGCTCCCTGGTTCGGCAACTATCAGTTGGAGAAACTACATACAATCCTCGGGCCGGTGCGTCATTCATCTAAATGCCTTTTACACCTCTGGGCGTGAGTGGGACTTTGTCTTGTCCATACGAACATCATTCATTCGAATGCTTTTGGCCAATGCTATTTAAGCAAATGCTTTCTGGCTGAGTCCTTTTGCGAATGAGTCTTTGATATAACTGCATGAATTTTGGGTTGTTTGGTGTACTAACAAAACAAAGGCATTTCTTTGAATGCCATTGGAGTTGTGATGCTTCTGATATTTTTTTGATCTCATATCAAGCACATAGTCCTTCTGATGCCCAATGTCATAGATGTCTTGGACCATTCTCGCTCTTAACAAAGCTGAACTGTGTGTCATTCGACCTAATGCCATTCACCAAAATGCCTTTTTATACCACTGCATAGCTATGCTCGGGATACAGTGGCAAACAAAAGCATTTCAATGAATGAATTTTTGGGATACCGACATCAAAAGCATTTGTATGAATGTAAGAGGCGTAATCCACAAAAGGCATTCACGTGAATAGAGTGCGCACGAAACCATCTTGCTCAACGGCATTTAATGAATGGGCTAGCATGTACGCTTGAGTCAGAAAGGCATACAGATGAATAGTCAGGAGTTCGTTTGAAAAGTTACTTTTTTGCACATTAAGCCGAGATGTAAGACCAGTAGTAAAAGAAGCACTAAGCATAGCACTGATAAATAACTTATTTTTCAGCAGGTTATAACCAGTGCATACCAGATAGCTTTCAACCTTGTTTGGCAAGGGCCAGCTTAGGGCTTCTTTTGAAGATCTGAAATTGTATGTCGCGACCTTTCTTAACTTCTTGATAATCGAGATATCCGATAGATTCAAGTTCCCGCATTGCTTTACGAATTATCTGGTTTTGCGTACGAATAGGGGTTGTAAGAAGCAACCTTTCCCTCAACCGTTTCATATTAACGAACAACGTACCAGCTGGCATTGCTTCAAAATAAATATAGAGAGATTGCGCAGCTTCTTTTTTAGCCAAAATGTATAGAACCTGAAGGCTTAACAATGTCTTATGGTCGTAACGATACAGTTCCCACATAGAAGGATCCCCAACCAGCTCAACAGTATCGCTTTTTGGATCAATCATAGCCTTCTGCACCAGATGCGTTACTGTGAACCGACCACTACGAGAGTCTGAGAAGGCAAGCACTACCGATGCAAGGTTCATTAATGACTCTTTAAAGCGCGCACGAGTTCGTTTGTTGATGTTTGTTGAACTGATACCACACATCTTCGCAAACTCGTTAAAAGTCAGGCTAATCTTCTCGGAAGTAAAACCATATTTACTGAAAGCCATGATGATCCCGAGCCAGCACTTAAAGTCGGTAGACATAGATAGTTTGACACCAGTTATCTTGATGTCGTCATAACCCTCCGATCTTGCAATTTCCATACACGAAAGCTCATCAGAGGCATCAACTTCAAAGTTTCGGTCGCGGTTTTCTTTTGTGCCGACAGGGGTAAATACACTCAATCTCAGCAGGGCCACGGGCTGAACCGACTTGGACGAGTTAGGCGTCAGTTGATAAGTCTTACCTGATTCATTACTGGTTACGTCAAAAGGATGGATTAACTCGTTGTTTTTAATCATTAACTTAACTCGTCGGTGATAAGATTTTCATTTGGCAAACTGTTTATAACATATTCTTGCAAATGCTTTTTACGCATTTACCTAAATGCCATAAGCATTCCAGTAAATGCCTTCCTTATTCATTCAAATGCTTTTCGCATGCATCCGAATGCCGGATCCTTTCATAAAGTTACTATAATCAATGAGTTAAAGATGCCGTGATCTTTACTTGAACTCTATTGATCTTTAGTGATCTAAAGAATTGATCTAACCTGTTGAAAACAATGATAAGTCCATATAAAACAAGGAATAGCGCTCCTTTATCAATATCTACAGATCGCAAACGGAAATGAAAGTGGGTTTACTATCATTGTTTTATTCAAGACAGTTTTTATTTTAATTTTATTAAGCAAATTTTTTGAGTTTACCTTTTAGATGTATCAGCCCTATTTGGCAAATTTGAGGTTCATGTATCATGTAGTAAACAGGAGGAAGATATGAACAACAGCAAACATACAGTCATTGAAGTGGATACTAATCTAGTTGAAATTGAAAAGGGATTTAATCCCCGAGAGGCGGTAATCGGAGATTTGTGTTACGAACAAGAACCTGTCAAATCGATGATTGTGTCAATCAAACAAGCCTTTAAGGAAGGAAGGCAGGTTGATATGATCAAGGTCGTAAAAAGAAAAGGTAAATATTTAGTTCGTCAAGGTCATACTCGTTTTCATGGCTTAAAATTAGCAATTTCTGAAGGTGCTAATATTCCAAAATTATCTGTTATCTTAATCGATTATAAAAACGAAATTGAAGAATACCTTGAGAACCTCGATGGTAACAGAAGCAATGGGCTAAATCCGGTTGGGCAAGCTCATGCATTAGCTCATGCTGTTAGTCTCGGGTATTCGGTTGAAGAACTAGCAATGCGATATCAACGATCAACTACCGCAATTCGTAATATGCTAAAAATCCTTGATATGCCATTAGAGCTTCAACGTTTGATTAGCCTAAATCTAATCAAAAAAACGCTCGCCATTGAAATAATGTTAAAATATTCCAACGATCACAAAATGGTTTTAAAACATATAGAAGGTTTCTTACCTGGCGTTAAGAATATTGAGACTACAACGAGCAAAATTGTAGGCATACCTGAACACAATGCAGCTGGAGCAGGACCAGACACCTTAAATAAAGGCGGACCAGAAAAGAAAAATTCGGCAGTCACACGTAAGACTTTGGGTATTAAGCGCCTCTCGCATAAGAAAACAGAACGGCTAAAATCTGAATTTCTTGAGCTTGTGGAAAGTACACATACGGAATCTATAACGAATACTCAAACAGAACTAAAATTTGGTAGAGATAGTCCACACTTGTTCAAAAATGTTGATAGTAAAAATGTAATATTTTCTGATGATGGTGTTCAAATAATCTTGAATGATGAAAAGCTAAATATTTTATTGTCTTTACTTAACGACGAAAATACAGCAATCATTCTTTCTAAACCAAAATTAGAAGAGCTTCTGGAAATTCGAGATCTCCTTAAGGAATAAAAACCCGAGGATTAGTTGAGTGATTAAACCTATAAAGCTGACTCTTATCGATAATTATAATGATTTGCTTCTAACTCATGAAGTCCTTAAACGCAACATGGAAGAGTTAGAACACGGTAAACGTTTTGACCAATTTCCTGAAGGGCATGACCACTATGAAAAAACTGTGAAAGAAGCTGTAGCAATCGTAGAGGCACGTTTGGAGGTGTTTCGAAAATGAAATCTCTTTTCTTTACTCTTGATGGTCATATGGTACCAGCCTCAGTGAATGTATCCCTTAACGGAGATGGAAATTATTATGCACCTATCGAAAGAGAATGTAACGAATGTGCGGGCACAGGCCACAAAGGGGCTGATGTATGTGAAAAGTGTCATGGGGTGCAAACAGTTGGACCCATTATTGAAAAATTAGTGGTACTAGAGCCAATTACCTTTCTCGATAACATTCCGGAACTGCGTGTTAACCCAACACTCGAAGCATGGAAATCCAGAAACCACGTACTTATTGAGAAAGCAAAAAAGGCTAACACTAAGTTTTCTAATAGTATATTGGCGCAACTAGACAATAACCGTTTTTTGACAGAACGCCAGCTGGATTGTTTCTTTACAACCTTTGATGTGATGTTGTCTGAAACTCCGGAAAATGAACAAGAAATTTTAAAACATAGCTACAATATCGGCCAGGTCATAAGCATTGAACTAACATTTACTGAAGTCAGGGCCGCGTACGCAAAAAGTAAAGGGAGTTATTTTTTTACATTTACTGGTAAAGTTAGAAATGACGGGATCGCTTTAACGGCCGATAAACAGGATCACATTTTATTGGGTGAACGTTATCATTTGACTGGAAAAGTCAGAAAATTCTATGATTTTGATTCGAAAAATTATGCTGCAATAACAGTTTTTAAGTTAAGTAAACTCCAAGACAGTTAAATGTTTTACTGCTTAAATATAGAGCCAAGACTTAAACTGTCGTTAGGACTCACTCACGTAATATTGTTGCTTACGCAATGGGTTTTATCCCTCATAAAGATCTGCGAGTATAAATCTTTTACATTTAAATTCCCCTCTATCACAACCTTTTCAATAGTAAAAAAATGATAATCTTATTAATTATAATTTTTAATTTTTTGTATACCAATACCATACAGTTAAGGCTAAAAGGTGATGATGGAGATGGACTTTAAAATGCACAATGATCTGGGTCTCGGTTTCATTTGTAAAAATGCAAGAACATCGTCAAAGCCAACGTTAAGAAAAGTTACTTTTCCGGTAAGCGCATATGAAACGTCTAAGCTTTCTTTAACCGGTTTTCAATGCCCCACAGCCTGCCGATTTCCTTTTTTTGTGCTATGCATGATAATCCATAACCATCTTTCGTCTGCATGCCCTATCAACCAAAATGAATGTTCAAATCATATATCGCAATTTTCTATCGACATTAAAGTACAAGATTGGCTTAGCCGTTCAAGAGTAGCGTTTATTGATTTCCATAATCTAAGAAATACAGATAAAACCACATTAATAACAGTGGAACATCTTGAAGCTTTACTTACTGTTATGTCAACTACTCTTGTCGCTTACGCTCCATATTCAAAAAAGAGACTTAACTTTAGCTTTCTAAATTCATTTACTTTGTCTAAAACTTCTCAAAGTTACACATTAACTTTCCCGGTAGTTCTCAGTCCGCTTTTAGATGCTCTTGGCGGTTTCATTCAGGAATGCATAACCGAAAAATTGTTAAAACGACGAAATTCGAATTTCATGGTTTACGAGTATCTTAAACGTTCAGGCCAGAGCTCTCATAAAGTGGAGGACATTAATAACGACTTACAGCTTAAAACTCTAAATATAAGACTTATGAGCGTCCTTACTGGGCTTTCTCAGCAAGGACTCATTTCATTTATTTGCGAAGGAAAGAGGGGCGACCGGAGAATAGAAGAGCTTCAGTTTATACCTTATGTTCAACGAACTCACCCTGAGGTATTAACTTTTCAGGAATGGATTAGCCCCGTTGATTAGAATTAACTCTATTTCAGCACGGCCAGTATTTCTGTTTCCGTTTTCCGTGTATTTGGCTTACTTCCTACGGATCGGTAAGCGCTGAGTCTGTGTATGACGAATCCACGCTCTTCATAGAGGCCCAAAGTGAATGGTGTCAGGCTATTTGATATCGCAACAGCAGCGCCTTTTCTGTGAGCGTCAACGAGCATATTTGCTAACAGCACGTGGTCGCTTTGGCTGAACGGTTTACCATCGTAACTGACAAAACTAGTTTTGCTTGTTTTGTCATATGGCGGATCACAATAAATCTGATCTCCTTCGCCGGTTGCGGCCAGAGTCTCCTCAAAACCAGCGGTGATCAGTTCAATACCTGAAAGACGAAATGAAAGGTAGTCTATTTTATTGAAGTCAAGCTTCAGTTCTGTATGTTTCCCCCAGGGCACTGAATAGATTCTTTCTGAGTTATAGCGGCACATACCGTTATAGCCCAGGCGATTCAGGGAGTAAAACAAAGCCGCTCTTTGAAGCGGTTGACCAGAAATACAGGTTTTGTTGAAACGGTCCCTCATCTCATAGTAGTCCTTTTCGACAAAGGTTTTATCCGCTAGGTTTTGGACCTGATTTATAAAGTTAGTTTTCTGTCTTTGAATAGTCCTGTATAGGTTGATCAAGTCTGGATTGCTATCTGCAAGCAATGCATTTTGTGCAAACATGTTCAGAAAAACGGCACCACCGCCTATAAAGGGTTCTACCCACCGGCAACTATGATCGTGTGGGTAGTGATGGCTGATGAAAGGCATCAGTTTCGTTTTTCCACCAGCCCATTTGATTATCGGCATGTGTCTGAGATGTCGAGTCAAAGTGTCTATACCTGAGAGAGAAATTTAGGTGCTGGTATCGTACCTAACCACGGGCTTTAACTAATAACTTAGGGAGCAAAAAAAAGTTGTTTAAGACGCACAGTTTTGACTTTCAGCATTGCGGATTTATAAGATTTTTCCTCACTGATACCTGAACTTTATGTTTTGGATTTATGTCTTTGTTTATGAAGCGATTTTGATGCCATCACAAGAAATGGGGAGCCCTCTTTTTTTGTGAAAAATCAGAATAGGCTCAAAAAGTACCTTTTTTGCGAAAAATTATGGATTTTTTTTTCGGTAGTATCCCCGCTACGCAGAAAGTAAGCAGAAAAATGTAACGGAGCCCCTATGAGTGTTTTACTGACAGAACCTACACAGCAAGCTAATGACAAGGTCTTTAAAACGGCCCATGTTGCCTTTTCAGTAGTTACTGGCACAGGTCGTTACGTCACTGGGCTTAAACAGTTCCGTGATGCAAACCCTGAACTTTGTACTGAAGTAAGTGACCAGAAAGCATGGGCTATCCACCCTTCAGTAATTCAGGTCACGCCAGGCTTCAACTCCCGCGAAATGGGAATGGGTGACGATTACTATAAGCTCCCTGAGGTTGAAGAACACATCTACAACATCAAGAATGCCTACATTCGAGGTGACTATGTAGACCCTATCCGAGTACGTGTCATTGATGGGGTACCTTTTGTTCGCCAGGGGCACTGCCGTTTAAAAGCCGCAATGATGGCATGTGATGAAGATCATGACATCACAATCCTTTGCGTTGAGATTAAAGAAGATGAAATTGGCTGTGAGCTCGCGACCATTGATGGTAACCGTGGTCTTGCGCTTTCTCCTGTTGCGCTTGGCGAGTCCTATCGTCGCCTACATTCTCTTGCTGGCTGGTCACTCGAACGAATTGCTCAACGTGAAAATAAAAGCCCGACGACCATCAGTTCTCTTATCCGCCTGACAACCTGTTCTGTTGTTATCAAGAAATGGATTCATGCTGACGCTATTTCGTATGTTAACGTGCTTTCACTGATCGATGAGCTCGGTGAAACAGAAGCAATTTCACGTATCAAGAAGATGATCGCGGAACTTGAGCAGGCCGATGCGAATGGCATCACGGTGAAAAAAACCCAACATGGTCAGGTACGAGTCAGACCTTCAGACTTCAAGCCAGCACGGATTCCGCCGGTTATTGCCACAAAAGCCGTAGAAGGCGTCAAACTCATCACCACCAGCTTATTACAGAAACTGGGGGATATTGAATTGCCGGAGATGACAGATTCAAGTGCTGACGAAGAAATCAACATTACGTTGAACCGCAGTACTCTGGAGATGCTGAGAAATCTTTCAAAAGAGATCACAGAATCAGAGAACAAGCAGCTTCGCCGTGCGGAGAATCGTCAGGCAAAACTTAATGGTGAGAAGCCAAAATACCCACGTAAAAAAAATGCTAAGAAGGCAGGGGAAGAGACCGATCAGGATACTGACCCACAGCCGGACGCAGAATAATTTACTTTTGGCAAAGTGTTGGTTTTGTCAGAGTCATTAAGGATTCAGGCTTTTTGCCCGCCTTTTTTAAACCTCCATGTATCGTTCTTGCCCCGTTTATGCGGGGCTTTTTTTTTGCTTCTTTCTATGAGTTGACATCTTTAAGTTTTATTCAGAGACATAAAAAACTTTTTCGTGTCACTGAACCTATTAGGTTACAGAGCGACGTTGCTATCCTGGTAAAAGTTTTTTCTAAAGGACCGGTAAAATGTCATCTCTTGATTCTGAAGCTAAACCCGATAATGCAGGTCACAGCGTACTGGCTTTAACAACCTCTCATAGCCTGGTGGTTAGCTCTTCTGAAACATTTCTTCCAGATATGCGCAAAGAGCTCGGCATTATCGCGGATCTTGTTGAGTCCTATAATGATGAACTCTGCTTGTTGAAACACATGGCTGTCCAGTTCAAAACCCACAATCACCAGAAACTTTATTCTTATCTCTCAGGCTACAACCACAGTATCTCTGAAGCGGATGCCTTGTTCGCGGAAAACGCTCTGAGATCTGAATACTGGAAACGCGTTATGGCACTCACTGATGTTTTGCCTATCATGTCGGATGCCAAACGTAACGAATGGGATAAGCAGTTTACGGCCGACCGCTATATTATGCCGCCTCAGGTGATCCCTGATTTCACAGCTGACGCTGTAGTAGGCACAGTCGTTGCTTTGCTTAATGACCGCAATCAATTTATTAAAGAAAGGGTTTACGACGTCTTCCAGTCTCTGAGCCGCAGTCATAAGACAAACAAAGCTTTTGGGTTCTCCACCCGCATGATCACTACCGGAGTTTGCGAGCCGTCTAAATACCCCTGGCAGAAATTAAGGGTGGATTTTAAAGAGTCTGGCATTTCACCACTGAGCGAGCTCCGCGTTATATGCGCATTCTTCCGTGGCGAACAGGTGAAGGCGATCCATAACACCAAATCATTGGTTGAGGCGTTGGTCGAACATGAGGGGTTCAGAAAATGGATCTGCATCGATGGCAACAGTATTCGTTTCAGGGTTTACAAAAATGGATCAATGCATATTGACGTCCACCCTGATATCGCCGAGCGGCTTAACAATATTTTATCAGCTATCGTACCGCTGGCATTACCTGCCGACCGCATGGCTCATAGCAAGAAATCTTTGGAGGCATTCCCTGTACTTAAGCAGTGCATCGACTTTGATACCCGGATGCAGCTTTCTGAACTAATGTTTAAAAATGACGGGGACAATAAATGGAGTTGCTGGACATCTTTAGGGTCTCTCGCCGAACGCAAATCTTCGAGTGTTGCCGCTGACACCCTTCGGTTCTTAGGGGCAACAGTAACAAAATACGATGTGACATTTTCCTATGATCCGTGTGAGGTTATTCGTTACATCGGCCAGATAGGGGAGATGCCTGATATTGTATCGCATCAGTTTTACCCTTCATCTTGCCGAATCAGCGAATATGTATATTCCCTGCTCGGTGCAGGGGAAGGGGATACCCTCCTGGAGCCTAATATTGGCCATGCGGATTTGCTTAAATCATTCCCTGCCGGTGTGATCGTTACTGGCATCGAGCTTGATACTTTGAATTGCCTTATCTCCCGGGCTAAGGGATACGATACGACAGAAGCTGACTTCCTCACATGGTCTAAGTCTAATCAACAGAAGAAGTTTGATTATGTCGTGATGAACCCACCTTTTGCCGATAACCGGGCCAGGCTGCATCTCCAGGCAGCTGCATCTCATCTCGCAGCCGGGGGATCTCTAGCAGCCGTTCTTCCATTATCTCTTCAGGGGCTCGATAACCTTCTGGGGGAAGAATTCCGGACGGAATGGATGGACGTTTTTGAGAACGAGTTTGAAAACACGACCGTTTCGGTTCGCATCCTGTACGCCGAACGTATTCAACAAGAGGAAGTCCTATGAGCAACCAACCCACCAGCCTGCCAGAAGAAGATATTGAGTTTGTTATGGATACCTTTCAGAGGAGCATGGGTAAATCCAAACCTGTCAGGGATACTCAAATAGAGGGCGAGAAACCGCAAAGTAAAGAGTCCGCAAACTCAACTGAAAACCCCGGTTATGAAGAATTCTTTTAATTACGCTCATGATATCCTGGTGCAGTTATTTAGAATGATATTTGAGGGATGGGGGACATTGTGATTAAAAGGCGTAACATTCGACGATCAGTTTATGGATTGCTTATTGTTCTTATCGCCGGAAATGTGTGGTTAGGCCTTAGAGCTGATAAAATTCATAAAGTGCGTTATCAGGATTTCTGGTCACCGGCAACTGTGATTAAAGTAACTGTAATGCCTTCAACGAATGAAATCCAGCTCAGTGGTAAAATCCCTAAATCGGTAAGAGTTTCAAACAATTATGTTGAGTACTCGTTACCGGGCACACTCTCGGACAAGACCATTTACCGAAGCGTGTTAGAAGATGAGATGCTCACTTTGCTTAATGCTGGAGGTCAACTTGAAGTTAAATACACTCTGGACAAGCAGACAAATCGAACTAAGGTATGCACTAAGTGCTTACGGGTGATTAAAGATATTAACCATCAATATTCAGCCACTGAGGTAAAGCATGGGCAGTCCTAAATTTGAAATTGCTGAGCAAATTAAAATGTGGATCGTTGTTTATCTAGTTTGCTTTTTAGCACTTTACTGTGTGTTAAGCGCTCTACATGCGCTTTATGATCCGCTAAATTTACCTGCCCTGACGTGGCCTATCAGCTGGTTCGTGGTGCCTGAAATGACAAGTTTTGGCAGTGCATTATTAGCTTTTGTCCTAACGCCAGGCCTTTGCTCTATAATTGCTGTTTTATTCGGTAAGTCTACCTTTAAAAAAGCTAAAACAAAAATATAGAGTTAATTAGATTGGTGGCTCAGGTTTATAAAACCTCTCACTAGAGAGGTTTATTTATTATTTTTGACTGAGATTAACAGCGTTTTCCATAAATGTATCAATAACAACCGTAAGAGACTGGCTGGTACCATGGCTATACTCAGGCCAAGGTAAAAAAGGATATGAAGAATACGCCATCAACATGATACTGGTTGGGCAACGCCAGTCCGTTGGAACACCTTTACTGTAATGGACAATCATAGCCGGGCGACTACAATCAATATCTCCAGCGTTTTTATCGAGTACGAAAGTAGCCAGAACGCCGGTGTCCTTCTGGGATACGAAAACAAGGCTGTCAGTAAAAATAAAGGCCATTAAGGAAGAGGCCAGGAAAGCGCCAGTAAATAAGGACTTCTTCTCTTTCCAAACGCGTCGAGCATATAACCCCATTAGCGCTACCGCTGAAACCATTCCGGACCACTGAGCACCCAAAGAAAAATCTGTTACTGTTTTAGATGTCATACTTTCATTAATAGTAATCATTGCGACAATGAATGGTGATGCAATTCCAAGTGTTGCTAGGACTATCAGCGATATTTCAGACCGGTTTTCTTTAGCGGATCCTTTACTTATTGCAGACATTGCTCTGAACATAACGAATGTACTGTTGAGCATCAGAAAACAGCATAAGAGCATGTATAACATTGGGTTTCCTCAACCTAGAAGTGATGGTTACCCTGTTATTTTACATAAATTTGACTCAACAGATGCTTTTAAAATCTCGCTTCCTTGAATTTAAAAACATATCAGCACAATTGGCAAACATAAAGGAGCAGCGTCTATCAAAAGTTACTTTTATGATTGGTTGAATACTCATTTTGAAGGCTAAAATCCAAAAAAGTGGGTACAAAAAGTTACTTTTGCGTCATCCAGATGCACTGCCGCCATTTTGCATTCTGTACGTTGGTTGCTTTCTCACTTGATGTCTCTTTTAACAGGCAAATTATCACTTTATCCGACCGGACCTTGTAGGCTGAATCCGTAGAATAAGGCTATAACCTATTCCCGGAGCATCATATGCGTAAAACTCTAATTGGCTGCATGGTTGCAACTGCCCTTGCTACTGTATCTTCGGCACATGCTCAGGTATTTAGCTACTCATTTACAGATACCAATAAGGCTGTTCGGAATATTAAGCCTGCAACACAAACATATCTTAATCCCGCTGGTGTTTTGACTCTGAACTTGATATCGGGTCTTGATCGGTACGAGCGAGTGACGGTCACACGAGACAGCGATAAAAAGGTTATGTATTCCTCCGTCTCGACCAAAACGAGCGTTGCAGATCGTATCGTTGCTGCCGATGGAACAGAATACTATGGAAAGGATATGGTTCTACCGGCGCTCGGAGAAGGGACCTTTACTGTAGTCAATGAAACTCTGGATATTCGCCAGACTGTAGTGAGCACATCTACTTATCATTTCATCGTTGATACAACTCCTCCACGCTATAAGAGTATTTATCCGAGTCAAAACGCAGGTTACGACATGGTACTTTCTGGGCCACTTTGGGAGTTGGGCCGAGGCGGTAGTGGCCAGTTTTCTATATTTGCAGACGGTATTGAGGATGCTAGTGGAATTGCCAAGATCCGTCTTGTCATTAAACGAAGTAATGGTTCTGTGGTCTCCGACAATAACCTGAGTTATGACACAGCCAATAAACGTGCGTTCTATCCGTGGATTAAAGATATGAACACCCAGGCTGGCATGCCCTCAAGTGATCTTGATGAAGAATTCACCTTCAATTTCATCGTTACGGACCTGGCAGGAAATACGCTTAACATTCCTCCCCAGCGGTTTTTATATGACGATCAAATGGGAGAATTTACGCCATTTGCAGTTCATGACTCACGTGTAAGCACCAGTGTTGTACCCGGCATTTCTTCGGGATACGTCCCGTTTAAACGAGGCCTTACAGTGCTGGAAAACCCCTACAAGTTGGTTATACGTATCCCAAGAACTAACTGGAAGCCATATCGAAATGGTGGCATGAGCATTACCAATAACTATGGCGGAGTACAGGTCCTTTCCGAAGATGCCACCTATGTCTACGTGGAAGTTAAGCTGCCACAGGGTGCCTTAGATGGAAACTACTATAGACCTGTGAATACATATCAATGGTCTGGAGGAGATCTTGGTCAGTATGCCAGCTGGCTCAACTGGGATCCTGCCTCTGTAAAGAGTCCGGCTTGGGGAAGTTCACCCATAGAACGACAAAAGGCTGATGGAACATGGTTCAACAGCGTAAACTGGAACCTGTTCAAGGCATCTGATATGCCTATAAAACTTACTAATATCCGGTTCAATGTACAGGCTAGGCCATATGATCAAAAAATCACTGGCGGAGCAACATGCAGTATTCCAGCTGGCTCAACAACCTGTACCGTCTCTTTGCCCCAGGATATTATAAATGGCACTACCGGCTATCTTCATAGTGGCTATGAAGTAAGGTCAACCACCGAAGCAACCTTCTTTGCCCCTATATGGGAGAATATAGCCTGGCATACACTGGGTCCCTCCGTCACTGGATTTGATTACATTGAAACCACCAACATTCTCCAGGTTTACGTGAATCAACCTGGAGATGGTTCATATTTCGACCATGTTTATGTAAATCGAGTTTGGTTGTCAGATAAAAACCGTAACAACGCAGAAATAAGCGTAACCGGCAAACAAACAGGTAGAAATATGGCGTCTGGGAACTACACGTATGAGTTCAACATGAAAGAGGTACCAGAAGGCAGTTATAACGTGGTAATTAATGCCCAAGATACATTCAACAATACCGGTAACCTCCCTTATCAAACTGTTGTCGTTGATAATACAGCACCATCTGTAAGTATTAGCTACGAAGGAAAACCGATCAGCAAAAACGTAACAGTATATGGGCTGGAGAACGTCCGTATACAGCTCACCGATGCTCTAACTAAACCATCCTTAAGCCGTATGACTCTTCGCGGTGGCCCTGTTTCTGATGCGGTGGAATTGTCTTGGGTGAATCTGGGAAACAACCTGTATGCACCTAATTATCCCAAGATCTTTCCGTCTCTTAATGAAGGCGAAACATACACTCTCACAGTTCAGGCCAAAGATGAGATGAACAACGTTAAAGAAAGCTCAGTCGAATTTAACTACCTTCCAAACAATCTCGTCAGGCTAGAGAATCTGAAAACCTTAGCTGTCAATGCTTCTCTCAAAACATCTGACAATACTCCTCTGGCTGTTCTGTATGCCAGCCAGCTGCGTAAAAAGGATGGTTCAATCGCTACAGGGCTTCAGGACGCAGTGCTTACTGTCCGTAAGGACGCTGCATTCGGCGTGACTGTAAATGGTGTTTCTGCGATGCCAGGTGAAAGCAAAGAGCTTCAACTGGATTTGGGGCTCGGGGACAGCCGTAGCTTTCCTATTTTCCCTGCTGTATCCGGCCTTACAGGCAGATCTGAGTTCATGATTAACATTGAAGAATTAAAATAAAGCAGGGCTGTTTTGCTGAAGCACAACGGCCGTCTTCTGATGCGCCGTAGCCCATGTTGTTGCAAATCAGTCCGACGTTCATTGCGTAAGTAACGCTTACTGCGGACCATGGTAGTGATTAGACTCACTACCATGGTCATTTCACCACATATCTTCTCTGCATTGCTCTTGTTGGGCAGACTAGTAACTCGTCACTAAATTGCAGCTTTTGTCTTGCTAAGTCGCTGGTATAACTGCACTACGAAATCGTCAAAAGATTTTATCCCTCATGTAGATCCAATAAATGATCCCAAAGGTGCCAGAGAGTACAAAGAAGATCCCGGTACGCTGTAGGCCGCATGGTTACTGGGCTGGAGCATTGTCACTGACAACAGTAGCGACATAAGTGACAACGGGAGTGACTTAAAAGACAATGGTAGAGACTATTTCGACGTTGGTAATGATTTTAAGTGACAATGGTAGTGAGGTTAGACTTAAACTTCCACTGTAAGGTAAGGTGACTCGCATTATTTAAATAAATTATTACTTTCAATTACTTGCGACACGAGTCTGCATGTATGCTTCTATTTCTCAAAAATTTATCCACCGAAAATGCCTGTGGCTGTGATTTAGCTTTGACGACAGTTTTTATCAGGGAGGCAAGTTGAGACCTGTATAAGAACTAAGCATTTATTTATCCCCATTTTCCACAAGGTAGTTCCAATAATTAGTACCTTAGTGTTCCTGATAGATCAAAAGAGATCCCCGCTGCCTCCAGGCCAGACGGCACAAGGCCTGAGACGTGATCAGTGACAACAGTAGTGATTATTTTGACATTGGTAGTGATTATTATAACGTTGGTAATGAGTTTTTTGACATCAGTAGTGATCAGAGCGACAATAGTAGTGACTTTTCATTAGATCTTTTTAACTTGATCTGATCCGTTGTTGATAAGAGTTGCAGGTCATTGTATGCAAAGAGTTTTTGCCAAGTTTTAATGAGTGGAGTCGTTTTTTTAGGTAGAACTTATGCACAGATATGGATCATCACAATGATCCATCCAGTGACATAGAGTTCGCTGGGGCTTACTATTCACCAATCTGTTTACACATTCAGTGATAACTTATTATGACTAAAGAGAAAGATACTGAGCAGCAGGACCTGGTCACCAGGGCTTTCTCTGTTAGAGAGAAAGAATCAGGTAAAGACATCATTTTGCGTCCTAACAGCAACCGTACGGTGCAGTCTATTGCTTTGATGCGGCTCGGGCTGTTCGTCCCATCACCAAAGAGTGTGGGGCGTCAAAATCGGGAATATAAAACGGTTGGCTTTGACGCAACGAAAGAGTTACAGACGCTCTCTTTAATGGAGAGCGAGGGGTTCACCAATATTTCAATTGTCGGTGAGCGTCTTGATATGTCAGTAGATTTTAAGACGTGGATGGGCATCATTCGAACCTATGCCAATCATCCGATTAACAATGACACGATAAGCTTAAAATTCACTGAATTCCTCAAGCTATGTACGCCTGAAAATTATCGCTCATCTACAGCGTCCAGAAAACGTATAGACGCCTCCTTACGCAGGTTAGCATCCGTTACCTTGTCGTTCACCAGTAATAACTCGTCCAAAGTCTATACAACGCATCTGGTACAGTCTGCCCTGTTAGACCCGGAATCAGATCAGGTTGTCCTTCAGGTTGATCCTAAGATTTTCGAGCTCTATCAATACGATCATAAGGTTTTGATGCAGCTGAAGGCAATTAAGGAGTTGGCCAAGAAGGAAAGCGCCCAGGCTCTCTATACGTTCATAGAGTCATTACCGCCAAATCCTATACCGATATCCCTTACTCGGCTGAAAAATCGTCTGAACCTCAAAACACGAGCAAATAGTCAGAATGCTACCGTGAGAAAGGCTCTTGAAGAGTTGGCATCGATAGGATACCTCCAGTACACCGAAATTAAGAAAGACGGAAAAGTATACTTCCAGATTCATAAGCGGGATCCCGATCTGAATTTGAACAATACTCAGCCTCCTTTAGAAGTGGTTGAAGATGAAGAAGAGAACTCAGGGTCTTCTGTTTTAGAAGGTGAGTTATGCCCACCAGCTGACCCGATAGACGGCGATGATGTTCTTACCGTCCATGATTTAACCGCTGAAGAACTGCGCTATATTCGTAGTCTTCGAAGCCAGAAAAAGAACAGCAACGCCAGCTAAAGTTAACCCGGCGGTTCAGGCTCCGGGTGCTAAATTACTTCTTCGATTTTCGTTAGTCCCAGCCCGCTCTTTCACGTCAACGGTAATGAGTCAAAAGTCATTACCGTTGTCATTGTTCTCTACCACCCTATGTAGATCGAGATTGCGAATTCAACGCTTTCTCCTGAGTCACCTGTTAACACCCGGTTTCTACGCTTTACTTCATTGGCCAGTACATCCAACGGAAAATATCGTAACGGGGTGACAATGGCAGTGAGTTGACCCACTCACTACCATCGACATTCAAATCCCGGCTTCTCTGGTAGCTATAGTGACAATGGTAATGATGTGTACCTTACTGGCATTGTCATTGTCCTCCGAGTGTGCGTTCAGCTTTGGGAGGACACCGGAACTTAATGCGGCGAGTCACGGCCATTGTGAATCTCGATTGGATTGGCGAATACGGCTTCCGGTTGGGCCAGATGTCAATGGTTATGCTTCATCCAGCTCATTACTGTAGTCATTGCCGTTCAGCTGAGCTGATGCTCCTCTCATTCTATGTGGCGACAACGGTAGTGAGCCCAGAAAGTGACTACCGTTGTCATGGCCGTCCAGTAGAGCGGGTCAACCTCTTAAATCACAGGGTGACAACGGTATTGAGCCCAGAAAGTCACTACCGTTGTCATGGACGTCTGGTTAAGCGGATCTACCTCTCAATTCACAGGGTGACAATGGTAGTGAGCCCAGCAAGTCACTACCGTTGTCATAGTCGTCCCGTTGAGCAGATCAACCTCTTAACTTACAGGATGACAACGGTAGTGAGCCTATTAAGTCATTACCGTTGTCATTGCCATCCAGAAGAGCGGATGATCCTCTCAATTCATACGGCGACAATGGCACTGAGCCCAGCAAGTCACTTCCGTTGTCATAGCCTTCCAGAAGAGCAGATGAGCCTCTTAATTAACAGGGTGACAACGGTAGTGAGCTCATTAAGTCATTACTATTGTCATGGCCGTACAGCTGAGCTGATCATCCTCTCAATTCACACGCCGACAATGGTAGTGAGCTATTAAAGTCACTACCATTGTCATAGACGTCCAGTTAAGTGGACCATCCTCTCAATACACACGGTGACAACGGTAGTGAGCCATTAGAATCACTACCGTTGTCATTGCTTTTCAGGTGCACTGATAAGGCTCTCAATAGACACGACGACAATGGCAGTGAGCAATTAGAGTCACTTCCGTTGTCATTGCTTTCAGCTGAGCTGATAAGGTACGTCATTTACACGATGACAATGGCAGTGAGCCAATCGAGTCACTACCGTTGTTAATGCCGACCAACCGAGGGAAGGGTCCGCTCAAAGAACTGAGTGACAACAGTAGTGAGATCATCCAATCACTACCATTGTCAGCTTAAACCTGTAGGACGAAGAGGCTTGTCCGATAAAATGACGACAATGGAAATGAGCCTATCCATCACTACCACTGTCATTAAAGTCCAGCGGTTCAACGTTAATCAGTAGCTCCGGATGACAATGGTTGTGAGTCAGGCAATTCCCAAGCATTAAGTGACAGCAGCGTAACACCTCTAAGCTCACTCCTGTTGTCAGGGGTTAGGGTATTGAGTCTCTACCGTCGTCAGTGTTTCTGAGACACCAGTATTGCAGATCACTACAATTGTCACTTAAGTATCGACGGGGGAATAGATGCAAGTGACTGGCTAACCAGTACCAGTTTAGATTCAAAACGATCCCATCTTTGTGGATGCACTTGAGTAAGCTCGTATGACGATATGTCAGAGAAGTGACAACGGGAGTGAGTTGCCGGACTCACTACCGTTGTCATCCCCGGTTGAAGGAAGAGGATCCCCGGGGCTGTATATTTACCGGGTATCCTTACTCAAGGGTTTCGACACTCACTCCCATTGTCGTAATCAACGAGTGTGCATTGTCTTTTAAAAGCATCGCTGGAAACGTACGATTAAAGTAACTTTTCTTTCGGTTCTTCCTTGCGAATCTCTGAAGACGTACTGGCTGATCGGAGTCAAGGAGGGCAGTAAAATTGAAGCCGTCAGTTTTACTGTCGGCTCCGGGTAGTTACTTCAACTCGTCGATCTGAATCATGAATTCTGAGGTGCCAACTTTCCCATTTTCGGAAGGATAAACGGGTAACAGAAGATTATCCCCCTGGCCCATATCTATTTGCACCTCAACTGACTCACCTGGAGCCGCCTGTGCCCCGTTAAATTTAATACCGAAGGCTGCATCCTTCCGCACAGTCAGCGTTGCGTTCTGGACCCCTTTAGCAATTTCTCCATTTGTCTTACGCAGAACGTTAGTGGACAGGTACGCAAGGGGTACGCCATCTGTCGTTTTGAGAGGCGAACTGACCGATAATGTGCGTAGATTATGTAACTGCACAAGGTTATTCGGTAGATAACTGAACTTCTGAGTATAGGTTTTGGTATTCGACTGACTATCGGCAACTGTTACGCTAATTGAATAATTTTCAGATGGTTCGAAATTTGGGAACAGCCTCGGATACTCAGGCATGTATGTATCTTTGCCTGCCGGTGACCACGTAAGCTCAACGTTATCAGCTGTGGGGCCACCTACGAGCTGAAGACGGGTTATCCTCGGGGTTGTCAGATTATCTGCCAGAGCGATCCTGAGGTTCTCCAGGCCGTACACTACCGTATCGTCTTTTACCGGCTTTCCGTCGAATGTTATGGCCACTGTCGGAGGAGTGTTATCCAGAGCAATTTCTCCGAAAGTTTTATTGGTCTGGTTCTGGAAGAAGTCCCTGATGTTGACCTCAACGTTGTATTTTCCTTCAGACTGACGGGATAAATCATAAGCAATCGTGTAGTTACCTGAGATACGAGATTTGATTACGCCTGTGGGTGACATCCGGGTACCGGTGTTCTTATCGGAAAGATAAAATTCCCTCAATGAGACCGAGTCGAACCAGTTACCATCGCCTTCAAGTGACGCCAGTACATCCAGCTGCTTGTTAGTCTCGTCATATGATATCGAGTTTATTACCGGCAGTTGTTTATTGTTCCAGCGTGTCATAATCCATTGCTCAGACCGCAAAATGGGATTGCTGATGCTGCGAACGAAGTAAAGGATCCTATTGTAGCCCTGGGTACCCAAGGCCATATCAAACGTCTCAGGCGCTTCACACGAGGTTTTTCCTGCCGGAATGGTGCAGGTCGCCTTACCGCCGATCTCTTGTGCAAAGGGCCGGGCTTCAACGTTAAAACGAAGTCGGGAAATTTTAATTGGCAGTCGTGATGAAGCCACACTCTCAAAATCCTTCCACTTAACCCAGTTCCCCTTATCATCGAGGAAATCTACCCAGGTACCCGCAAATGCAGGCGTTTGGTTTGCAGATGGGTTTAGAACGAGGCTGTATGACGGATAATACCCTCCCCACTGGCCAAAGTTCGCCATACGAGCCATATCCCCATTAATTGAGCCATAGGGAAGAGTCATTTCAACATAAGCATAAGTGCTGTCTACAGCTATCTCTTTGGGGGCGGAATATTGATTGATGAACTGAAGCCCACCTTCTGAATAAGCACGGTAGTTAGATTTTGGGATCCGGTAGACTAATCGAATAGGGTTTTCGTTAACGACCATACCGGCTTTGTAAGCCGGATAATTAGAAACCCCGGGTACGACGCTGGAAGACGTATTTGGATCATGAACGGCCCACAGTGTCATCTCACCCAGCGTGTTGTCGTAGCGAAATTTTTGAGTTGGCAGCGTTCGGCTATTACCTGCGTTATCGAAGATAACAACTTTTGCAGTAAAGTCTTCATCCAGGTTGCTGTCTGGTATTCCGGTTCCCTTAACTGAATTCTTAGAGTAAGTGTGGTACATCTTTTGGCCGGATACGTCATACTGCATCTGTGTAGTGCTGTAGAGGCTACCGTCCTGCCTGTAAATATATATTAGGCCCTTATCAATACCATTTGCATCACTTACGCCCGAAGAGGTGAAGTCATACTGCCCCGTTGCCTCTAATCCAAGCTTCCACACGTCACCAGCGGTAGAGCCAGAACCAGTATTAGCGGTAAGAGCATTTGCCGCTGGAGGGGTGACATCAATTAGCCAGTTATAGTTATAGGTCGCTACAGGCTTCTGATTGAGATCTAACACGTTTATCTGAACGACAAATTTGCCTTCACCCAAAGCAGGCAAAGTTACTTTTTTGCCGTAGAACTCACTACCGTCAGCAGCTGTTAGTCGGTCTGATACACCCGTCCGTGTAGTCGTAGTATTAAGAATGACAGTTCCAGTGTCTTTCGTGACTTTGACATTAACGAAACGATCAAGACCTGAAATAAGTGTCAAAGTTACCGGTGATGCCGGATTAAGCATAAGACGAGAAGACGGGGCGTGGATCTCAATACCGTTCGTGTCTTTAAAGGCCGATTCATATATCTGAGCTGGGGCCTGAACAGACATACCGAGTCCGGCTACAGCAGTAATAAAAGCGAGATGTTTCATTCTTATTCCCCTTTAGGTTTGGTGTTATTTTAAGCTTTTCCTAAAGGTCACTATGTTCGTAAAAGTATAAAAAACTTCTCCATATGGTGCTCGAAATTACAAATCTATAATTTGCCTTTCGACAAACCTTATTGTGCGTTCAGGACGGAAATCTTTCTTTTTGGAATTACATCTGACATTTCTGTGGTGTCCAAACTGGCAACGATTGCAAAACTTATAACATTAGCCTGAAACTATCGGCATCCACATATCGCATTAAGTGATGCTTTTACTTTGTGTAAAAAAGAATCAGGATAAATTAGGTATGTCAGATATAAATGCGTTAACGGACGGCATATATGAATCAAAACCTGGCGGCATTACGCCACCAGTCGAGAGGGGAGTGAACCTCAGTCAGTACGTCTACCTTCGTTCCGCAAGGCGCTTCTTGTTGTGAATTACAAACTGCCCTGGCGAGAACTGCATCATTTCACCCCTAGCAACACACGTGCCTCTTCAACGGTTTGCCAAGAAGGCATTGCTACGCCAGATTGAGTGCCGTTGCCCCTGCGCTCACCTGTGTCACATTCTACATAAAGACGCATCAGCATCGCTTCTGTTTCAGCGGCCCGGCTATTATCCATTACCAGTTCTGCTGCGCGTCGTAGCTGTTCTGGAATGTCATTCCACATTCCCGCACCACTTCTGTCTTTGTTAGTGAGCAAGTCTTCAATAGCAGATGAAGCCATGTTAAGCAGGTCAGCCGAAACTAAAGGCATCGGCGGGGCGGTATAGAGGATTCGACGTCTTCCGCGTCTGTCTGGATCGTATTTATCATAAAAAGCTTTGTTCACATCTTCCCAGTGCCACTGAAGTTGCCCGGTTGCGTCATGGTGGCAAAACTCGCACTGATAAACAGGCGCAATCGACATAACTGCCTTTCCAATACGTGCCAGTACAGCAACTTCGTCAGCTCTGAGACTCATTGCTTCGCTTGGGTTACTACCCTCGGCAAATTCCAAAATTTGTTCAATACGTTCTGGTGTGAAAGTGGTCATAGGCTTTGAAAACATATTTTTCCAGTTGTGCTTACCATATCATCAGGCATTAGGAGCGTTAGCGAATAATTAACAGGTCAGGACCAAAACTAAATCCTTCCCCCATACGGTCTTCATGACGGGAGACATATGCCTTACCGTATTTCTCCAGATCCTGTAAGCGATCTTTTGCCAGATTCCACGAGTATTCCTGGCCCCACACGGGTCCGTCACGCCCGTCAAAGCGGTCAGGTTTACAATTTGCTTTCAGAAGAGCGTAGACATGCTCCACCGTGGGTAGCTGCAAAGCACTATTAGCCTGAGAAACGGCAGTATGCGTCATTTCTGTTCACTCTTTATTGATTTAGTCAGTTAAGCCGGTCAGGTAACTTTAACCGGCTACTCGTATTAAGATTTCTTTCCGGTTGCTTGTCAGTTAGCGGCGAAGATCAATTTCAAGGCGGGCTGTTTTGACCTTTGTTCCGGACTCCCTAAATGTATCATCCGGAAGAGGCGAAATTTGTCCGCCAAGTTGTTTGACTCGCTCCCTGAGCGCTTTTGTCAGTGTGTCTTCCCGGAACAATACCCCAGCTGACAGAATGGCCTGTAAGCGACCTCGCTTAGCGAGCATTGCGATGGCATGCATGACTTGTTTAACGTCAGAGCGTTTAAGGAATGGTGGATTCATAACGATAACATCAAAAGTTTCATCGGGCTGGTACCCAAGAAAGTCGGTATGCACCAGCTCGACTCCTGTGCTAAGGACACTATCGTTCTTCACTGCAAGGAATCGCTCATCGTTCAATTCGATCCCGGTAATCAATGCATCCGGAGCCGCCAGTTTTAAGGCTTTCAGAATGCGGCCATCACCAAACTCTGGCTCCAGTACACGCTCCCCGGCAGCTGGTTCAGCGCGTAGAACCATATCTGTGACTAAATTCTCAGGTGTAGGGAAGAAATTGAACAGATCTCGTGGGATGTCAACCGAACCTGTCAGAATGATTTGCTCGATACGCTCAGCTGCATCCGCCGTAAAAATATGTGCCTGCTCTTTTCGGTTCCATTTGCCACCGGCGGCTTCGAGCACTTTGTTTGTCTTAACATAAATGCTGCGGTCGAGCTGGTCGGCCAGGAAAAGAAAGTTCCCTTCAGCACGGCAGCGAGATAAGACGTTCAGAACTTCAGTTGAGATTTGCATTAAAACTCCATTAAGAGGATTTACCCGCCTGGCGGCAGCGGGTTGGTTACTTAAACGGGACAATTCAGATTTGGCCTTGGTTAGTCGGCAGACAACAGCAGGGATGGGCTGTTATAAGAGAAGCGGTCAACGGGAGCCTTATCAAATCGCTGACCGCTTGCATCAGGGGTCAGAACGAGTCCGTTATGGGCGCAATGAATGTGGAGCAACATATCCCCGCCGGTGTTGATGTGTAAGGCAGGCACACCCTGATCGATTTCGAACATGACACCAAAACAGGGGTTACCTTCCTTGTTAACAACTTCACAGTGGATGTTATGTTGGCCGGTAACGCTGACCTGATAGGCCTGACTGTCCTCTTCTGGCAGTGTTTCCTCCTCCAGGCGCCAGTCCTGAAGTGTGAGGCTAATTTCAGGGGTGTCATGCTCTTTCTGAAGAGCCTGGATACCTTTACGGAACAGCTGCATCATTTCAGGAGTAAGGCAGTCTTCCTCAGCTCCAAAATGTTCTTTCCAGCCTTCAGGATCTGCATACATCCAGACGTTTTTAGCGAGCGAAGGTAAGGAAGCATCAGGCTCTACAAGGAGGTGAGGGATGTTCTCTTTGATTCCGAGATAACGTACCGGCTGGCCATTAAGCGGTAACCCATCCGACACTGTAACTTCTGTTCCTGGCAAGACGACGCTGTTTACCAGACCTCCACAATGTTCGGCCACCACGCGGCCTAAATCTGCCATAAACATCCGATGCTTTTCTGGTGAGTCCAGCTCACCAAGGAGTTCAGGTTTAAGCAGTAAACCGGTAATAATCTCAGTCAGTTCACGAGGAGATACTAATTTATACATTTTGTTTTCCTTTTCTGTGTTGGCTTTATATTACCAATCCAGATGCACGAGCTAATAACCTCCAGACAACTTTTTCAAAAATTATTTACTTAAAGCAGGGTGCTAATATGCGCAAGAAATGAATTTAGGAAGGACGGCTTCAAATTTAACTTTTTGGTTTTTTATTTTAGACGGACTTTAAAATAGCATCGTTGATAAAATAATAAACATGGTTTGTTTTTTTGTTTGTATTGACAATCAAATGGGTATAAATTAATTTACTTACATGGCGTATATTTAACGCCACCGCCCCGGCGGCACCGGGCATAAAAGGAAAACCATTTTGAAACCGATGCTCAAAAAAGATTTTTTTTCAGCTATTGAAAACCTTCTCAAAGCTGGCTTTCAACCTCGCTTTTACACTGTTAACAGTGGCCGAATCGGTCTCATTACATTCACTGATAAAAATGGAACAAAACAGGTCGAACAGGTTTATTCCTGCACTTCTTTAGCCGCCAATACTTTTGGAAAGCGCTTCACCACTTGGTTAGAAGAAATTTTTCAAAAGCATAATGAAGAAAAAGTAGCTGATTCCGGGTTCGAGGTTGGTAGCCGTGTCTGGGATAAATTGATGTATACGTTGCGCACCATTTCAGAAATTCGTGCCGGGGGGGTGCTGGTGCTGGATAACGGTGCACAGCGTACACTGGATGAAGTGCAAAAAACGGCACCTGAAACAAACCAGGTGGAGCCAAAGGAAATCTCTTCACTTCAGGAGCTGCTGAACGCTTCCAAAAATCTGGAGCCGACTTCGCCTGAGCTAATTGCGGCTCTTAATGAGGCTCTGTCAACCGCCATAAAACGGTGAATGCAACGGCAGTCTGGCACATCAGGCCTTGTCAGAGATTAGGCCTGAAAAGCACTTACGTACCGATATAACACCTAATTCCCCTCTAAGGAGATTGCCCTAAATGGCGATGAATAAAAAAGAACAAGCCGCGTATGATGAGCTGGTGGCACAGGCCAGAATAAACCGCGCTTTACGCTGGTCTGACTATGGCGTTGAACGCGATATGCCCGTACCAGAGGTCTCGGGGGAATACCAAAACGGCTGGAGCTTCAACACCGCCACTGGCACTGTTTATCCGACATGGAGCGGAACTACGGTTCACGGCACACGGGAAGAGGGAGAGGTTGTCGATGCAACCTCCCGCCGCATGCGAGGCATGAATGGTAGCCAGAACGGCATACCACAATACAGCACCAAAGAACGCGCCCTGAAGGCATTACGCTGTTCGCTTGAAATCAAGTTTGCCATGCAGCTGGATGCCATAGATAAAGCTATCGCAAAAGAAATAGAGCTGTCCACCGCTCGCCGGGAGAGCGATACATCAGATGCCTAGCGGTAAACCATCAATTCAGGCCCGTGATCAGAGGGGCCTTAACGCCCTGAAAGAGGCGGTTCCAGCGACGGCACAACTACAGATGCGGGTTACCCCTGAACGTAAACTGCGTTACGTCAATCAGGCAAAGGCCGAAGGTCTGGGTCTAACAGACTGGGTCCAAAAGCATATGGATAACGTGTGTGATCTGGCAGGCCAGCCTGAAATAACCATGTACAAAGATGATGGAGAAACAAGTGGCCAAAAATAACAACAGTCTCAAACAGCATGTCTTCAATATGCTGTCGGCTGGCAGCGAACTTAAAGAAGTGAAGCGTTTTCTCACCAGCAAGCGAGTTAAAGCCCGCCTGGCACTGAGAGATCCCCTCATAATTTCCCCAAAGCGTAACCATGTGTGAATAAATTTTGAGCTAGTAGGGTTGCAGCCACGAGTAAGTCTTCCCTTGTTATTGTGTAGCC